>NZ_JANUXT010000002.1:0-400025 GCF_024814515.1 Corynebacterium sp. ES2775-CONJ | reverse complement strand
GTTCGTCGCTAAACGCTCGGGTGGAAAAGTTTATAGTGCCGTTAGTCGTACTCGTTGCGGCAGTGCACCTGATGTAGAAGCCTGCTTTACCATTGGTTAAGTTTGAGTAGAAGTAGATGCGGGGGTGGCGCCCCTCGAAATCGAAGTCTAAAAGAGTTCCCAAACTGCGCTGCGTCTCGTATGACAGGAGGCCCGTCATGACTTGGTATTCGACGCTTCGGTATTCAGGGATGGGATCGAAGGAACAGACCGATTCTTTGAATTGAGAGTCTCTTTCGGTTTCTGAGCTGTCGTGGGCGCGCAGCCCGATGCCAGCGAGTTCTTCGAGGGTGAAGCGGTCGCAGAAATCATGAACAACAAGGTCACGATCTGAGCGGTCGTATGCTTCTTGGTAACCCTCGAATCTGGGGTCATCAGGGTCCACATCGACTGGCTGCACGGTGGGGGCAGTAGTCTCGGGTGCGGTGTTAGCTGCAGTGCGAGACACCGTTGCCGTTTCAGTTTCCTTTGGTTCGTTTGGCCCAGAAGAATCTGGTGTGCACGCGCTAGCGCTAAGGAGTGCTGTGGTGCTGAGGAGGGTGAGTAGTTTGTTCATCAGGGTCGGCGTTTCTGTGATCGTGAGTGCGATTGGATTTAGCTTGCTGTGGCGGTGGGGTTGAAGGTGATCATGGCCATGGGACTCCGCTGAGGTTGATCAGCTCGATGAGTTTGTCGTGTGAGTGTTGACAGGTGCTAGCGGCATCGTTGAAGCGCGCATCAGGGATAAGTTCGTCGCTGAACGCTTCGGTGGAAAAGTTTATAGTGCCGTTAGTCGTACTCGTTGCTGCAGTGCAACTGATGTAGAAGCCTGCTTTACCATTGGTTAAGTTTGAGTAGAAGTAGATGCGGGGGTGACGCCCTTCGAAATCGAAGTTCAAGAGTTGGCCCAGATTGCGCTGCGTCTCGTATGACAGGAGGCCCGTCATGACTTGGTATTCGACGCCTGGGTATTCAGGGATGGGATCGAAGGAACAGACCGATTCTTTGAATTGAGCGTCTCTTTCGGTTTCTGAGCTGTCGTGGGCGCGCAGCCCGATGCCAGCGAGTTCTTCGGAGTTAAAGTGATCGCAGAAATCATGGACAACAAGGTCACGATCTGAGCGGTCGTATGCTTCTTGGTAACCCTCGAATCTGGGGTCGTCAGGGTCCACATCGACTGGCTGCATGGTGGGGGCGGTAGTCTCGGGGGTTTGGGGTGCTTGGGGTGCGGTGTTAGCTGCAGTGCGAGACACCGTTGCCGTTTCAGTTTCCTTTGGTTCGTTTGGCCCAGAAGAATCTGGTGTGCACGCGCTAGCACTAAGGAGTGCTGTGGTGCTGAGGAAGGTGAGGAGTTTGTTCATCAATGCTCGGCGTTTCTGTGATCGTGAGTGCGATTGGGTATAGCTTGCTGTGGCGGTGGGGTTGAAGGTGATCATGGCCATGGGACTCCGCTGAGGTTGATCAGCTCGATGAGTTTGTCGTGTGAGTGTTGGCAGGTGCTAGCGGCATCGTTGAAGCGCGCATCAGGGATAAGTTCGTCGCTGAACGCTTCGGTGGAAAAGTTTATAGTGCCGTTAGTGGTGCTCGTTGCTGCAGTGCAACCGAGGAAGAAGCCTGCTTTAGCATTGGTTAAGCTGGAGTAGAAGTAGATGCGGGGGTGACGCCCTTCGAAATCGAAGTTCAAGAGTTGGCCCAGATTGCGCTGCGTCTCGTATGACAGGAGGCCCGTCATGACTTGGTATTCGACGCCTGGGTATTCAGGGATGGGATCGAAGGAACAGACCGATTCTTTGAATTGAGCGTCTCTTTCGGTTTCTGAGCTGTCGTGGGCGCGTAGCCCGATGCCAGCGAGTTCTTCGGTGGTGAAGCGGTCGCAGAAATCATGGACAACAAGGTCACGATCTGAGCGGTCGTATGCTTCTTGGTAGCCTTCGAATTTAGGGTCGTCGGGGTCCACATCGACCGGCTGCACGGTGGGGGCCGTGGTGGGGGCAGTAGTCTCGGGGGTTTGGGGTGCGGTGGTGCGAGACACTGTTACTGTTTCGGTCCTATCAGGACCTGGTGGATTTGGTGTGCACGCGCTAGAACTAAGGAGTGCTGTGGTGCTGAGGAGGGTGAGGAGTTTGTTCATCAATGCTCGGCGTTTCTGTGATCGTGAGTGCGATTGGGTATAGCTTGCTGTGGTGGAGAGGCTATGGCCACTGTATTCCGCTGAGGTTGATCAGCTCGATGAGTTTGTCGTGTGAATATTTGCAAGTACTGGCGAGATCTCTTAGGGGTGTACTAGGGTCCAATAAATCTTTGTAGACAAGTGTCGAGAAGGATAATGTGCCGCTGGTAGTGCTTGTAGCAGCGCTACAATCAAAATTTTCGTCCGTCTCCCCATTGGGTAAATATGCAAAGAAGTAGATGCGGGGGTGACGCCCCTCGAACTCGAAGTCGAGAATAAGGCCAGCTGAGCGATTTTTTTTGTACGGTACTCCGTCGGTTGCGATGAGGTGAACGATATCTGGGTTTTCAGGGAAGGGCTTGAATTGGCAGACCGTGAGTTTCGTCTTCGGCGACTTGCTAGTTTCAAAAGTCTCATCTTTTTGTAGTCCGATACTGGCGAATTCTTCGGGAGTAAAGCGGTCGCAGAAATCATAAGGGACAAGATTGGGGTCTGAATAGTCGTATGCTTCCTGGTAGCCTTCAGACGCAGGATCGTTGGGGTCTATATTGACTGGCTGCATGACAGGTTGCGGCCACCTTATTCCGCTGAGGTTGATCAGCTCGATAAGTTTGTCGTGTGAATGTTTGCAGGTGGTGGCACTATCGTTGAAGTACGCATGTGGGTTAGTGGCGTTTTTGGAAACTTTCGTTGTGAGGTTTACTGTGCCTCCCGAGGTGCTCGTTGCAGCGGTGCAATTGAAGAGTTCACTCGACTCACCATTTTTTTGGGGTGATTGAAAGTAGATGCGGGGGTCCTGTTCTTCGAATTCGAAGAGCAAAAGACGGTTAAGTTGGTGGTATAAGTTGTGCTGTGTGAAGTTTGTCGCGACCGCATAGAGGACGTTGGGGTCTTGTGGATAGGGCTTATAGTCGCAGCTCGATAAAAACCCATCAGGGCTCCGCTCTGTCTCGGAGCTTTCGTCTTCTTGTAGTCCGATGCTGACCAGTTCCTCGGGGGTGAAGCGGTCGCAGAAATCATGGAGGACGAGGTTGGGATCAAAATGGCTGAAAGCTTCGTGGTAGTCTTCGCCCCTAGGGTCGGAGCGGTCTATGGTAATCGGTTGCGTGACGGGTGCAGTGGCGGGAGCTGTCGCCACGTTCAACTTGGACGGGTTGGTGGAATCGGCGTTGAGCTGTGGGGCATCGTTCGTACATGCGGTGAGAAGGGTAAGGCAGCCGCCTAGTATTCCAACTGGCAAGAATTTCATAGCTAGAGTCCTTCGGTCGTTGAATTTCGCGAGAGTAGCTGTATGTAAACCGTTGGACTGCGAATAAGCGCAATCGGTTCCCTGAATGTGGGAGAGACTTGGATATGTCGGTGTGAGGCGAACCTGATCACATACATGGGGAGATATATCCGGGTTAATCCAGATTTATGCAGTGAATCGCATTGTGAAGTCCGTGTGTGGATGCTAGCGCCCCTGTGGGAGGGGGACTTTAGTCACATCGTAGGCTTTACTCATGTTTTTATTAGGTTTTCATTAATATTATTCATATAATATGTGCGGCTTTTTGGCGATATCTAATTCATCGCAAGCTGACGTATTTTGCAATAAATGCGCCTCCTACAATCTAGTAAAGGAGCATTTCAGTGCTGACATGGCTACACACCCCGCCAGCTGCACCACGGTTGCCTCAAGCAGAAATCGACCGTAAATATCCCCGCCTCCGATTCCAAGTTTTCATGGGAATCTTCCTCGGGTATGCAGGCTTTTATCTTATCCGCAACAATATTTCGACTATCGCGCCGTTGCTTCTTGATGAAAATGGCGTCATCGATAAGCCCGCTGTCGGCATTATCGCCAACGCTGTATTGATCAGCTACGGGTTATCCAAATTCTTCAGCGCTATGGTTTCCGACCGCTCCAATGCGCGATACTTCCTTCCGTTGGGTCTGGGCCTGTCGGCCATTATGAACCTCATCGTCGCCTTTGTGCCGTGGGTTTCGGCCAGTGTGGGTATCTTTGCCACCGTTATGTTCATCAATGGATGGTTCCAGGGTATGGGCTATCCTCCGTGTGGGCGCGTTGTAGTTCAGTGGTTTAGTACTAACGAACGCGGCTGGAAAGGCTCATTGTGGAATACCTCCCATAATCTCGGCGCTGGCGCCCTGCCCTTCCTCGTCGCTTTTGGTTTGCACCTTACTGAGCAAAACTGGCGTGCAGCATTCTGGGTACCCGCTGTTGTGGCGCTTGTCGTCGCAGTTATCTCCTTTGTGCTCATCAGGGATAATCCTACCGCTGTGGGCTTGCCGCCAATTGATGAGTACCGCAATGACCCGCCTAAAGTCGCCGAAGACACCAATAATGGGTTGGGAATTTCCACCCGTGAACTGGTATTCAAGCATATCTTGACCAATAAGATCATCCTGCTGCTCGCCATCGGTAATGTCTTCGTTTATGCCTTGCGCTACGGCGTTCTTAACTGGGTGACTACCTATCTCTCCGAAGTGCACAATATGTCGATCACCAGCGGATTGATTAGCTTTGGGGCTTTCGAAATCGCCGGATTTATAGGCACGATTCTGTGTGGTTGGACGTCCGATAAAATTTTCAATGGTAATCGCAGTGCTTCGATCCTGCTCTTCACCACGGGTGCTGGCCTATCTATTGCGGGCTATTGGCTCATGCCTGTCGGCACCCCATTTTTGGTCATGGTGCTATTTGTCGCCCTCATCGGTGGATTCATCTATGGTCCCGTAGGCCTCATTGGTCTCCAGGCTCTAGATCTATCACCTGCTAATGTCGCCGGGACCGCCGCAGGTTTTACCGGTTTATTTGGTTATCTTCTCGGCGCTACCTTAGCGTCTACTGGTGTCGGCTACCTCGTGGAATACGCTGGCTGGGACGTGACCTTCATGGTCTTCCTCGGTTTCGCCGTTCTGATCTTCATCATCTTCCTTTTCATTCGAAGGGAAGAAAATGCTCTACTTGAACGTCGGAAGATGATGATCTAGAGATTTTCACCGAAAGGGCGGGGTGCACGCACACTCCGCCCTTTTTATTACCCGAATAAATAGCCCTGAGCATATATGCCATACTGCTGAGTATGTTCTTTGATTCTTGGTTTTCTCTGATTCGTATTCTTGTTATTGGTGTGCTGACCTATTTCACCATCGTTGCCATATTGCGCATGAGTGGTAAGCGAACCCTCGCGCAGCTCAATGCTTTTGACTTTATTATTACAGTGGCTCTCGGCTCGACTGTTGCGAGCATTATTCTCAGTACGGATGTGACATATTCTGAAGGACTGCTCGCCCTTGGCCTCTTGGCGTGCCTGCAGTTTGTAGTTGCACGAGCAAGCTCCAATAACTCTAGGATCCGGCGCATTGTCACCTCTCCACCTGCACTTCTTGTCCGAGACGGTGAGCCGCTACTCGATGTTATCCATACTCACCGTTTGAGCGTTGCCGGAGTTGAACAGGCGATTCGCCAAGCGGGGTATGGTGGCTTCGACCAAATATTCGCCGTTATCTTGGAATCCAATGGTCAGCTCAGTGTTATCCCCCACAGTAATCGAGGCGATGGAAGCGCATTAACTAATCTCTACTGATCAATGAGCACATTGTGAGTGTCCGTAGAGCTCGATCCCGTCATGGGTAAACCGTTAAGTTCAGAATGAATAGGACTACAGTGCGGAGACTATCGATTGTGTGCAATGGTTATGGTGTGCCGCACGGAAATAATCGCCCGCTTCCTATCATTGGTTTTGCCGCATTCGGCAAAACCGAGAAAATTGTGCACCGTGCACTGCCCCGCCTCGCTCACAACTGGTGGTACCTCAGCGTGCCTCGGTAGTGATGCGGCAGGTCCATATATACCCGGTGACTTAGGTTTTCCCCCACATCCTAAGATTCAGCGCACGCGCTAGGTGACTGGTGAGAATATGAGTTTCGCTAGCGTGCGGCTGTCGCGGGTCTGGCCTTGATTGCCTAATTAGGACATCAAAAAGGAGACTTTCCCCAAGGGAATGTCTCCTTTTCTACTTCTCACGCTCGCTGGTGCTCGTGGCGGGAGATTTTTTCAGAATATAAATGATCAGTCCTAAGGCTACCAGGAGCGCACACCCGAGAAGGACGAGGACATCCGAGATGGGACCAAGGTTGACAACAATCCATCCTTGAATCTCAGCTTGAGTATCAATGCTTATTGCGGACGGAAGATGCGTTGTGCCTTTGCTGAAGATGAAGAGCAGTCCAATGCCTATAAAGAGAAGCCCGGAAAGCATCGACATTGTATTCAGGCGAAGAGGACCACATATCAGCGTCCGGCCGCGCAACCACGATCGTGAACTCATATCAAAACGCTCCCATACTAGCGCTAAACATATGAGGGGAACGGTCATTCCAAGAGCATAGACGGCAAGGATGAGCGCTCCGTAGAGGGCGCTACCACCCACCACGGCTGTGGTGAGCACAGCACCTAAGAGAGGGCCGGCGCAGAACCCCGAGAAGCCGTAGATGGCTCCGAGGAAAAACGTCGCTGGATACCCACGTCCTGTGACTGCAGCTCGAGGACCTAGTCGAAATCCTCCTCCAAAGAAGCTAATTACTCCCATGATGCAAATGAGGACGCCCCCGTAGACAATGAGCTCGTGACGGTAGGTGTTCAGAAAGCTCCCGAGGGTTCCGGCCCCCGCTCCTAAGGGGACGAGAACTGCCAGCAATCCGAGGAAAAATACCCCTGTGCGGCTTAAAAGCTGTGCAGGCGCGCTAAATGCATAGGCGAAAAATGCTGGGAGTAAAAGTGCTGAACAGGGGCTGAGTAAGGCAAGGACGCCTCCGAGGAAGGCGCCCAGTAATCCAAAATCAATCACGATCGTTTAATTCTTAGCCTTTTCTAGCTCGGCGTCGATAACTTGTTTGAAAATTTCAAATGGTTGAGCGCCGTTGACGAACTGCCCACCAATAACAAATCCTGGGGTGCCCGTGATTCCCAAAGAAGCCCCATAGCTGCGGGCCTGGTCAACAGCCTCGTCGAAGGTTGCGTCCATCGCTTCTTGCTTGAATTTATCTAAATCGGGCACTCCTGCTTGACGTGCGAAATCCATAAAATTCTCTATGGTGTTGTGGGGGTGACCCGGGACAGATTGCGAGGCAGTGAACAGGGCGGCTAAGAATTCATGGAATTTACCCTGAGCCGCAGCAGCGCGAGCAGCTTTAGCGGCTGCGATCGAGTGATCACCATTAATAGGGAAGTCATTCCACTCAATACGCACCAATCCCTTATTCACATACTCCTGCATAATTTTAGGATGGGTCTCATTAGCGTGGCGCGCACAGAAGGGGCACTCAAGATCGGAGAATTCGCTGATGACTACGGGTGCGTCGAGGGCTCCAATAGCAAAGGGATCGGCTGGATTGCGGCGGTGGACATTCATGATATCCTCAGCGCGTTTCACTTCAGCCCCAGGTCCGTACATGGTGGCGTCGATAGTAGCACTATCCGTATTGGGGGCAATAGCCTGGCTGCCAGGAGTAGCCTCAGCACCAGCAGGAGCAGCCTCAGTTGCGGGATTGGGGTCGACGCTCGTCGGGGCCGCAGCTGTGGTGCTGATCGTCTCAGCTGGAGCTATGGCAGGTTCGCTACTACCTTTGTTATAGCCTAAGGCATAGCCGGCGAGACCGGCGACGGCGATGAGGGTAATAACAAGCGCCCAGATCGCCGGAGATACGCTGGCGAAAGCCGATTGCTTCGCGGGCGGATGAATAGGTGTTGCCATGGATGAATCTTTCTCTGTTAGGGTTTGTCCAAGTTTATCAGCGTCTGTTATTTCAACGTATTAAGCAGGAGGGCGCCATAACCTGATTTCGCGTATCGACGCTGCGCTAGATGCTTTAATTCCTCGGCACTAATGAAGCCCTGATGGTAAGCAGTGGCTTCGGGGGATCCGATGACAATCCCTGTGCGTTTTTCCAAAACCTCAACATAGGAGCTAGCTTCGCTCAGGGAATCGAAGGTGCCAGTATCGAGCCATACGTCACCTCGAGCCAATTTGACCACGTTAAGATGACCAGCCTGTAAATAGGCCTGGTTAATCGCGGTAATTTCTAATTCGCCGCGCTGCGAAGGGGTGATGGACTGCGCAATCTCCACCACCCGGTTGTCGTAATAGTAGAGACCTACCACTGCGAAATTCGACTGCGGCGCGGCGGGTTTCTCCTCAATGGAGGTGGCGCGCCCTTGATCATCAAAGGTCACCACTCCATAGCGCTGGGGATCTCTGACCTCATAGGCGAAGACTATTCCGCCATTAACTGAGCTGATGCTTGAGAGGCGCTCAGTCAGCTGGGAGCCGTGGAAAATATTATCACCGAGCACTAATGCAACATCATCGTTTCCGATAAAGTCAGCGCCAATGCGAAAAGCATCCGCGAGCCCCCGCGGTTGATCCTGGATAGCATAGCTAATGCTGATTCCGAGGTGGCTGCCGTCGCCTAAGAGGCGACGAAAGTGCTCGATATCGAAAGGAGTCGTAATAACGAGGATCTCTTTCATGCCCGAACTCATCAGTGTTGAGAGTGGGTAGTAGATCATAGGCTTGTTATAGATGGGCATCAATTGTTTCGAAATGCCTTGGGTAATGGGGTAGAGGCGGGTACCTGAGCCGCCGGCAAGAATGATGCCCTTCATTTAGATCATCTCCTCGAATGCGAGTTGCCAATCGCGTGGATAAAAGCCCGTGGCCTCAATCTTCGCTAGATCTAATACAGAATACTGTGGCCTCGGAGCCACCGCCTGATATTCAGCGCTGGTACAGCGGCTCACCCGTGAGGGATCGTGACCGGAGCGAGAAAATACTCGTTGAGCAATCTCGTACCAGCTCACCACCGGCCCGGAATTGCTGAGGTTATAGGTGCCATAGGGAGCCTGAGTATGAAGGAGGTGCACGATACCCGAAGCGATTTCATTGGCAAATGTTAAGCGCCCAAATTGGTCGCCCACAACCTGTGGATTAATCCCTGTGCGAGCAAGGGTGGCCATGGTGGTCATGAAATTTTTGCCGTCGCCAACTACCCAAGACGTGCGGATAATATAGTGCTTGGGGTTTCGGGCCGCAGCGATATCCCCAGCCGCTTTGCTGTGACCGTAGACATTAAGCGGCGACGGAATATCCATCTCGGTATAAGGATGCGCTGTGTCGCCGTCGAAGACATAATCAGAGGAAATATGAACCAGGCACAGGTCATAGTCACGGGTAATATCAGCTAGTGCCCCCACTGCCTGTGCGTTAGTAGACCACGCTTTTCTGCGGTCGGTTTCGCAAGCGTCAACGTTAGTATAGGCAGCCGTATTAATAATCGTGGAATATTTGGTGAAGTCGATGCCAGAAGCAGCCGGCCTCTCAATATCGAATTCTGCCCGCGTGAGGTAGTGCGCATCGGGGAGGATACGACGCAGGGCCGTGGCTACCTGGCCGTCAGCGCCAGTGACAAGAACCTTCTTATTCGGTACCGGTAGCGCCTCATCTAGCGGTGGGTGGTGGCGATCTTTTTCGGAGATTTCGGTAACAGGAAGAGGCCAAGAAATTTCGTCGAGGTTGGTAAAACTGTAGTGGGCCGTGGGAGACCAGTGGGCATCAACGAGGTAGCTATAGCTGGTTGCCGTGAGGGCCTGAAATCCATTGGCTACTCCGCGCGGTACGAAGACAGCTTCGCCGGGGCTTAGGCGGCAGTGGAATTGGGTTTTGAAGGTAGGGGAATCGGCGCGCAGGTCGATCCACGCCCCCTCGACCTCACCGGCGGCGAGGGAGATGAGCTTATTCCACGGTTCGGCGTGCATGCCGCGGGTCACTCCCGGGCGCTGGTTAAAGGAGATATTGTGTTGGACGGGTCGGAAATATTTTAAAGCCAGCGGTGCGAGATCGAGGTTCTGAAATTTTTCGCGCTGCCAATTCTCCTTGAACCAGCCACGGTTATCACCGTGGAGGTCGAGGTGGATGATGGCTAGATCTTTAATAGGCGTGAGGGTGATATTCATGAGTGTCCTTTGCGCGCATAGGTGGCCTCGACACGCTCTTTATCTCCTTCCCACCAACTGCGGTGGGTGGTGTACCAGTCAATAGTGTCCAACAGGCCTGCGCGCATGCCGGTGTCGGTATCGGTAAAGCGTGGTGCCCAGCCTAGTTCGGAGCGCAATTTGGTGGAATCAATCGCGTAGCGCATATCATGCCCCGGGCGGTCGGCGACATGCTCATAACTGCCCGTACCCATGAGTTCGCAGATCAGTTCAATGACCTGCTTATTATTCACGTGGTCGTTATCGGCGCCAATAACGTAGCTTTCTCCGATCGTGCCACGATCAATAATCATATTGACGGCGTCATTATGATCATCGACGTGGATCCAATCACGCACTTGAGTGCCTGAACCATAGAGTTTCGCAGGTTGGCCTATGAGAATATTGGTGATCTGGCGGGGGATAAATTTCTCTATGTGCTGATAGGGGCCGTAATTATTGGAGCAATTGGACAAGGTCGCGGCTATGCCGAAGCTGCGGATCCAGGCCTGCACCAGGTGATCGCTTGAGGCTTTACTCGCGGAATAAGGAGAGGATGGCCTATAAGCGGTGTGCTCGTGAAAACGCGCCGGGTCGTGCAGGTCTAGGTCGCCGAAGACTTCGTCGGTGGAGATATGGTGATAGCGGGTCTGGTGGCGGCGGACGGCTTCTAGGAGTGTATAGGTGCCAATAATATTGGTGTGAATAAAGGGCCACGGATCGGCTAAAGAGTTGTCATTGTGGGATTCGGCGGCAAAGTGAACCACGATATCGTGGGTTTTAACAAGCTCGTCGACAAGCTCAGTATTGGTGATATCTCCTATAACGGTGGTGATATCTAGGCCCTCAAGGTTAGCGGGGTTGCCTGCGTAGGTGAAGGAATCGAGACAGGTGATCTCGTAGTGGGGGTGAGTCGAGAGCGTGCGCCGGATATAGTTGCTTCCAATAAAACCGGCGCCGCCAGTGACGAGCATTTTCATAGTATTTATCGTACCGCGCGCAGCCTCTTCTTCATCCAGCTGTATACAAGTGCCTCCATAAAAGCCGATTGGGCATTATCGGCGGCACCTGCGTGACCACCTTCGGTGTTTTCGTAATAGGTAAGGTCCTGGCCAGCCTGAATGAGGGCGTGGCTGAAGAGACGAGCATGGGCGGGGTGGACGCGGTCGTCGCGGGTGGAGGTTGTTACCAGCGCCGGGGGATAGATCTGGTCGGATTTCGGAACCACGTTCTCTAGTGGTGAGTATGCCTGGAGATAGGGGCGTTCCTCAGGATTATCAGGATCGCCATATTCTGCCATCCAGGAGGCACCGGCAAGGAGGGTGTGATAGCGCAGCATATCGGTCAGTGGAACCTGTATGACCGCACCGCCGATTTTTTCGGGGTAGTGGGTAAGCGCGACCGCGCTTAATAGGCCTCCATTGCTACCGCCGCGCACGAATGTGGTCTCGGGTCGGCTATAACCGCGGTCAACGAGGTCATCGAGGATTGCCTGATGATCTTCGTAGACTTTGTAGCGGTTCTCCTTTGTTGCCTGGTTATGCCACCCAGGGCCAAATTCGCCGCCCCCGCGTAAATTGGGTTGCACGAAGTAATAGCCATCTTCCAGCCAGCCGATGCCCCGTGCCCCGCTATAGGCTGGGGTAAGGGAGACTTCGAAGCCCCCATAGGCATAGACCAGAGTGGGCTTGGGTTGCGGTTGATCAAAGACGCCAACAATGAAGTAGGGGATCTGAGTACCATCAGCGCTTCGTGCCCAGTGTTGCCGGGTCTCGATTTTCGTGGCATCGAAGAAGGTGGGGGCCTGGGCAATTTTTTCTAAAAGGGAGGCACCTTGGCGGTATAAGGTGTCGGGTTGGCTAAAGCTGGAACAGCTCAGCCATACTTCATCGCCGTATTCATCGGCTGAGATTATTCGTGCGGTTGTCAGCTGCGGAAGATCTAAGGTGCGCTGGGCAAAGCTGCGCAAATCAATCTCAATAATCGAGCTGCTGACATCTCGCATGATGGTGATATAGGCCTTGTAGCGGGAGAAATGGAGGCTCTGCAGACTCGTGTGCTCATCGGGGCTAAAAAGCACATGGAATTCTCGGTTACCCGCCATGAATTCTTCGAAGTCGATCACCCCGAGTCCGCCTGCGGGAATGGTGCAGAAATCGGTGCGGGGAACCACAAAGAGGAAATTTTCGCGCACATTCATGCTGGCATCGCCCGGCACCGGAACGGGCTCCAGCCCAGAGGGGGTGTGGACAAAGGTTGTAGAGGTATAAAAATCGATTTGGCGGCGAACAAAAACCCGCTCAAATCCTGGCGTTGGGTCGGCCCACCCCATCACCAGCAGGTCGGATTGTTCTCCAGAGTACAGTTCTTGGGCAGCGCTGATATCCTCTCCGCGGCGCCACACTCGAATCTGTCGAGGGTAGCCAGATATGGTCAGCGAGCCCGGTCCGAAATCAGTGCTGACCAGCAAGCTATCGCTGTCGATCCACGAGAGATAGGAGCGAGCCTCATCGAGGACAAAGCCATTTTTTACAAAACTCTGCGTGCAAAGATCAAATTCGCGCACGCAAGCAGCATCGGCGCCGCCACGAGAGAGGCTGACTAAAGCCACGTCTGCTTCACGGCGTATGACCACGCCCTTCCATACCCAGTTTTCCCCATCCTCGTGGGCCAGGGCATCGACGTCTATGAGTATTTCCCATTGAGTATGAGCGTCGCGGTAGCTCTCTAGCGTGGTGCGTCGCCAAATGCCGCGGGGATGGTGAGAATCGCGCCAGAAATTGTAGAGGAAGTCACCGCGGCGGGTGACGTATGCGATGCGATCAGTATTGTCATAGGCTTCTAAGATGCGACGGGCGAGCTTTTTGTCAACCTCTTTCGCTGCCCGCCCATTCAGAGTTGCTACCCAGCTTAAAGCCTCGGGAGAGTCGATAGGTTCGAGCTCCTGGGTGCTTATATTCGGTAGTGGGTGAGCGGGAGAAACAGAATTCATAGGTGATATGGGCCTTCTGACGAGCGAGTAAAGAGCTAGTGTCAGGCTACCCAACGCGACGGAGGGCGGCAATCAAACGGATAGAAAAATTCGACCCCAGCCCCCTTCTCACTACAGGGGCTGGGGTCGAATGGTCGGTTCGAGCTTTTAAGAATTGAAGGCGCGCTCGAAGGTTACCCAAGAGTTGCGCAGGTCATCTTGCCAATAACCCCACGAGTGGGTGCCGGTGGGGCGGAAATTGAAGTCCGCGGGGATGTTCAAGCTGTCCATCTTAGATTTGAGATCGTGGGTGCAGGCATTGGTGGCTGCCTCGATCACGCCACCTTCGATAATGGTGGTAGCGGCACCGACGGACTGGATTAAGGGATCTTGGCCAATCAGACGTGGGCCAGTGGGCATATCCCAGGCGCCGGCGAGTCCGGATCCGTTGGAAACGTAAACCTCGGAATTGCGTAATCCTTCAGCATTAATCACGGCATCATTATAGATCCAGGTGGGGTTGCCCCATGGACCCCACATTTGCTCGATAGTGGCTTGGCCACGTTGGAGAGTCAGTGCAATAAATCCAGTGGGTGCAGGTTTCGAGGACGCGTAGCAGCCAGAGAAGGCGCCTACAGCGTCATAGAATCCCGGATTGTGTTCAGCTAAGAGAAGCGCAGATGTTGCAGACATCGACATTCCGGCAATAGCGCGTTTGCCATTTGCGCCTAAGAGGTTCTCGATAGGGCCAGGCAGCTCTTTGGTGAGGAAGGTTTCCCAGCGCTGCTTGCCACCGAGATGGGGAACGTCCTGTACCCAGTCGGAATAATAAGAGAAGCGTCCGGCCATGGGGATGACGACGTTGATATCTTTTTCTTTGTAGAAGTCGATAGCATCCGTTTGCATGAGCCAGTTGGCGCGTCCCTCTCCACCGTCGCCACCATTGAGTAGGTAGAGGGTGGGGCGTGCGGGCTGACTGGCTTTGATAACGACTACCGGGATCGAGCGATTATCCATAGCTGGAGAGGTTGCCCACATCTCAACCACGCGATCGCCGTCAACGACACTCCGCCAGCGCGGGTTCTCATTGGTATTCGTTCCCACCGTGATCTGCGAGGTTGCCGCGTTGGCGGCGAGCTGCGCTGGGGTTATGGTGCCGGCCACGGCAGGACTAGCGCCTAAGAGTCCGAGGGCGAAAAGTGTTGCGCTAAGACGTCGGTACGTGTACTTCATAGTGATCCTTTGGGAGCGTATTTGTGCTTACTTCTCATATCATCGTTGTCAGCGCTTCAAACGTTAGCTGAGACGTGGCGAATAGACGATATTTCTGCGCTAATGGTTGCGCCATCAGTGCTCAACAGTATCACCAGTAATGTTACTAGAGTTGCTTATGATACTCGAGTGAATAACATGTGTAGATGGGCGATAGCAGGTATAGGTATAAGCGCTGATACCTTGATATAAGCATTTATAAGCACTTATAAGTGCTTATATAGGCGCGGGCAAAGCTGTTGATGTAACGCTGAAGGCCGCTTGAGCGCTGGTACTAGTTGAGAACTGTGAGCCCTCATCGGCTATTGTTTTTTAAATATATGATCCCTCGAGTAGGCAAGGAACACCATGCCCATTAATGTTATTGAGCAAATTATCGTCCAGATCAACGCCGCCCTCGGAGCCGTCCTTCACTTCGGTTCCTCCGCATCGAGTGAACTAGCGCTCATCTTGGGTCTCATCTAATCCCTAGTAGGCTTTAGGCGCCTCAAAGATCCAGTCTCGCTCGAAAGCCTTTACCCCCTTTAGGTGAGGAGGTCAAACATTTTCCCCGCATAAAAGGCGACATTCAGCGGAATTTTCCGTATCCTTGTGGGCGTGACTAAACATTATGACGTAGTAGTTCTCGGCGCTGGCCCTGGTGGCTATGTGGCCGCCATCCGCGCAGCTCAGCTCGGCAAGAAAGTCGCTGTGGTGGAGAAGCAGTATTGGGGCGGGGTCTGCCTCAATGTTGGCTGTATTCCATCCAAAGCGCTGCTAAAGAATGCTGAAGTGGCCCATATCTTCAATCATGAGAAGAAAACCTTTGGTATCGAAGGTGACGTTAGCTTTGATTTCCAAGTGGCTCACGCGCGCTCCCGCAAGGTTTCTGCAGGCATTGTCAAGGGCGTGCATTATCTCATGAAGAAGAACAAGATCGACGAGATCGACGGCTTGGGCTCTTTTGAAGATGCCACAACCATCCGTATTACTGAGGGTAAAGCAGCGGGCGAAACCCTCACATTCGATGACTGTATTATAGCCACGGGCTCCGTGGTCCGTTCCTTGCCTGGGGTGGAACTAGGCGGAAATATTGTCTCTTATGAAGAACAGATCTTAAGTGCCGATCAGCTCAAGTCCATTGTGATTGTGGGTGCCGGTGCTATCGGCATGGAATTCGCTTATGTACTGGCCAACTATGGTGTCGATGTCACCATCGTGGAATTTATGGACCGCGTTCTGCCTAATGAGGATCAGGACGTGTCTAAGGAGATTGCCAAGCAATATAAGAAGCTAGGTGTCAAGCTCCTTACCGGACATAAGACCACCGCGATCAAAGATCTCGGCGGGGACCATGGCGTAGAAGTGTCCGTGGAATCTAAAGATGGTTCTTCCTCCGATACCATTAAAGCCGATCGATGCATGGTCTCTATTGGTTTCGCCCCGCGCACCGAAGGCTTCGGTTTAGAGAAGACTGGCGTGAAATTAACCGATCGTGGTGCTATTGCCGTTGACGAGCGCATGCGTACGAATATTAAGGGTATTTATGCCATTGGCGATGTGACCGCGAAATTACAATTGGCTCACGTTGCTGAAGCACAAGGTGTGGTGGCAGCTGAAACCATTGCAGGGGCTCCAACCCAAGAGCTGGGTGATTATATGATGATGCCACGGGCAACATTCTGCAACCCCCAGGTCGCCTCATTCGGTTATACCGAAGAGCAGGCGAAGGAGAAATTCTCTGACCGGGAGATCAAGGTAGCAACCTTCCCCTTTAGTGCCAATGGTAAGGCCCAAGGTCTGGCGGAATCGGCTGGTTTCGTTAAGGTCATCGCCGATGGTGAATTCGGTGAACTCCTTGGAGCGCATATGGTTGGCGCTAATGTCTCGGAGCTGTTGCCGGAGCTGACCTTAGCTCAGCGCTTCGACCTTACGGCGGAAGAAATCGGGCGCAATGTGCATACGCACCCCACCCTTTCGGAGGCGATGAAAGAAGCCTGTGAGGGAACTATGGGTCACATGATTAACCTTTAAAGGTTCTCTTAGATAAAGGGGCGCGATCTCACAGGATTGCGCCCCTTTATGTGTACTCGAACAGGGCTTTGGTGCCTGAGTGACGCAATGTCATTTTGACGCTTACAAAAAGATCCGTCCTTTGATTGAATCCAAACGGGTGGACATCTATCGGTCGAAGCAGTATGCACCGCTTTTCAATAAGAGCATTTTAAGGGTGTGGCTTTCTTATAAAGCCAGCTCGAGGGGCTCTACCCGAAGTGAGCGACAGGTCAGGCTATCCTAATTTGCAGGTGAGAGGCTATTTTTAGCTATGTGAGGTGAATCACCTCCACGCTGTGCGAGTGGTAAAACTGTGGTCACGCCTAATAAAGTGGAGGTGACACTGGAGGTGCCATGACTATTAATAATGTTGACCGTGATGCACTCGCGCACGGTAAAATTACCGAAAAGCCGCTGCGTGAGCGGCCAAAGTTCCCAACCTGGGCGCTAAAACTAACTATGGCCATTACCGGCCTTATTTTCGCAGGTTTCGTTGTTTTCCACATGGTGGGAAACCTTAAGATCTTCCTGCCTTTCTACGAAGACGGAAGCCACCCCATCGATGTTTACGGGCATTGGCTACAAAAAGAAATTCTCTATCCGCTGGTTCCTCACGGCTGGTTCGTGTGGATCTTCCGCGGTGTCTTGCTACTCGCTCTGATTCTGCATGTCTACGGCGCTTTCGAACTCACCAGGCGCTCGAATCAGTCCCGCGGCAAATTCCGCCGCACCAACCTCATGGGCGGCATGAACTCCTTCACCACCCGCACCATGCTGGTGACCGGCATCGTGCTCTTGGCGTTCATTGTCTTCCATATCCTTGACCTCACCGCTGGTGTAGAGCCTGCAAGTAGTGACGTATTCGTCCATGGTGAGATCTACGCCAATATGGTTGCAAGCTTCTCGCGCTGGCCAGTAACGATTTTCTACGTTATTGCTATGGTGACCCTATTCCTGCACCTAAGCCACGGCATTTGGCTGGCAATTTCCGATCTGGGTGTTACTGGCAAGCGCACTCGCGCTGTGGTCTTGGCCCTGTCGTATATCGTTCCCGCAGCTGTGATGGTGGGTAATATTTCCATTCCGCTATCCATTGCTTTGGGCCTCATCGGCGCGAACTAAGAAGGACGAAAAGGTAAATCATATGAGCATTAACTCTGAAACCGTAACTCGCCCGGAGTTCCGTCACCCCGAATCCATCGTGCCAGGCGTTCGCCCTGGTACCATTTTGGAATCTCACGAGCCTAAAGGGGTTTCCACCCGTGAGATGTGGCAGTACCACAAGGACCATATGGAGCTGGTCTCGCCACTGAACCGTCGTAAATTCCGTATCCTCGTCGTTGGTACCGGACTCTCTGGCGGTGCCGCAGCCGCAGCTCTCGGTGAGCTCGGCTACGAGGTGCAGGTCTTCACCTACCATGACGCCCCTCGCCGTGCGCACTCGATTGCTGCGCAGGGTGGTGTGAACTCCGCTCGCGGTAAGAAGGTCGATAACGACGGCGCTTACCGCCACGTTAAAGATACCGTCAAGGGTGGTGACTACCGGTGTCGTGAGTCCGACTGTTGGCGCCTAGCATATGAGTCCGTCCGCGTGATCGACCATATGAATGCTATTGGTGCCCCCTTCGCTCGCGAATACGGCGGCGCCCTCGCCACCCGCTCCTTCGGTGGTGTGCAGGTCTCCCGTACTTACTACACCCGTGGACAAACAGGTCAGCAGCTGCAGCTGTCCACCGCTTCTTCCTTGCAGCGCCAGATTCATCTCGGATCGGTGGAGATCTTCACTCACAACGAGATGGTCGATCTGATCGTTACTGAAAAAGACGGCCAGAAGCGCTGCGAAGGCTTGGTGATGCGCAATATCCTCACCGGCGATCTGGTTCCTTATACCGGTCACGCAGTTATTCTTGCCACTGGTGGCTACGGCAACGTTTACCATATGTCTACCCTGGCCATTAACTCGAATGCTGGTGCCATCATGCGCGCCTACGAGGCCGGTGCCTATCTCGCATCGCCATCGTTCATTCAGTTCCACCCCACTGGTTTGCCCGTTAACTCGGAATGGCAGTCCAAGACCATTCTGATGTCGGAGTCCTTGCGTAACGATGGCCGCGTGTGGTCACCTTTGGTAGAAAAAGATGATCGCGATCCTAATACCATCCCAGAGGACGAGCGAGATTACTTCCTCGAGCGTCGCTACCCTGCCTTCGGCAACCTGGTTCCCCGCGACGTGGCTTCCCGTGCTATTTCGCAGCAGATCAATAAGGGCCTGGGTGTTGGACCGCTGCATAACTCCGCCTACCTCGACTTCCGCGATGCGATTGAGCGTCTCGGGGCCGATACAGTGCGCGAGCGCTACTCCAACCTCTTCCAAATGTACGAAGAGACCATTGGTGAAGATCCCTTCACCTCACCTATGCGTATCGCTCCAACCTGCCACTTCACCATGGGCGGTTTGTGGACCGATTACAACGAAATGACCTCCATCGAGGGTCTCTTCGCCGCTGGCGAGTGCTCGTGGACCTATCACGGCGCTAACCGTTTGGGTGCAAACTCTCTACTCTCGGCTTCCGTTGACGGGTGGTTCACCCTTCCGTTTACTGTTCCGAATTTCCTCGCCCATCACCTCGGTGAAGAGCGACTTCCAGCAGATGCCCCAGAGGCTCAAGCTGCTGTTCAGCGAGCCGCTGACCGTATCCATCGCCTCATGAATATTAAGGGTAACGATCCTCACGGCCCTGAGTATTATCACCGCAAGCTCGGTGCTATTCTCTACCGCTATTGCGGTGTGGCACGTGAAATCGATGGTCTCAAGAAGGGCATCGAAGATATCCGCGCACTGCGTCGCGAATTCTGGGCCAATATGCACGTCACCGGTCGCGCTGATGAACTCAACCAGGTGCTGGAATATGCAGCCCGCGTCGCCGACTATATCGATCTCGGTGAACTTATGTGCGTCGATGCTCTCGACCGCGATGAGTCCTGCGGTGCTCACTTCCGTGACGATCACCTCTCGCCTGAGGGTGAAGCTGAGCGCGACGATGAGAATTGGTGCTTCGTTTCGGCATGGGCTCCGGGTGAACACGAAGGTGAATTCATCCGCCACGCTGAACCACTCGAATTCGAAGCGATCCCTCTGATGACAAGGAATTACAAGTAATGAAACTGCATCTAGAAATCTGGCGCCAAGCCGGACCGACCGCGGAGGGGCACTTCGAGTCTGTCACTGTTGAAGACGCAGTTGCGCAGATGTCGATCCTGGAGCTGCTCGACCACGTGAACTCTGAGCGAATCGAACGCGGTGAAGAGCCCTTCATGTTCGCTTCCGACTGTCGCGAAGGTATCTGTGGTACCTGCGGCCTCCTGGTCAATGGTCGCCCTCATGGCTTGGAGCAAAATAAACCCGCATGCCAACAGCGTCTGATCAATGTCGCCGATGGCACCACTTTGAAGATTGAACCATTCCGCTCCGCTGCTTTCCCTGTGGTCAAGGATATGATCGTCGATCGCTCCGCCCTGGATCGCGTTATGCAAGAGGGCGGCTACGTCTCGGTAAACTCCGGTACGGCCCCTGACGCTGATACCCTCCACATGAACCACCAGACGGCAGAGCTCGCCCTCGACCATGCTGCCTGCATTGGTTGCGGTGCCTGCGTAGCAGCCTGCCCGAACGGTGCAGCGCACCTGTTCACCGGCGCCAAGCTGGTACACCTGGCCCTGATGCCGATGGGCAAGGAAGAGCGCGGTCGTCGTGCCCGCAAGATGGTCGATGAGCTAGAAACCAACTTCGGCCACTGCTCGCTCTACGGAGAATGCGCGGATGTCTGCCCAGCAGGAATCCCACTGACTGCCGTAGCCGCTATTAACAAAGAACGCGCTCGCGCCTTCTTTAGTAATAAAGAAGCCTAAAGATCCCTACCCCCGCAGTAGTGGTCAACCTCCTCGCGTGCTTGCTAAGCTTGGAGAATAACACCCTGCTGTGGGGCGATCGAAGACGAACGTGAGAGAAAGGCAGATTATGTCCGCTGCGAATAACACCACTGAGTACCCTGTATTCAATGGCGAAGAATCTAGCCGCATGCATTATATCGAGGGTTACGAGCCAGTTAGCTATGCCGCACCCCACTCGGCATTGCTGCGTACCAGCACCTGGGTCGGTATGGGATTCGTCCTCGCCTCGGTGGCAGGTTTTGGAACCTTAATCTTCGGTTTTGCGACGAAGATTTACGGCACCCAGGACAATGCTTCTTTCTTTATGCTGATCGGTGCCATCTTGGCCGTTAGCATGATGGTTATCGGCTTCGGCTTGATCTACCACGGGCGTCGCTTCAATCGGCAGTATCGTCAAGAGACTGGGCGAGTAGCCTAGCACGCCTAGCAGTTATTGCTAGGGGCACCTCCACTACGGGAGCTCACCGGCGAACCACTTCGGTTTGTCAGTGGGCTCCCGTGGCATTTCAGCAAAGGACAACCACGATATGAATAAACCCATGATCATTATCGCTATCCTAGCGAGCCTGATAACCCTGCTGACTGTGATCAGTTTTCTCGACCTAGCCAGGCAGCTATTATAAGAAATCAATCACAGCTCTCAAGAAAATCAAAGGGATGATATGAGCTTCTCCGGGGTTCCGGCCTTCAGCATGGAAGCTGAGGCCACACGGCGCATCGACTTACGTCGCCATAAAGCTCTAGCCACAGGCTTACTCATTCTCGCGGGGCTGATCTACCTAGCCTGCCAATGGTATGACACCGCTATCAACCCAGGCACCGTCTGGGTTGGCTTCGTGCGCGCTGCCGCCGAGGCTGGAATGGTTGGCGGTTTAGCGGACTGGTTCGCTGTCACTGCCTTATTTCGTTATCCCTTGGGGCTCAAGATCCCGCACACCGCCATTATTCGTCGCAAGAAGGACCAGGTGGGGCGTTCCTTAAGTGAATTCATAGGCGATAATTTCCTCAACGCCGCGCTGATTACGGAGAAAGTCGCGGCTTTGCAGCTGCCCCTGCAATTGGCGCGTTGGCTGAGTGTGGAGAAAAATGCTCGCACTGTTTCAGTTAAAATCTCGGAATTTCTTGTCAAGGCAATCTCAGCGCTCGATCCAGGTGATGCCGAGTCGGTGATCAAGAACTCTCTCATCGACCGGCTCGCCGAACCGCAGTGGGCACCACCTCTGGGCCGGGTGCTCAGCCAACTGCACCACGAAGGGCGCAGTGAACCCCTGGTCGATCAATTGGTGGCTTGGCTGCATCGTAAGGCGTTAGGGAGCGAAGCTCTGATCGCGCGACTCCTAGACGAACGCGCCCCCTCATGGGCACCGCGATTTGTCAATGAGCTGGTGGGGGATCTCGTGGCCGAAAAGGTATACCGCGAGCTCATCACATGGACAGGGACGGTCAATGCAGATAAAGATCATGAGGCTCGCCAAGGGATCCGCGATTTTATTGAGCGCTTCGCTAGCGATCTGCAATCAGATCCCACGTTGATTGCGAAAGTAGAAGAATTAAAGCAACAGTTCCTGTCCTCCACCCCGATTCACAATGCCCCGCAGCTGATGTGGCAGCATACCCGCGAAGGGATCATCACCGCGTGTTCTAATCCCGACTCCTTGCTGCGTCAGAAATTAGAAGAACTTGCACAGACATGGGGGCAACGCTTGGCTACGGATGAGGCCCTCCGCGACAGTGTGGAGCGCCGTTTTGAGTCTATTGCTGAATTCTTTGCCGATAATTATGCCACCGAGGTTACCGGTATCATCTCCGAAACGATTGAGCGCTGGGATGCTGACGAGGCGAGCGAAAAGATTGAATTGATGGTGGGTAAAGATCTGCAATATATCCGCCTCAATGGCACCTTAGTGGGTGCTCTTGCGGGCCTCGCCATCTATACAGTTTCTTATCTACTCTTCTAGGAGCTTGGTCTTTGGCCGTGGAATCCACTACGCTGGGGCTTGGATAGACTGTCTCTTTTGCCAAGAATGAGGGCGCTCGCGTGCTATATATTTCACTATTTCTTTCCTATGCCATTACGGGTGTGTACTGGGTTTTAGCGCTGTGCGCACTCATTGGTGCGGTCGAAGTGCTCTTTACGCGTGACGACGCTTTTACCGCCGCCGATCGCAAGCCCAAAATGATCTGGGCGGCTATCCTCGGTGGTTCCAGTTTTGCGGTGGCCCTGAGCCTGCCTTTCCTCTCGTGGATCGGTATTGTGATGACGGGCCTGTACTGGTTTGACGTACGTCCGCAGATAAAAAATATTATTTCCGGCAACTGGTAGATGAAGCGCTATACCACCTATCTTGATCCGCTTATAGTAGCTGCGGATATCCCCGCGAGCGGCGAGCCCATCTGCACCCCCGCTGGATTGATCGACAGTTCTTGGTCAGATAGTGCCGCGCTTATTGCCTATCCCAGCGGCAAGCACCATATGCTGGTCAAGGCAGCCGAAGCCCGACTGGCGGTAAGTCTTGGTGCACGTCTCGTTATAGTGGTAGCCGATCCGGGATTGGTTCATAGAAACCCCAATGCTTTCCTCACGGAAGCGATTATGATCCGCGAAGCAGCCTCCCACCCCACCACCATCGCGTATATGGTGGAAGCAGAACTACTTAATCCAGCGGATCTTAAAGCAATGGCACATCACGCCAAGCAAGCAGGAATTGATGCTTTGGTATCTGGAACCACCCAATCACACGCGCTCACCGATGAGCTCTTTAGCGAGTATCTGCCCACCATCAGTATGGGCCCTCAATCGCCAGAGCAAGCGATGATCTGGTTAGATACATCGTCTGCAGCCCCTTCTTAAGAAGGCCCCACAGTCGCGCAGGCCCAAGCGGGATGGCGAGGGCTCGCCCTCAACTCGCTTAAATCCCGTGCTCAGCAGTGACACCCGTGGATGTGACGGCAGTGGAACACTGTTGGGCACAAGAACTAAGTAGGAAAAAATCCCCTCGATTATAGCGAGGGGATGTCTGAGCTGGTGTCTTTAAGCTGGTACCTGCTCTTGTAAATCCTTCAAGGGAACGTCTGTACCGGCGAGGCGAAGGGACAATCCTTCGGGAGTAATCACAGCCTCGGTCACTTTCATCCGAGGACCAGCCACCTGAGCAATACCTTGATCAAGGGCCTCGGTAATGGCATTCGTGAGGTTTTCGGGGAGATCAAATCCCAATAATTGTGCATTTGTCGCCTCAAAGGTTAAATTACCTGCAACAACGACCGGTGTAAACGTCAGCACCGCAGCACCGCCTGTGAACTGCACATCAAAGGTGTTATCGGTGGCATTGGAGGAAAAACCCGTCACTGTGATGATCTGCTGCAGGAACTCCTGCGCTAGCGCCGCGATATCATCACTATCTGCCGGAGCTTCCGGCTGGTTCTCCGCCATACCCTTTTGAATCTGCGCTAAGACGAAATCATCGCTGAGAACCGTATGCA
The DNA here is from genome assembly GCF_024814515.1 of Corynebacterium sp. ES2775-CONJ. Taxonomy (NCBI): domain Bacteria; kingdom Bacillati; phylum Actinomycetota; class Actinomycetes; order Mycobacteriales; family Corynebacteriaceae; genus Corynebacterium; species Corynebacterium sp. ES2775-CONJ. Next base: position 376,088 of record NZ_JANUXT010000002.1, on the reverse strand, counting down.
TCTTAAGCGCCCCAATAGTGGCATCGGGATCTTGGCTCAGCGGCATATCGGTTATCTCAAGATTAATGCGGGGCTGTCCAGTAATGACCGGTGCTGCGCCTGAGATCCTACTAATACTGATGGTATCGGGGGCAGAGACTGCCAAATAGGGAATGCCGCCGCGCACCAAACCCAGGAGCAGAGGGGAGGAGCCTAGTTCCACGGTGGTCTCTTCCTTGGCGGTGCCGAAGGAAGACGTCAATTGATCTTTGATAAACCAACGCATCCCACCCTCAGCAACCACCAAGGTCACCACAATGAGTGCGAGGATTCCGACGACAATACTCGTGACGAGCTTTCCCTTATTCATAAGATACTAGTGTGGTCGAAAAGCCTAAGATTTTCCACCCCATCACTACTCAACCACATGCCACGGCACCGATAAGATATTATCCCGGCGCATCCGAGGCCGAGGCACCTGAAACTCTGGGTTCTCTGAGCGCAAAATCTTGGAAGCTTCAAACCAACGCACTCGAGGCCCGAAGGGGGCGAAACCACTCGCTAGATCCCACGCTCGATCCGCTGCGCTAAGCAGTGAATGGATCTTATTGCCAGGGGTATTGCGGTGGATTAAAACCTTAGGCAGGCGCTCAGCGATACCCGAGGGGGTATCTAAACTCCATGGGTTCCACGCTAGAGTCAACGATTGGGGCCCCTGTGGCGAGAGCAGCACCCATGTTGCCAATCTGCCTATCTCATCGCAGGTACCCTCGATAAAATAACCCTGAGGATCGATCCGACTGAGTACCGTATCCCAAGCTGCATGGACCTGATTCACATCATATTGCCGCAACACATTAAAAGCGCGCGCTAGCTGCGGGCGGTGCCCGGCTAATTCAAATCCGCCCTGTTCGAATTGCACGCCATCGCGTGGGGGTAATACACGCGCCGGGTCGATTTCTAGCCCAATGACTCGCATTGCGGGATTAACTGTGCGCAGCCAGCGGGCCCACTCGCAGGTGGTCGTATGGCTGGCCCCATACCCAATATCGATAGCTAAGGGGGAATCGGTCAGATGGCATGCAGCGCGAATAGCGGGCTGATGAAAAGCCCATCGGTCGGATTTGCGCAGCCGGTTGAATCCGGTGGTGCCGCGCGTAATAACGCCGATGGGCTTGGAAGTCGTGAAATCAGCGCGCTTATTATGCCCGTGATATGCCATGACTTACAAAGATTTTAAAGATGAGCTGAAATCCATTCCTCGGTCAGCTTAGCCTCGTTATTGAAAAGTTCCGCGAGTGCCTCAGCGACTTTAGGTTCAATAGCAGGTCCCATAAAAGGAATATTCACATCCACTTCATTGGCGTAGCTCAGCGTGGTGATCTCGCCCTCGCCACTGAGGTTAATGGTGCCGCGGAAGTCTACCGGCGTCCCCTTAACGTCGGCAGTGTAATCGAGGTGAGAGTTGGCGGCATTGAGGGCACCAACAGTGACCACACGCTTAACCTTGAGTGCCTGAGAAATCATCGCACGCACGGCCTCAGGGAGAATCTCTAGAGGTAGCACCTCGTAGAGGGTGATTTCGGCGCCAGACTCGGTGGCACGGAATTCGTGGACCTCGCCAGCTTCGGGGGAGAGGTGGGCTGCAATATGAGCCCAGTAATCGGCGTTGGTATAGGCTTTGTGAACCTTCTCGGCGCCGTGATTGATAGTTACAGTGTTTTCACTACGCGTTGTCATGGCAATAAGACTACCCTTTAAAGGGTGAGTATGCCTTCTGACACCCTCGAATCTCTATCCCGCATCGATGGCGTTGCGCTTGATCAGCGCAGCTTCGCGGATCTCACCACCTTGCATATAGGGGGTCGCCCCCGCGCTACTATCAGTTGCCAAACTTCTGACTCAGTGGTGGCCGTGGTATCGCTTCTCGACGCCCACCACATTCCCTTCCTCATCGTTGGCGGCGGTAGCAATCTGGTCGTCGCCGATGGAGAATTACCAATCGTGGCCGTGGTAGTAGAAAGTGATACGGTTCGGATCGATAAAGAGACCGGTCAGCTCTATGCTGAGGCCGGCGCCTGCTTCGATGACGTGGTGGCCAAGAGTATCGCCGCCGGCTTGGGTGGTCTGGAGTGTCTCTCCGGAGTCCCTGGTTCTACCGGCGCCACTCCGGTGCAAAATGTGGGAGCCTACGGGGTAGAAATCGCCGATATCCTGAGCGGGGTAGAGCTCTATGACCGTATAACAGGCATTAGGGAGTGGGTGAGCGCAGAAAGCTTAGAGCTGAGCTATCGCTATTCTAATTTGAAGTTCACATCCCGAGCCGTTGTTTTAGCCATTACTGTGCAGCTGCGTACCGATGGTCTTTCCGCGCCGGTGCGCTTTGGGGAATTGGCTCGCCAATTGGGGATCGAGGAAAGCGAGGAGGAGCCGCGCCGCCCAGCTCACCTGGTGCGTTCTGCGGTGCTGACCTTGCGCGCGCGCAAAGGGATGGTTTACAACGAAAAGGATTTTGATACCTGGTCAGCGGGTTCTTTTTTCACCAACCCCATTGTCGACGAGCAGCAACTACGCGTAGTACGCCAGGTTTTAGGGGATGAAGCTCAGGCAATGCCGTGCTTTCCCCACGGGGACACACATTATAAACTTTCTGCGGCGTGGCTTATTGAGCGAGCGGGCTTTTCTAAAGGATATCCAGGTACAGGCCCGGCACGGTTATCGGATAAACATACTTTGGCCTTAACTAATCGCGGTGATGCGAAGGCCGCTGATATTGTGGCCCTCGCCCGCGATATTCAGGCTGGGGTCGAGGAGACCTTTGGGGTCATTCTCGAGCCCGAGCCGATTTGGGTGGGGATTTAGCTATTGCGCTCGAGGAGTGCATCGCGCACCTCGCGGCGCCTGATTTTGCCGAGCGGGTCGCGGGCAAGTTCCTCAAAGTGGTAGAAGGAGCGGGGCACCTTATAGCGGGTGAGGCGCTCGCGGCAGAAGGATTTCAACCCCTCCGGATCCAAGATGGCGCCGGGGGCGAGGGTGATGGCGGCAACAACTGATTCGGAGCCGTCGTCACGCGGTAGCCCCACAACGGCGCAATCCGTGACGTCGGGGTGCTCCGCCAAGGCCTCTTCAACCTCCGCGGGGTAGACATTAAAACCGCCCGTAATAATAACTTCCTTGATACGAGCCACCAGACGAATAAAGCCGTCTTCTTCCATAATTCCCACGTCACCGGTGCGATACCAATCTTTATGGAAGCTTTCAGCGGTGGCTTCTTCGTTATTTAAGTAGCCAGCGAAAACCTGAGGGCCGCGGGCCAGGACTTCACCTTCGGTACCATCGGGCATCGTTTCGTCGAGGTTATCGGGGTTCGCGATGCGAACTTCGGTATCCGGCATGGGAATCCCAACATAGCCAGGGCGACGATTCGGATTCATTGGGTTACCTACCAAAACAGGTGAGGTCTCGGTGAGACCGTACCCCTCAACGAGCAAACCACCAGTGAGCTTCTCCCACTGTTCCACGGTACTCACCGGCAGGGAGGATGCGCCCGAGAAGGAATTGCGCACTCCCGAAATGGAGATTCCCTCGGCCTCCGCCGCTTCGGCAATTTTCTGATACAAGGTCGGTACACCCGGAACCCACGTGGGCTTAACCTTCTTAATCATCTGCATCACCAGCGGTATTTGCGGTGCAGGTAAAAGGAGGAGCTCACCACCAACATAAACGGAGAGGTTCAAGATAACGGTGAGCCCATAAGCATGGAAGAAGGGCAGTGCAGCGAGGAGACGCTCTTCTTGATCGCCTAGGCCTGGTACCCATGCTTTACCTTGTAAAAGGTTGGCAAAGAGATTGCCGTGGGTCAGCTGCGCGCCCTTCGGGGCCCCGGTGGTGCCAGAGGTATAAAGGATCACAGCTACTGATTCCTTAGTAACCTCTACGTTATCGAAGACATCCTCGCCATTGCCGCCGAGCGCAGTGCCAGTGAGCACACTCCAAGGAATGGTATTAGGGGCATAGGCATGGAGTTGATCGCGCTTTTTAATGATCGCTGGAATGGGGAGTTTGAGAGCATAGCGCTGCAGCGTAGGCATCGCGTGGATCATATTGACAGAGACAATAGTCTCCAGCGGGGTCGTACGGCGCAACTTCTCCAGGGTTGAACACACCTTATCCCACACGATTGCGACTCGAGCGCCGTGGTTTTTAAAGGGCTGCTCTAGTTCGCGCGCAGTATACAACGGATTATGCTCAACGACCGTGGCGCCTAGTTTTAAAACCGCAAAATAGGCGGCTACGTGTTGCGGGCAGTTTGGTAGTGCGATAGCAACGCGGTCTCCGGCGCGCACGCCTAGGGCTCGCAGCCCGGCGGCAGCGGAGCGCACCTGTTTATCCAAATCGCCATAAGTTTCGCGGCGACCAAAAAAATTGGTCGCATTTTTATCAGCGTTAACAGCAATGCTGTTGTCATAGACATCGACGAGCGTCGAGTTTTCGTAGTCCAGAGTGTGGGGGGTCCAGTCTCCGTAATACTGCAGCCAGGCCTTGCTTTCGAGAGCAGACATAGAAAGTGTCCTCTTCTTTCGTGGGGCACGGGTGACCGTGTCGTGAAATAATTGCTTTCCCCACTCTACAATAAAACATGACGCTTTCCTCATATACGCGCCAGATTTTATTTCCCTTCCAAATCTTCATATAAAACCATAAGCCCAACGCGGTCAACAGATACTACACTTGACGGTCATGCGCGTCGCCATGATTTCTATGCACACCTCCCCCCTGCTACAACCAGGAATTGGAGATGCCGGGGGGATGAATGTTTATATCCTCAATACCGCGATGAATCTCGCTCAACGCGGGGTTGACGTGGATATATTCACCCGCGCCATAAGGCCTAGCGAAGGCGAGATCGTAACAGTGGCACCAGGCCTCCGGGTGATCAATATCGCAGCTGGCCCCTATGAAGGGCTGGCTAAAGAAGAAATGGCGACGCAATTAGCGGCCTTTAGTAGCGGCATCGTGCGTTTTATTCGCGAGCATCATTCCTATGACCTTATCCATTCCCACTACTGGCTGTCCGGACAAGTTGGATGGTTGCTGCGCGAGGTCTTTGGCATCCCCTTAGTCCACACCGCCCATACCCTAGCCGCGGTAAAGAACCACGATCGCGCCCTCACCGATACTCCTGAGTCAGAAGCGCGCCGGATCTGTGAGCAGCAATTGGTTGACCACGCAGATCTCCTGGTGGTCAATACTGCTGCAGAGACGAAGGATTTGGTGTACCACTACGACGCCGACGAGGCCAAGATCAGGGTGATGACCCCAGGCGTGGACACCACTCTTTTCACTCCGGGAGAGGATCGGAATACTGAGAAGGCGCGCCGGGAGTTAGGAATTCCGCTCTATGCCAAAGTGGTTGCATTTGTGGGTAGGCTTCAAGAATTCAAGGGGCCCCATGTACTCATTGAGGCGATTGCCAAACTTATTCATGCCGATCCGCACCGCGATCTCTATCTCGTGTTGTGCGGTGGGGCCTCGGGGGCCGCGGCAAGTATGACGCAGTATCACGCGATGGTTGCTGATCGTGGCATTGCCCACCGAGTGCGGTTTTTCAGGCCACGGCCGCCGCAAGAATTAGTGAGTATTTACCGTGCAGCCGATATCGTAGCGGTGCCGAGCTATAACGAATCCTTTGGCTTAGTTGCCATGGAGGCTCAGGCCTCGGGTACTCCAGTGGTGGCGTCCAAGGTGGGCGGCTTGCCCATTACGGTCAGCGACCGGGAAACGGGAATCCTCGTGGAGGGGCATAATCCGGCTGATTTTGCTACCGCGCTCGCCACGCTGTTAGATGATGATTCTTTGCGCATCACGATGGCTCGGCGCGCCCACATCCATGCTCAAAAATTCTCTTGGGATCAATCGGCCGAGGTATTGGCGGGAATCTATAGCGAGCTATGCTAGGAGATATGACACCTTTAGAAGTGAGAGATCCTCGTACTGGCGAATGCGTCGGTCAGGTCAGTGAATTAGACGCCCAGGCAGTCGACCGCGCATACGCCGTCGCCCAGCACGCACAAGTCAAGTGGGCTCAGGTTCCTGTGAAAGAGCGCGCAGCCATTATGATGCGCCTGCATGATTTGATTTTGCGCAATCACAATGAGTTATTGGATCTCATCCAACAGGAGACGGGAAAGAATCGACGCAGTGCCTTCGATGAAATTCTCGATGTTGCGGTGACCGCCCGTCACTATGCCAAAAGAGCCCCGTATCTGTTGCGGCGGCATGCGGCGCAAGGGGCTTTACCTATGGTGACCAAAACTCGCGTCGATCATGCACCCATTGGTGTCGTAGGTATTATCTCACCGTGGAATTACCCACTTACCCTCACGATCTCTGACGCCATCCCCGCCTTACTTGCTGGTAATGCGGTTATTTTAAAACCAGACTCCCAAACCCCGCTGACCGCTATCTACGCGGCTCGTCTCCTCGTTGACGCAGGCCTAGATCCAGATCTTTACCAGATCCTTCCTGGGCCTGGGCGTATTGTGGGCGATCGGATAGCTCGCGTCGCTGATTATCTTATGTTTACCGGTTCCACTCAGACCGGGCGTAGCCTCGGGGCGATCGCGGGGGAGCGCCTTATTGGTTTTTCGGCCGAATTAGGGGGCAAAAATCCCCTCATTATTAGTCCCGATGCCGATCTGTCGCGCGCGGTCCGCGGCACCATTGAGGCGGCCTTTTCTAATTCCGGTCAGTTGTGCATCAGTATCGAGCGGGTCTATGTCCACCAAGATATAGCTGATACTTTTATTCCCGCACTTGTGAAGAAAGTCAAAGAAATGCGCATTGGCGGTGGCGGCTGGGAAGAAGATATGGGTTCTTTGATATCTGCGGAGCATCGCACGCATGTGATGGAGTACTTAGATGACGCGCTCAGTCATGGTGCCACCTTATTGCACGGTGGTCCGCGCGATGACCTAGGGCCAGCATATCTAGATCCTATTGTGCTCACCGGAGTCACAGACAGTGCGCGGCTATATCGCGAAGAGGTCTTCGGCCCGGTTATCGCTATCGAGGTCGTAGCAGATGAAGAGACTGCCATTAAAAAAGCCAACGATACCCAGTACGGATTGAATTCGGCGGTCTTTGCTCGTAGTCGCACGGGATGGCGTATCGCCGGCCAATTAGAGTCTGGAACGGTCAATATTAATGAAGGTTTTGCTGCTGCCTTTGGTTCGGTGGATGCTCCCATGGGTGGATGGAAAGCGTCGGGAACAGGGCGTCGGCACGCTGATGACGGGCTATTGAAATATACCGAGGCTCGCACCATTGCTGAGCAGCGATTTTTCCCCATCTCTGGGCCTCAAGGGGTAGATCGAGAACGGTATGCAGGGTTCTTAATGAATGTCCTACGCTGGGGTAAGCATATCCTCTAAAGGCGTCTCCACCCGGCTCGGAGCACGATGAAGCCTACGGCAATGATCGGAAGAATTCCCTGGCCGCCAGTATTGGGGAGGCGGCCAGGGGATGACTTAGTCTGAGTTTCGGCTGTGCGCGCTGGAATTTCGATGGTGGATATTTCGCTCGGAATAGAAAAACCCCAATTGGTCTGATCAACGTCATACCCTGGGGGTTCCTGAGTCATGATCAGGCAGTAGGACTGGCCACTTACCAAGCTAGCGGAGGTGATCTCTGGGGCAAGAGGAGATGTGGTGAGCGGAAAGAGATGCAATGGTTGAGTACCGGGGATCAACTGGTAATCAGGGGAACAGCGGTAGAGATCGAAGAACGCGCCGCCAATCTCCTCGCCATTTTCATTGCGTACAATAATATCAATGGTGGGAGCAGCCGCTAAAGGTTCAGTATGTACCCGAATTGTTGCAGATTGACCTGCGGGAATGCTCAGTGGGAGTTGCGCGCTCTCAAAGCGCCCACTTAAAAAACCTACACCCGACGAGGAAACCTCCAGATAAGCCACGCTGAGCTCGGCAGGGGGGCGGAACTCAAAGGGGGAGAGACCGAAGCGGTTATCCACAAAGAAAATATGGTCTTCGCCTAAACCTGAGGCGACACCATCGAGATATATCTGCTCCCCCACACTGTAAGGCTCGGGGATATCCTGGCACGCAGTGGCGCTTAGCTCAACACCAAAACCAACTGTGAGGACCACGTGATTTTTAGCTCCGCACTCAAGCTGATTCACAGGCGAATCAAGCCGGCTAGTGAGGCGAATGCGGTAAGTGCGATTAGACAAGGGTGCAAGATCACCGCTATCGACTATATAACCCTCTTCTGTGGCGAGAAGATCAACTGCTGTGGGTTCTAGAAGCTGTACCCGCTCGAGCATGAGTCCTGGGCTTATAGCGGGAGTATCCACGAGGGTGAAGGGCTGTGTGAAGGGGGTGTTATTGCGAACAGATATCAGATAGTCGAAGGAGTAGGGGGCATCCTCTGCTTGTTCCAGGGCGATCTTCTCCACGCTGATGGGCACCACGCCGCTGAGATATTCGAAGGCCTCTAGGAATGCGCGATTTAAGGCCACAAGCGGAGATTCACCACGAGGTGAAGAACTAGTTAACTCAGGCTGGGCATAAGCGACCCCGGTATTGAGACTCAGCGCAAGCAACAGACCACCAAGAAGGGTGCGTCGCAAACGGGACATGGGGCATCCTCGGGGTCAAGAGTTGGTCAATGCTGCCTCATGGTAACACCGTCACTCGTGCAGGTGAGGGAGGCGCCACCGGGAAAGTCATCCACTCCTTTTCATTGTGTACGACCAATACACTAGGTGGGTTAAACTTGTTGATATGACGCATTCAACTCCCCTTGATCTCGCTGCCGATCGCTATGTTCACGATATGGCGGCCCTCATCCCTACCCTAGCTAGTGCCTGGGGACTTGATGGCTATGAGGACCAACTGCAGGACTACAGCCCCGACTACCACGAGCAGGTATATCAGCGCACCGCCCGCATGCTGGCCGAGCTGGATCACCTCGACGGCGATCCTATAGCCAAGGCCACCATGCGTGACCGACTAGGGGTAGAAGTGGCCATGTCTGAGCAGGGCGAGGACCTAAGAGATCTCAATAATATTGCTTCCCCCATCCAAGATATCCGCGATACCCTCGTGCAAATGGGCGAGACCGGCCGAGCCGATAGGCTGCGCAAAGTTCCCCAAGCGCTTGAAGGCTATCGCCAATCACTCGCTCTTGCTGCTGATCGCAAAATGGTTGCAGCCCAGCGTCAAATCCACAAGGTTATCGCTGAAATCGATACATTGATTAGCGCTGACACCTTCAACGGTTTTGGGCCGGAGAAGGATATCAACAAAGCCTATGAAGCTTTCGCATTTCTGCGGCAGTGGTTAAAGGACGATTTGTTGCCCCAAGCTCCGCATACAGATGCCTTCGGTAGGGAGCGCTATGAACTCTTAAGCCACCTCTTCGTCGGTGCTCGTGTTGATCTCGACGAAGCCTATGAATGGGGAAACGAGCAGCTCAAGGACATCATCGCCCAACAACACGCGTGTGCTGCGGAACTCTATGGGCCCGATATGGATATCGCCACCTGTTTTGAGCGCCTAGACCGTGAGGATCGCTATACTCTCCGCGGTGTTCCGGCCCTGCAGCAGTGGATGCAACGGGTAGCCGACGCTGCCGTGAATGATCTAGCTGGCATCCACTTCGAGATCCCGCAACTAATGCGTACTATCGAGGCCTGCATTGACCCAGCTGGCACGGGGGGTATCTTCTACACCCAGCCCTCCGCCGACTTCTCTCGCCCTGGTCGGATGTGGTGGTCGGTCCCTGAAGGCGAGGACACTTTCCATACATGGCAGGAATTAACCACTGTGTACCATGAGGGCGTTCCAGGGCACCACCTGCAGTTGGGAACGGCCCTTCTGGCTCAGGACCGCTTGAACCTGTGGCGCCGGATCGCCTGCTGGAATTCCGGACACGGTGAAGGATGGGCCCTGTATGCAGAGTCACTAATGGCAGAACTAGGATATTTCGACGATCCGGGTTACCGCATGGGCTATCTTGATGCCCAACGTCTGCGCGCAGCTCGCGTCGTCCTCGATATCGGGGTGCACCTTGAGAAAAAGAACCCCGACGGAGGCGTGTGGGATTATGATTATGCGCGCGCCTTCTTACGCCGTCATGTAGCGATGGCGGAATCAGCCCTCGATTTCGAGATACACCGCTACCTCGGCTGGGCAGGCCAAGCGCCCAGCTACGCACTGGGGCAGCGCCTATGGCAAGAGCTGCGAGCTGATGCCGCTACAGCGGGAATGAGCGCTCCGGAGTTTCACGCGAAGGCGCTATCCGAAGGCTCAATCCCTATGGATATTTTGCGCCAGGCAGTGTTAGGGTAGCCGAAAAAGTCCGCGCACAATCCCAAAAATCACTCCCAGTACCCCCAAGATTCCAGCAATGATGCCGGCGATCATACCAGGTGTGCTGGGGGCTTTCGGTTGCGGAGAGCTAGGGGGCTTGGGCTGCGTAGTTGGAGTATTGGGCTGAGTAGTCGGTTTTTTTGGTGGCGCCGTTGGGATCTCAGGGTGGGTGGTCGGAACCGTAGGGTGGGCAGACGGGGCCGTAGAGTGAGGTGCATAAGGATCCTCGGTCTGCGGGACACTATCAGGACCTTCGTGAGACTTTATTATGTCTTCCACCCACTTCAAGTGGGGATGAAGTTCCGCATAATCCGCGAAGCCGGCGCTCGCCTTAAAACTTGACGAGGTTACCCCAGCAACGGCGCCATCGATCACCAATGGACCCCCGGAATCGCCGCGGCGCGGCGAGGCATCATTTAAATACTGCACTTCGATGGTCGAACCACCAAAACCAGCAGGATCCATGCGTAGCCTCTTAACAGCGATATCAGCTTTTTTGAGCCGGTGGAGGGTACCGCCGCCCCAGCCATAGGTGATACCTAGATCGCGGAACTGGGCTTGTTTGGGATAAAGCCCAGGGTAGGTAGGTACCGCCATATTCTCACTAATGTGCAGAAGCGCAATATCGCCAAATTCTGGAACCGTAGCCGAATCCACGAGGTACTGCCTGGCCTGGGGGTCATCCTTGAATGGCCGGTTGAGCCCGTGATGAACCGTGCTGGAGTGAGCACAATGGCGCGCGGTGAGTACCCAATGCGGATGAATAATCGTGCCAGTACATACCCCAACCTGAACGACTGCCTGAGCAATGGGATCATCGGAACTGACTTCTACTCCACCCACCAGTGCATGAGCCACAGGCACGTGGCCGAGCAAAGAGGCGGCTAAGCCTAAGGCCACGATAGACTTCTTCACGTTCTAACCTTTCTCACCCGTTTGTGATTGCGGTTTTTGATCATAGAGCACTTATGCCATACGAGAAATATGTGGACACCAAGCTTCCTTCTTCCGCACCTACGAGACCTCTGCTGAGCTGCTCTCAGGACCCTCCTAGGGGATCGTGTAAAAGTGTTAAAAAGTCCACATTTGCCCGACATGTTGGTTTTTCGAGCTGACTTTGCGCCCATTTAATGGCACACTAAGAGCTATGGCTAATGGAAAACTAGTACTCCTCCGTCACGGACAGAGCGAGTGGAATGCGTCCAACCAATTCACGGGCTGGGTTGATGTCAACTTGACCCCTCAAGGCGAGGCCGAAGCAAAGCGCGGCGGCGAGCTCATGAAGGATCAGAATATCCTCCCCGACGTGCTGTATACCTCCTTGCAGCGTCGTGCTATTCGCACCGCACAAATTGCTCTCGACGCCAGCGACCGCCTGTGGATCCCCGTTGTGCGCGATTGGCGCCTCAACGAGCGCCACTACGGTGCACTGCAGGGCCTCAATAAGGCTGAGACCAAGGAAAAGTACGGCGAAGAGCAATTCATGGCGTGGCGTCGCTCCTATGACACCCCACCACCAGCACTCGATGATAATAGCGAGTTCTCCCAAGCACACGATCCTCGCTACGCACACCTGGATGAAGTGCCCCGTACCGAGTGCCTCAAGGACGTTGTTGCTCGCTTTGTTCCTTATTTCGAGGAAGAGATTTTGCCTCGCGTGAAGAAGGGTGAAACCGTTCTCATTGCTGCGCACGGTAACTCCCTGCGGGCCTTGGTCAAGCACCTCGACCATATCTCCGATGATGATATTGCTGGTCTCAATATTCCAACCGGTATCCCACTGGTCTACGAGCTTGATGCTGAAGGCACCGTGCTGAACCCAGGCGGCACCTACCTCGATCCTGAGGCAGCTGCGGCTGGTGCTGCTGCCGTTGCTGCTCAGGGCGGCAAATAATACTCCCTTGAAAGCACGAGGATAGTACGGCATGGAACTCCTCCTTGCTTTCGGCGCGGGCGTGGCCTTGATGGCCTTAGCCCGCGCTTTTTTCAATCCACCACCGCAGCGTGTGGTGGCCAATGATCACGATATCTTAGAGCGAGCCCCCATCGGTCTGCTCATTATCGATTCCGATGACCACCTCATCTTTGCCAATAACCTCGCGCGTCAGTTGGGGTTGGATACGCTGGGTATAGGACGACAGGGGAGTTCCACCATTCAGCTAGCTGAAAAGATTCTCCATATTGAGCGCTCTGACCTTGGGAACGCTACCGCGATATACGCCTACGATGATTCCAAACATCATCGACTCGAAGCAGCCCGCCGCGATGTGGTAGCCAATATTACCCACGAATTGAAAACCCCAGTAGGCAGTATTGCTTTATTAGCTGAGGCGCTACGCCATAGCCTTGACGAGCCGGAACAGGCAGAAAATTTCAGCCAACAGCTCTACGCAGAGGCACACCGACTCGGGGAGATGATCTCCGAACTCATTGCTCTCTCCCAGCTTCAAAGTGCACGTCCGGGAGACAATATGCAGCTTGAACCACTCGATGAGATTATCTCCTTAGCCCTCATGCGCAACCAATTGGCCGCCGATAATGCCCACATCTCTCTCAACAGCGAAACTGCACCAGGGCTGAAACTTTACTGTGACGCCAGCCTTCTGGCCACAGCGCTATCTAATCTCATCTCCAATGCTATCCACTATTCCCCTGCTGGCTCCACGGTATGGGTGAGTACCATCTCGAATAATGAGGGAATAGATATTGTGGTGCGCGATCAAGGTATTGGGATTGCGCAACGCTATCATGAGCGTGTTTTCGAACGATTCTTTCGCGTCGATGTGGCCCGTTCCAGGGCGACGGGTGGCACGGGACTGGGGCTGGCTATTGTTAAGCATATTGCCCATATCCATCACGCTCAGATACGTGTGGAGTCTGCAGAGAATAGGGGTTCAACCTTTATTTTGAGCTTTCCTCCAGGTGAATGTAGAGGCGGTGAGCAATAATGACTACAGTTCTTTTGGTTGAGGACGAAATGGCCTTAGCAAGCCCCTTGATTTTTCTCCTGGAAAAGGAGGGGTATCAGGTCATCCACGCTGCCAATGGTCCAAGTGCGTTGGTGGAATGTGATACTCAAGCAATAGATATCGTGCTTCTCGATCTCATGCTGCCCGGGATGTCTGGGGTGGCAGTGTGTAAAGAATTGCGAGAAATGAGTTCCGTACCCGTCATAATGGTGACGGCAAAAGATTCCGAAGAGGATAAAATCCGCGGCTTCGAGGTGGGGGCAGATGATTATGTTACCAAACCTTTTTCTGCCAAAGAATTAGTAGCACGCATTAAAGCAGTGCTGCGTCGCGGTCCAGATCGCAGCGTAGATCGCAGCATAGATCGCAGCGAAGATCGTGGTGATCAGGTAGAGCGTGGCACGAGCAGGCTTATCCTCGATACTGATACCCGCTCTATTGTAGTGGACGGCTTGAGACAATCCTTAGCCCCCAAAGAATGCGAGCTTCTCGAATATTTTATGTGCAATCCAGGTAACGTTCTCACCAGGGGTTTGCTTATTGAGCGAGTGTGGGGCGCTGACTATGCGGGAGCGACTAAGACTCTCGACGTCCATATCAAGCGGCTTCGAAGCAAGATAGAAAAGGATCCCAGCAACCCAATTCACCTTATGACCGTGAGAGGCGTGGGTTATCGCTTCGAGCCCTAAGAGTAGCGGGATGGGTATAGAAAAGCCTTTCTACCAGCTCTGGTGACATGGTTTTCTCAGCCTCCAGGCGGGCATTTTCCCGCATGATGAGATGATTTTCGAGAATATCGAAGCAGGCAGTGCCAAGCAAAGCCAATAATTCTTCTCGGCAACTACGCCACAGCGGTTGGGTATTCTCATGGCAACCAGGTGCGGTCGTGCAATACCAATCGAAATCCTCACCACCATTGCCCCATCCGCGCCTGGTGTACTCAGTAATGGTGGTGCGCAGAATTTCCTGCCCGTCACTCCGCTGCTCGTAAGCATCAATTCCGCGCAGGGGAAGTTGCCAACACACTTCTGGCTTCACCACAGTGAGATCTCGACCGGTTGCACTGGCCCACTGGTGCAAGGCGCATCCAGTCCCAGAGGCCCACCCAGGACGATTGGCAAATATGCATGCTCCATCAATAATCGCTGTTTTTAAAGCGGGCTCGTTCTCGCCCTCCTCATTTTCTAATTCATCCCACTCCAACCACGGCTCTATAAGCTCGGGGCGATGATGAACATCATCAATGACATCATCGGTGGTATCAGGGCGCAATTGCCAGTAGCGGGCAGGCATCTGAGAAACAGCGTCGAAAAGCGCTACGCGATCATCCTCATCCGCGAGGAAGGCACCGTGATTGCAGCAGCCCACGGATGGAGCATCGCTTAAGATTCCGTGACAGCGGGAGGTCCCGAAGGCACAGCGATAATGCGATTCGAGCCATGTGAGGTCAATGTCAAGAATATGGAGGGGATCCTCAGGGTCGGTAAATTGCCACCATAAACGGGGAAAATCCGGTGCTAATTCCGCCCCCGAGAGGATACTTCGCCCGGCTGGACTGGTTCGGGGGAAGCCCAGATTAATCCGCGTATGCTCGTTCACACCCGCATATCCTAGACGCATCGGGGGAAAATATGCGATACGGGTGGGCTATGGCTGATAAAATTCTTGTGAATATATAATCCTCTGAGAGTTTCTCAACTAGGGCTATACTTGCACAAGCTCATGATAACGCGTTGAATAACCTAGAGATGGCTATAGGATTATGCTACCCAGATACCTAGAGCCGAGAATACTTGGGAAGGTAATGAAAGATGAGTGAGAAACAGCTTACAGTTGCTGAGCTCCTAGCCAGGGCCGGCAAGGAAGAGGCTGCCGAGCCCACCCGCCGGCGCCGCCGCCGCAGCCTCGACGAAGGCGGCGTCTCTGTCGCCGAACTAACCGGCAGCATCCCTAAGGTGGAGGCAAAACCCGCCGAAGCAAAACACTCATCGGAACCCCTCGATCCTGATCCTGAAGACACCCCCGTCACGGTAGTCGCAGAGGACGTTACCTCAACCCCACCGTCGACGGAGCCAGAGGTTATTGTTGACAACGTTAATACCAGTGTCAACACCGAGGACGAGGCAGATAGCGCAGATGAAACGGTGGTCCTCTCGGTGGTACGCGAGGATGAACCCGTGCGCCTGACCACCTCTGGTTTTCCGGCACAGGAGAAGCAGGTGGCGGTTGCTGATCTCACTGAGAAAAAGCCTCCGGCTACTGGCTATGATGTCGAAGGCCAGCCCACCCCAGTCTTTGAAGAAGAGGAAGCGGCTCCCGTTGAGGAAGAGACCCGTTCTATCTCGGTGCTCTCTGTGATCCTCATGGTCGTTGTGGGAAGCATTATTGGCTTCAGCGTCTTTGCAGGTTTCGAATATCTGTGGGGTCATTTCAGCAAGAGCGTTGTCGGGGCACTTGCGCTCGGCGCAACCGCAGGTCTGGTAGTGGTAGTGAAGATACTGCGCACCTCACACGATATCTTCTCCATGGCGCTGGCAGCCGTGGTTGGCCTGGTCATTACCTTTGGGCCGTTATTAGTCGTTGGCTTCTAAGTTTCCATCCCCGCCTGAGATAAGAGGCGGGGTTTTTCTTAAGTGCATTTGCTTCAAATTTTTGGCATGGTAGAACCATGACATCTGTAGCAGTAGTTGGTGGCGGAAAAATAGGCGAAGCTCTTATTGCGGGGCTGATCGAGGGTGGCACGAACCCCAAGGATATTCACGTATCGAATAGGCGGGAGGAGCGGGGAACCTTTCTGCTTGAAACATACGGCATTGTCCCGTTTGACGAACCAGCCGCTGCCGTCGACGGGGTAGATGTCGCATTTTTGTGCGTCAAACCCAAAGTGCTCCTGAATATTGCCGACGAGATCTCTGATGTGATCTCCAATAATGACGCCACCACCGTGGTGTCGATGGCGGCTGGGGTCAGCTGCGCGGCTATCGAGGAGGTTCTGTCCGCCGGAGCACCGGTAGTCCGCGCAATGCCTAATACCCCGATGCTGGTTAACAAGGGCATGATTGCCTTGGCTCCGGGGCGCTTTGTCGAGCAGGAGCAACTAAACGAGGTGGTAAAACTCATTTCTGCGACGGGTCGAGTGCGCTTAGTGCTTGAACAGGATATCGACGCTGTCACCGCCATGAGTGGATCCTCACCGGCCTATTTCTTTCTCATGATTGAATCCATGATCGACGCGGGAGTGGCCTTAGGTCTAAGCCGCGATGCTGCCCAAGAGTTGAGTATTACCGCCCTGGATGGTGCGGCGGCCATGTTGCGTGAGACGGGCGCAGATCCTGCACATCTGCGCGCTAATGTGTCCTCCCCAGGTGGTGCCACGACGGCCGCGATTCGCGAATTTGAAGAGTCTGGTTTCCGAGGCATGGTCTACCGGGCAACGGCCGCGTGTGCGAAGCGTTCGGGGGAGTTAGGGTAATAGATACCCCTGCACAGACAATCCAAGCTGGCTCGGCTGTCGGACTTTACCGTGCTCAGCGAGGTTGATATGAAAACGAGGGGTACTTTTTTTAACTTCTGTTCGCAACAGTCACACCGTTCACGCTAGAATCGTAGAAGCACGTGCGTGTTTTGTTCTGCAGGAGGGGAAGCCTGCAGCGCGCTCGCCGCTGAAGGGTATAGGTTAACTATGGCTAGAGAAGAAAACGGAACCTTTTTAACAGTCGCGGAAGTCGCAGAAATCATGCGAGTATCCAAAATGACTGTTTACCGGCTTGTTCACTCCGGTGAGCTGCCAGCGGTTCGCGTTGGACGCAGTTTCCGCGTTCACGAAAAAGCGGTCAATGAATATCTGAATGCCTCGTATTACGAAGCAGGTTAATATCAGATATCTCAGTGAACCCAGTGCCTGTGAAGGCGCCGACGGCGGTGTATAGGTCTGCGCATGCAGTCTGTATACCGCCATTTTCGTCGTCCTAGATAAGTGCCCGACCCTCGGCAGCAGCCAAGATATGACCTGAGGTTCGATTTATAGAGCGATCCCTTGTTTGAAGCGTGGCTCGATCTGTGGCTCCATCCCTTGTTTGATTCATGCTCCGATCTTTGGCGCGGTAGTGTGATAACCGAACAAGTACCCCAAGTGCCCAAGGCGGAAACTGCCCTCTTAATTTTTGTTCATGGCTGATGCTCGGTATGATTGACACCATTCGTGTCAGGCAAGGCTTTTGCACGAGAATTTCTCGCGGATGCGGCATCGTATCTCCATGGGTGGCCACGGTTACTCTTTATGGCTGGGATGCGGTATCTTGTTGAGATTTTCACACCGCAGGGCGAAAGTGCACTTCGGACTGCTGGGAAGCATTCAGTCCGTGCAATGAGCCAGCAAGACTGACGTCGGAAGTACGTACATCCATCTAGTAAGCGAGGGAAACCGATATGGGTTCTGTCATTAAGAAGCGCCGCAAGCGCATGTCCAAGAAGAAGCACCGCAAGTTGCTCCGTCGTACCCGAGTGCAGCGTAGAAAACTCGGTAAGTAAAACGTCTGTCAAGATCCCTGCCCCAAGGCATCACCTGAAACGATTGGTGAAATCTTATGGGCAGGGATTTTCTGTGTCACCGTACCAGCTAGGATCGACGACGAGCTTTCCAGGTTCGCCACGAAAACAGGGCTGTGATCAGAGCGGGAGCACCAAAGGTGCGCACCGCCTTGCGTACACTGCGATAATCATATATTTCCCACCCATGTGCTTTGGAAATCTTGCGAAGCTGGCGATCGGGATTAATAGCCACCGCCGTACCCACCATCGACAACATGGGAGTATCGTTAACCGAATCAGAATATGCGGTGCACTGTTTGAGATCGATCCCTTCTAAGGTGGCCAATGCCGCCACCGCATGGCGTTTGCCGGGGCCGTGAAGAATATCACCGACGAGTCGACCCGTAAACTTGCCATCCTCCACCTCGGCAACGGTGCCTAAGGCTCCAGTAAACCCTAGGCGTTCTGCGAGAATCTGTCCCAGCTGGACAGGTGTGGCCGAGACGAGCCACACTTGGTGGCCCGCAGCTAAATGTTCTTCGGCTAGCTGCTTAGTACCTGGCCACATTCGATCGCTCATATGGGAATCGACGATCTCACGGCAGAGCTCGACTAGATCAGCGGTCTCTCGTCCTGCAATAAACTCCAGTGCCTGTTCTCGACCGATAGCGACGTCCTTCGCAGATTCTTGACCGGTTACACGGAATTTAATCTGCTTCCACACCATCGGAATGATATCCCCGACTGTAATAAAGCGCTTGCGGAAAAGACCGATGGCAAAGACAATCATCGAAGACCCTTGTATTAAGGTGTTGTCGATATCGAAGAAGGCAGCCGCTCGCTCTGTAGGCGGGTGAGTAGGGTCCGGTTGCTGTTTTCTGCCTCGCCCCGCGGCCTCAAATGCTCCAGATACGGACTTTAAACCAGAGTCGTAGTCACTGAGCTCTAGTCCAAAGAGCTCGCTAGCTGCTAGAGCGGCCGCTGCTTCACCAGCTGTTCGTTGGGCTTCATCGTCGATAGGGGGGAAGGCTTGCTCTTCGAAAAAACGCCGCATATTGCCGCGCGTGCTGCTCCAGCTCGCCAGAAAATCTTCGGGTCGCTGGTGCCACTGCGGGTTTCCGGAGTGTGAGGGTGAAGGGACATCGCCTGAATGAGATGCAGGTTGAGGGGAATTCATTGCGGGTAGTCACTACCTTATGGGGCTTGGTGAGGTGCTGGTTAACGCTACTATCTATCATGCCAGACACACGTATATTCCGCCGTAGCCCTTGCACTAAGCCAGTTGATAGTTTGATTGATACCAGCCCGTGGGGTGTAGCGCATAGGAAGCACAAACCAGCTGCTCTTCCTCAGCCTAAAAGTATTAGGCTAGGAGGTATTTAAAGAAGATTCCGTGGGGTCATCAGCGCGGCATAAAAATGGGGAGGATCTATGGCATCGAAGGTCGAATTGATGGTGCGCAAGCAGTGTGGCTCGTGTGTGCGGGTGCGGGAGCAAATACGTCCGGTTGTACAGGCGGCTGGTTTGGAATTATTGGTCATTGACGTGGAAACCGATCGCGAGCTTCGTGCTGAGTTCTCGGATCGGGTGCCCGTTGTGGTCATCGACGATGAGGAATTTAGTTGCTGGGAGGTGGACAATAGCGACTTAGCCAAGGCTTTGTTGTAAAAAAGTGCGTGATATGACAAGGTTAAATAAACCTTAAATATGCAGGAATTATCCATCTAAAGTTGGATATCTATTGCGCTTTTGGTGGATAGCTACGCGATGCACACCTAAGCGAACGTGGAGAACAGAGAAGGGATAACAGGCGATGAGTGTCCTCGTTGTGGGATTATCCCACAAATCAGCGCCCGTCTCTTTGCTGGAAAAATTAAGTCTTGATCCCGAGCACCGCGATCGCATGGCTCACCAGCTCCTGGCTCGAGACTCAATATCCGAGGCCATGATCATTTCTACGTGTAACCGAGTTGAGGTCTACGTCGTTACTTCCTCCTTTCACGGTGGAATCTCGGATATTGTGAGTGTTCTCCAGCTCAATTCAGGGGTCGATTTCGACCAACTGCGTTCCTCTCTATACGTGCGTTACGATGACGCCGCAGCCGAGCATATGATGGTGGTGACCTCCGGCCTCGACTCCATGGTCTTGGGGGAACAGCAAATTATTGGTCAAGTCCGCTCCGCCTACCAAGCCTCAATTGCTGCTGAGAGCGTTGGCCCGAAATTGCACGGCCTAGTACAGGCCTCGCTCCATACGGGCAAGCGCGTCCACTCCGAGACGGAAATTGATGCAGCTGGAGCCTCAATGGTGTCCTTTGCTTTTGAGCAATCTCTTGGGCATCTGCAGGCGGAGGATTTTCGAGGGAAAACCGCGCTCGTCTTAGGGGCGGGTGTCATGGCTTCCCTGGCCGCCACGCACCTTGGCAGACTGGGCATTAACAAGCTCATCATCTCCAACCGCACCCAATCGCGCGCGGAGCGATTAGCTGAGCATGCTCGCGAATCAGGGGTAGAGGCTGAGGTTATTGATTTCGGCCTGCGTACTCAAGCTTTGCGCAAAGTTGATATTGCTGTTTCAGCCACGGGCGCCCAAAACTTCACCATTACCGCTGCCGATATCCCTGCCATGGACCAGCGTCAATCAGAGCTGCTTCTTATCGATCTCTCCCTGCCTCGTGATATCGAGGATGCGGTGACCGAAAGAGGAGCCAGATTGGTCAATATCGAACGCCTTCACGCCATTCGATCCGACCGTGGATTTATTCCCTCCGACGCCCAAGCTCAAGCGATTGTTGCGGAGGAACTCAAAGCCTACTGCTCTGAGCAGCGGATCAAGGATGTCGTTCCCGCGGTGACGGCTCTCAGGCGCCACGGAGCGAAGCTTGTTGAATCCGAGATGGCCAGGCTGCGCTCGAAAGCAAGTGGGCTCGATGCCCAAGAGCTGCACGAAGTTGAGCGATCAATGCGGCGCGTCGTGGATAAATTGCTCCACCAACCCACAGTAGCCGTGAAACAACTAGCGGCTGAATCTCGGGCCGTCACCTACGAAAGTGCCCTCCAGGAGCTTTTCGGGGTCGCACCAGCCGGTCGATCCATTACGGTCGATCTCGACGCGATGCCGCTCAATGAGGAAATAGGAGCCTAGAAATGTTGACAATCGGTACCCGAGGATCGCTACTGGCCACCACGCAGTCTGGCCATATCCGAGATGCACTGCATCAACTGGGGTACCACGCAGATCTTCGCATTGTCACCACACAGGGGGACGTCAATATGGCCCCAGTGGAAAGAATCGGCGTGGGAGTATTCACCCAAGCCTTGCGTGATGCCCTCGCCCAAGGAGACTGCGATATCGCTGTTCATTCTTTTAAAGATCTCCCCACCGCGCCCGACCCCCGTTTTTATTGTGTGGTTCCTCAGCGCGCTGATGTCCGGGACTGTCTCATCGCTCGCGATGGCTTAGATTTCGCAGCCCTTCCCGAAGGCGCTGTGATCGGAACCGGCGCCCCGCGCCGTATATCCCAGTTGCGGGCGATGCGTCCAGATATTCAGACCCGCCCCTTACGAGGCAATATTGATACTCGCATAGCCAAGGTGCGCTCTGGGGAACTCGATGGCGTTGTTTTAGCATATGCGGGGCTGGCGCGCGTCAATAGGAATAACGAAGCTACCGATATTTTTAATCCTGAGCAGTTTATTCCCGCCCCTGCGCAAGGCGCATTGGCGGTCGAATGTCGCGCAGACGATCAGGCCGCTATTGCTGCTATTTCACAGCTAGCAGACCACCCCGCTACAGCGTGTGCTCTCGCTGAACGAGCGGTTTTAGCCCACCTCGAAGCCGGCTGCACGGCTCCGGTGGCCGCCTATGCTCGTCTAGAGGCAGATACTCTCACTCTTGTGGGAAGTGTTACCCGACTCGATGGCGGCCTCACGCTGCGAGCCCACGCAACCGGGGCTGTGGATCAGGCTGCGAACCTAGGCGAAGAGGTGGCGGCAAAGCTCTTTGCTCGTGGAGCCGCGTTGCTCCTCGATTAGGACTTAAGGCCATTATGATGCCCGCAATCGTGGTGCCTCGAGCGCTCGGACAGGCACAAAACATGGTTAACGCCATCGAGCACCACGGCATGCGCGCCCTCGTCGTACCCATGATCGCCATCAAACCTACCCGCGATCAACAGGTCTTATCTAAGGCATTACAAGGCGCATATGAGTGGGTCATTTTCACCTCCACCAATGCTGTTGATGCCTGCCGCGAGGCCTTACCTCTCCATGGAGTGAAAATAGCGGCCGTCGGCGTCAAAACCGCACGTGCGCTCGAAGAACTCGGCCAATCGGTTGATGTAGTTCCGCCCGCACAGCACTATAACGCCACTGGACTGCTCACTATTTTTCCTCCCTTTTGTGCACAGAGCACACACCAACCCCAAGGCGCAGGGAGAGTTCTGCTGCCTCGAGGCAACCTGGCGAGCCCAGAACTACCCGCAGGGTTGACCTCGCTGGGATATGAGGTGGACTGCGTCGAAGCCTATCGAACCGTGGAGGCACCACCGCCCCCACCAGAGGTGCTAGAGATTATGGCGGCAGGCGACTACGCGGCAATCTGTTTGAGTTCGGGATCGATGGCTCGACATTTTGTTAGTCGTTTCGGTCTTCCACCACAGCGGTGTGTTGTGGGCTGTATCGGTCCCCGCACCTTAGCCGTGGCCGAGGAGCTCGGACTACACTCCACAGTGATGCCCCCTGTTGCCACTGTCGACGCACTGGTTAGGGTCACCATCGACCAAGTACGATCAAGGTTGAAATTCGAATAATAATGAAGGCTTAATCATGACCTCCCACTATCCACAACGCCGTCCTAGGCGGCTGCGCGTTAATGCCACGATGCGAGATTTCGTTGCAGAAACAACGCTGCAACCCGCAGATCTCATTTACCCGCTCTTTATTGCCCACGGTCTATCTCAACCTCGTGAGATCAGTTCGATGCCTGGCCAATATCAACACACGATGGACTCCTTGCGCGAAGTCGTCGGCCAAGCGATTGAGTGTGGTATCCGCTGCATTGATCTCTTTGGAGTCCCTGACGAAGGTAATAAAGACGCTCGTGGCACGGAAGCGAGCGACCCGGATGGCATCCTCAACCGAGCAATTTCAGTGCTCCGCCAGGAATACGGTGATGATATCCTCATTATGGCCGATACCTGCCTTGATGAATTCACCGATCACGGTCACTGTGGAGTGCTCACTGAGAATCAGTGGGGTGAGATGATCGTTGATAATGATGCTACTCTTCTCCGTTATAAAGATATGGCGGTATCGCAGGCGCGAGCCGGAGCGCATATTATCAGCCCATCGGGAATGATGGATGGACAAATCCGCGCGATCAGGGAGGGGCTTGACGAAGCGGGCTACCATGATGTGGCCATTATGGCCTACTCCGCTAAATATGCATCTGCATTCTTTGGGCCATTCCGAGAAGCCGTCGGCTCCAGCCTGGTGGGGGATCGGCGCGCTTATCAGCAAGACCCCGCGAATGCGCGCGAGTCGCTGCTTGAAGTCGATCTAGATATAGCCGAAGGTGCCGATTTCGTCATGGTAAAACCAGCCATGAGTTATCTCGATATCGTACGGCAGGTAGCAGATCGTTCACCTATCCCAGTTGCCGCCTACCAAGTCTCGGGTGAATATGCGATGCTACACGCGGCAGCCAGTAACGGGTGGCTCGACCTCGATGCCGTGATGATGGAATCCCTGCTCTCTATTAAACGTGCAGGCGCTGAGCAGATTTTGACTTATTTTGCGTTGGATGCGGCAAAAAAGCTCCGTAACTTTTAAACTGGAGAGACAAATTTATTGGCTTGCGGAGCCACGAGAGTAGATTTTGAGGAATTATGAGCGAACCGGGATCAAAACCTGAATTAGTGGCTTTTGCGATCAAACTGTTAAGCGGCATTTTTCTCATCGAGATTCTCCACCAGATTATCGCCACAGTGGGCGCTATCATCCACCGGGATACTCTTATCCGACAAATTCAACAGGCTTATGCGGATTCGGATGCCGGCCTCAAACCCGGCCCCGCGATGCTCGATCTCCTTGCAATAGTCAGTATTTGCTTCTCGGCCTTAGTTGCTATCGCTCTCGTCGGGGTCTTTGCGTGGTTTGTGACCACCTTGTCGCAGCGGGGCAAGCGATCTGCGATGGCCCGACGATTGCTTATTTATGTATGTATATATCTCAGTGTTCGGGGAATTTTTGTCTTTGCTGTCACTGAGGCAAGTGCTATGTCCTTAGTGCTGTTAGCAATCAACGGCAGCTTACAAATTCTTATCGGTGTGGGAGCAGCCTTAGCGGTTTATCTTTTAGGCCGAGAAGAGATGCGTCGCTGGGCTGAGGATGACACTAACTCCACGCCCGTATCGTCGATTCGGTCATAGAAAGGCGTATATAGCGGGTGGATGAGGCCGCCGCGGTGTTCCTTATTGTCCTTTCAGTACCCATCAGAGTCCCGCAGTTTCTCACGGTGTTCTCCAGTGCCGTGAGAAACTGCGGGGTTTTGCTATGACTATAAGATTTTTCTAAGTATTTAGTGAGCTCCCAGTCCTGATAAAAAGCATTTGAATATAAATACTCTTCAATCGTGAGTGGTATCACAAATATATTATGCTGTGAATAAGATCCCCAATATCTAGTAGCATATCAGCAAAAGCGCAGATCAGACCATAGGTGAGTGGAAGAAAGAGGTCCGTTTCTTCGGCCTTTTCTGGGGATGATATTACTAAGAGCCTTAGCCGGTGTGCATAGTTATTTCCTATTTGTTACCGTGGTCTTCACAGAAAACTTATTAACTACAGGAGCTCCTGAGGGTCGACTGATTGCTTGGCTCCACGAGCAACCAGCTCGACCAAGACGGGGTGCGGATATCGCCCTCATACAGGCGCTCCGAAAGAAAGGTTCACGATGACGCAAACCTATGGCCGTCGCAATGCGGGGAAAAACCTCAGTGCTGGCAAATTCCGCACAGGGCTTTCCGCAGCTGCAATTATCGCCTTAGCCGCAACAGGCTCCCTGAGCGTCCCAGTGATTGCTGAGGAGAACCCAGCAGCTGATGCGCAGGTTGAATCTCAAAATCAGGATGCACAGACTGATGCGCAGTCTCAGGACGCTCCAGCAGCAGACGCTCCAGCGTCGGATACTGAAGCGCAAGATACCCAGACGCCGGATGCTCAGACTCCACAGGGTGGCGAAAAAGCGCCAGCTTATGAATCTGCTCCAGTTACGGAAGATATCAACGATCTCCCCGAAGGCCTTCGCGACCTTATCGGTGGAGCAAATGACGAGACCGATACCGACAACGATGGTATCCCAGATGCTTATGAGGCCTTCTACGGAACCAAAGTGGGCAATCCTGATACCGACGGTGATGGCATCCTGGATGGCGACGAAGTTCTAGGAACGCACAATCAAACATTCCCTACCGGTTATTTTCCTGATACCCCCGGCTCAACCAACCCTGCCGATGCCGATACCGATAACGACGGCACGAGCGACGGTGTGGAGCTTAAGGTTAAGTACAACGAGGTCACCGGGGAGACCGAAACGCTCGACGGTGAAAAGACCGACCCCAACGACAGCACCTCCGGTGCTTTGACTCTAACTTTGCCCGACGGTGAGGATACCGACAACGACGGCCTCCCCGACGCCTTCGAGCTAGAAATTGGTACCAAGATCGACAACGTTGACTCCGACGGGGACGGGATTACCGATTACGATGAGGTCTTCGCAACCGTGTCGAACGATCTCTTCAAGAATCATTCCTTCAATCCGGAGTGGCCAGCAGGCAATACCGACCCCAACAACGCAGATACCGACGGAGATCTGATCCCCGACGGAAAAGAAATGCAGGTCAAGGTCCGAGGCAATAAAACCGTTGACGATGGCATTCCGGGCACCCTACCTACCGACCCAAACAAAGCTGACTCGGACGGCGATGGCCTCACCGATAAAGAGGAGCAGGACTACGATACTGATCCTTGGGAAGCAGATACCGATAATGACGGCATCGGTGACGCCGCTGAGGTGAAGGGTCTACTCTCGGATTTCGAGACCAAATTTGATCCCTCACGTCCAGCGGGCAATACCAACCCTAAGGATCGGGATACCGACAAAGACGGAGTGCTCGATGGTATTGAATTGGGTACCTACGTCGATGAGGCAACGGGCCAGACCTTTGTGAACCCTACCCTCGATCCTCGCTTCTTCACCGATCCAAACGTACAAACCGTCGATACCGACGGTGACGGCCTAGCGGATCCCGTAGAAGAGAACTTCGGAACCAACCCTCAGGCGAAGGACTCTGACGAGGACGGAATTGATGATTTCTCTGAAATTGCTGGTACCTTCAACCCCTTCAAGGATCAACACGCAGACGGCATCAATTTCCCAGGGAGCACCAACCCAACTAATAACGATACGGATGGCGACGGTATCCTAGACGGTGAAGAACTGAAGGTTCGCTTCGATGAGACCGAAGGCCGCAGTATCCAAGATGAATCTGCCTTCGGTGAGTACACCAACCCTAATCGCGATGATCGCGTGGTGGATACCGATGGTGACGGCATTCCCGACGACGAAGAGATCGCAATCGGAACTGACCCACAGCTGGCCGACACCGATAAGGATGGCGTTAATGATCTGGACGAGCTAACCGGCAAATACGGTGAGCCAACCGATCCCCGCGATCCAGACTCCAAGCCCGCGACCGCTGTACCTGAAGAAGCTCCTAGTGTTGAGCTTCCTGAGGGCGAAGTGCCGGAGACCGCTGTACCTGAAGAGGCTCCTAGTGTTGAGCTTCCTGAGGGTGTAGTGCCAGAGGCTGCTGTTCCTGGCGAGGCTCCTAGTGTTGAGCTTCCTGAGGGTGTAGTGCCGGAGACCGCTGTACCTGAGGAGGCTCCTAGTGTTGAGCTTCCTGAGGGTGTAGTGCCAGAGGCTGCTGTTCCTGGCGAGGCTCCTAGTGTTGAGCTTCCTGAGGGTGTAGTGCCGGAGACCGCTGTTCCTGGCGAGGCTCCTAGTGTTGAGCTTCCTCAAGGCGAAGTGCCGGGGCAAGATAAGACCGGTAGCGCCGATCTTAAGGATCCGAAGTTCTGGACTAACCTTC
Source organism: Corynebacterium sp. ES2775-CONJ (assembly GCF_024814515.1). NCBI lineage: Bacteria > Bacillati > Actinomycetota > Actinomycetes > Mycobacteriales > Corynebacteriaceae > Corynebacterium > Corynebacterium sp. ES2775-CONJ. The sequence goes on along the minus strand of NZ_JANUXT010000002.1, from coordinate 349,065 downwards.
TCGGTGGGGGCGCCATTGCCGCAGCAGTGACTTTCGCTATCGCAGCGCTGGTATCTCTGATTCCTGGTGGTCCTGTTGCCGGAACCTGGCCTCAAAACCGCCACGCACCTTTTGATTGGACCCGCCCATTCCCATGGCTGCGTCCTATCGTTGATTCCTTCATGAAGAACTTCACTAATCCACAACGCTAGGATCAGGAAGTCCTAATACAGAAGATTAGGCGATGACTTTGGCTCTGAGCTGCTGATGAAATAGCAGCCCAGAGCCTTTTCATTTCTCTTAGCCTGCTTCAGAAAGGCGGAGTTCCGAGGAAAGAACGCCCAAAGGAAGCTCACGAGGTCAATCTTCAACTCAGCCCCATGACCCTGTAGTGTGTGAGGAGTGCCTCTGGGAAAGCTGGGGCTTCGTCGGTCGGGTGCCGAGTGATGGGGAGCTTTTTTCTCCCGCTGAATAGGCTGTGAGACAGTAACGGGTTGGAAAATTATGGATCAAAACGATATTAAGGCCATCGATTCACGGGTTCTTGATGCTATCGCCTCGGCGAAGAAAGCAGCAAAGCGAGTAGGAATCTCGTCATTTACTCTTTCGGATATCAACGACCCCGAAGAGGCGGCGGCCGCTGCCATTAGTAGTGGACGCACCTCTTTTGCCTTCGAGCTCAAGGGATTAGAAAATGCTGCTTCCGTAGCACCGCTAGAAGAAGCCATCAACGACATTGAGGGCGTTGAGGCACGCATCGTTTACACCTCATCCATGGCATGGGTGAGTGCCATTCGCACGATCGATATCCAAGTTATTGAACAAGTCTTTGCCCGCCACGGGATTACTGCTCGTCTCACGGACTCCTCGATTCGACGGCGCATGGCGTGGTCGGATGTGGAGGAGGGGAGAATCTCCCGCTCGCAACTGCGACAGCGTCGTCGGCAGCAGCGGATGTCACGGGGGGCGCGCAAGCTCGCCGAAGAAGAGCAGAAGGATTTCGCTCTTGCCCGCAGAGAGGGTTTTCTGGAAGGGCCGGATCGGCATATCGAGCCCCAAGACCCCACAGATGTACTTTTCACAGCACGAAGCCTCATCACGAAAGCTCGGCTGATCGTCTCATTATTGCTCACCATCCCCGTGGTAGTGATCAGCTACGATTCGACCCTGCAATTCGATTACTGGCAGTGGGTGCTCGCTCTCATTGCATTTCCTGTTGTTACCTATGGCGCTTACCCCTTCCACCGGGCGATGCTCGGCGGTTTCCGACGCAGCATGTTCGCTCTCGATGCTGCGAGCTCCCTCGCTATTATCGCCGCATATGTTTATTCCGTCTTGCATATGCTGCTGAGTTCGGCAGGGAGCCCGAGCTATCGGGTGAGTTCAGAAATTCTCACCGCATCTCCCGCCGCTAATGATTCCGGGGTCTTCTTCTTCGATGTCGCGTGTACGATGACCCTCTTCCTGCTAGCGGGACGCCTACTGTCACGCAAAACCCGAAAGAACTTAGTTGATGAGCTCGCCGAGTATCTTCCCGCTGCCCGCCAGACGGCCCTGCGGGTAACCAAACAACGCACAACTGGGGCAGTCAAAGAAGAGGAAGTTGCAGTTCAGAAACTCAACGTGGGCGATGACCTCATCGTTGCGGCAGGAGATATTATTCCTGTTGATGGAATAGTTATCGGCGGATCCTCCACCATCGACGGTCGAGCCCTCGGGATCGGCCACTTCGATGTCAAAGTTAAAAGTACCGTGTACGCAGGGTGCATCAACGGAGAAAAGAACCTGAAAGTACGCGCCATCGCAACGGGTCACCGCACCTGGTTAGTAGCAATAGCGCGGTGGATTCGGCGTTCGGGTCTTCATCAAAATTATTCAGATGCTCTCGCTACCCGTTCGGCATCGCTACTCGTTCCAGCAGCAATTATGGGCGCGGTGACTGTCTTTTCCATCTGGGCACTGCTCACCAACAATTACTATCTCGCCACCGCAACGGCCCTCTCTATGATGGGGTGCGTGGCGCCGGTATCCCTAGCTGTATCCGCGTCGGTGGCTACCCGTCAGGGAATTGAAGCAGCAGCGCGCCGAGGCGTGCTGATTCGAGATTCTGCGACGGTGCGTCGCCTCGATATGGTGGACACGGTTATCTTCAACCGAGTGGGTGCCTTAAGTGAAGGCGAAATGTCAGTGGAAACGGTTACCGCGAATGCGGGAGAAAATGCTGACCTCGTGATTCGCGTTGCCGGAGCCCTGTGTATGGAGAGTGAACATCCCGTATCGCTGGCTTTGGTGCGAGCAGCCCGGGAATCTCGGGATACGTCCTCTGATGATTCTATCCCGAGTTTGATCGAGGTGAGCCACCAATATATTGATGAACAAGGTAGCTTCGGGGGTGTCGTAGAGATTCCTATGCGCACCGCTGATGGGGGCATGGAGATGCGTAGCGTAGAGGCGAAACTGTGGCGCCCGCGTAATCTCTCGGATGTCAAGGGTCGGTTGGCTGCCCCCGCTGTCTCTGGGGGCACACCGCTCGTCGTTCGGTGGAAGGGGCAAGATCGCGGCGTTATTACATTGCATGATGAGGTAAAACCCGATGCTAATGATTCCATTGAGGCCCTCGAGGATCAGGGCATCGACACCATGATGCTCAGCCGTGATACCTATCCGGTGGCGCGTCGCTACGGGGATATGGTTGGAGTATCGCATGTGTTGGCAGGTATCCAGCCGGGAAATAAACCCCAGACGGTGCGCAGTGTGCACAACCATGGCCGGGTAGTGGCCGTTGTCGGCGATGACTCGGCTAAGCGTTGCTTTAGAGCTGCCGATGTGGGCGTGATGGTGGGAGCGATGGCGAGTATGCCACTGCCTGCAGGGCTGGAAACGACCGACGCTAATGTTGTCCTCTTAAGGGGTCTTACCGAACCGATACCGTGGCTCTTTACCGGAGCCAAGCGCATGAATCGCCTCATTAATAACAATTTTCTTTTAGCCTGGACCTATAATATCGCTGCTATGACCGCTGCTGCTCTCGGGCTTTTGCATCCTATGGGTGCCACCATCTTGATGCTCGCAGCATCCTTGATTATCGAAGCGCGGTCGATGTGGATTAAAACTTTTTAGGCAAAACTTACTTTCCTAGGATTGTCGGCTGTGTCATACTTTCGTATATGATCTCCCCTCGCCGACGCAATATAGACAGTGCTCCCTTTATGCAGGCTGCTCGTGGCCTGAAGCCATCGCACCGCCCCGTCTGGTTTATGCGGCAGGCGGGGCGCTCACTTCCTGAGTATCGGAAACTGCGGGAGAATACTACGATGTTGGACTCCTGCTTTAACCCCAGTATGCTCGCTGAAATCACCATGCAGCCAGTACGCCGTCACGGGGTAGACGCTGCTATTCTCTTCTCCGATATTGTGGTTCCCTTAAGGGCGGCGGGAGTCGGCGTGGAAATTGTGCCAGGTAGAGGGCCCGTCATGGATCAAGCGATCCGTAGTGCTGATGATATAGCGGCGCTTCCTATCCTCGAGGGCTCCGTGCCGGAACTCACTGAGGGGATTGGTATCATCCTCAACGAGCTCGATCATACTCAAGCCCTCATTGGTTTTTCGGGTGCACCTTTTACCCTCGCGAGCTATCTTATCGAGGGCGGTCCTTCACGTAATCACGAGAAGACGAAGTCCATGATGCATCACCAGCCGGATATGTGGCATGCACTTATGCGGCGTCTGGTGCCCACCATCAATGCTTTTCTCGATACCCAAATAGCAGCAGGCGTCGATGCGGTGCAGCTGTTCGATTCCTGGGCCGGTTTCCTCAACGAGCGGGATTACCGCGAATTTGTTCTTCCCTACTCCCGTGAAGTTTTCGAGCATATCGCTGACGCCGGCATACCGCGTATCCATTTTGGCGTAGGCACAGGAGAAATCCTTGGCGCCATGAGTGAAGCGGGGAGCGAAGTGGTGGGAGTTGATTGGCGGGTACCGCTCGATCAAGCCGCCCGGAGAATGTGCACCCCAAAGGTGCTACAAGGCAACCTTGATCCGGCGCTCCTATTCGCCGGCGATACAGCGGTGGAGGCCGAGATCGAGCATATCATTGCCCTAGCAGATCACGCTATTGCCGCTGGTCATGCAACCGGCCATATCTTCAATCTCGGCCACGGGGTGCTCCCAGATACCCCACCAGAAGCGCTCAGTCGCGCGGTCGATATCATCCACGCCCATGCCTAATATTCACGTGCATGCGGTACACGGATACCGTACCGCTCAAGGTGCACACCCACAGTGAGCACTCATAGGTAGAATGGGGCCAAATTACAAGGATGCCAGATACTTATAAGAATTCGCGAGTCCACCCTTGATCCCAAGGCTCGCAGAGTGATTTCGGAAAACAAGAAAAACAAGGTAGTTCCATATAAAAACCCTCGAGCCGTCAAAGAGAGGCGCTCGTAGAAATACTTCAGCCCCACGTGATCGACGGCAGCACAGTGGTGGTTCTATACGCTAAGAGAAAGGCTTGAATATATCGTGCGTGTCGCTATTATCGGAGCAGGACTGGCTGGATTAACAACGGCGTGGCAGATACATCAAGAAGCCCCCGACACCGAGGTTGACATCTTCGAGGCCTCGGATCGCATAGGCGGCAAACTCTATACGGTTCCCTTCCACTCCGGACCGACAGATATGGGTGCGGAAGCCTATCTGAATTTCCGCGCGGACGCTACGGACTTCTTCAAGCAACTCGGTCTCGCGGACTCCTTGGTCTATCCCTCCGGGCTTCCCTCTTCGTTTTACGCCGCGGGCCAGCTACACGATATGGTCGACGATACGATCATGGGTATTCCAGCTGCGAGTACCTCCATTAAAGACCTTATCGATGCGGAAACAGCGGCCCGCATCGATGCAGAGGACCAGGGGCCCGGGATCGAGTGGGAAGTGGATGGACCTGATATTTCACTCGGAGATCTGATCAGTCAGCGCTACGGCGAACTCGTGAATTCTCGCTTGGTATCTGCTTTACAAGGAGGGGTTTACTCGGCCCGCTCAGAAGATCTTGGTATTAGAGCCACGTTGCCGCAGTTGGCGCGCACCTTCGATGAAATGGCGTTGGCCGGAGAAAAAATCAGTCTCAAGGCGGCCATTGAAAAGATCTTGTCCCAACGCCAGCGCAATAACCGCAATAACCACGAACGCGGATACCGCCCCCATGTATTCGCGACCTTTAAAGGTGGCTATGCGCAAGTCTACGAAACGCTTGCAGAGGCGTCACAGGCACGTATCTACGTTGATGCCTTTATCTCCGGCATCACCGATTCCGCACAGGGATATGCACTGCGAGGAGGTGGCGAGGGCTATTATGACGCCGTCGTGGTGGCCACCCCAGCACCAACCACATCCTTATTATTAAAAACAATTGCCCCCGATATCAGCCCCCACTTCAGTACAATCCCCTTGGCTTCCTCGGTGGTCGTCGGGATGAAATTCGCCAGCGATCGGGGTCTCCCGGATAATTCCGGGATTCTGGTGGCAACCGATGAAGTAGATATTAAAGCCAAAGCCTTCACTTTCAGTTCCAAGAAGTGGCCTCACCTAGGTAGCCGCGGAGGCGCTCTAGTGCGAGCCTCTTTCGGGCGCTACAAGGATGATGAGATTTGCCGGGCAGATGAGGGTGTCCTTGTTGACCACGCTCTTGCGGATCTCAAGAAAATCACCGGCTTTGATGGCATTGCGGCAGGGCTCGACGAAATCTTTGTACAACGCTGGTTCGGAGGTTTGCCTGTGTACGGGCCGGGGCATCTAGAGACCGTCGCTGCGATCACTGAGGGCTTGGCGCACTACCCGGGTCTTTATGCAACCGGTGCGTGGGCTCAGGGTGTGGGGGTGCCGGCGGTTATTGCTCATGCGCGCGGCGTGGCGCACACCATCTGTGGCAACGCTGAACCCAACCCCGCTCTCGCTGAGTCTTAAACTAGCCTGAAACTGGTATTGAATCGCTGATACTGGCTTACACTGGCCTAAAAAGCTTGAAACAGAAAGAAAACACGATGACCCAGAAAACTACCCGCTCAGCTGAACTCATGAGTCGCGCCGAAAAACTCATCCCCGGCGGAGTTAATTCCCCAGTCAGAGCCTTCGGCTCAGTGGGAGGTCAAACCCGCTTCATTGAACGCGCCTATGGTTCCACCCTTGTAGATGTGGACGGTAACGAATACGTTGACCTTGTTAACTCCTGGGGGCCCATGCTCATGGGCAATGCCCACCCCGAGATCCTCGACGCTGTCAGCACCGCCATGGCCAAGGGCCTATCCTTCGGTGCACCCACAGAGGCCGAGGTAGAACTTGCAGAGATGATCATTCAACGAACCAGCGTTGAAGAAGTACGCATGGTCAACTCCGGCACCGAAGCCACCATGTCTGCTGTACGCCTAGCGCGCGGCTTCACGGGTGCGGAAAAAGTCATCAAATTCGACGGCTGCTATCACGGACACGTGGACTCACTGCTAGCCGCCGCCGGTTCTGGAGTGGCTACGCTTTCTCTGCCCGATTCACCAGGGGTGACTGGTGCGAGCGCTAAAGATACTATCGTCGTCCCCTATAACGATATCGCGGCAGTGCGCACTGCCTTCGAAGAACACCCGCACCAAATCGCCTGCGTGATCACCGAGGCGGCCGCTGGCAATATGGGGGCGGTGGCGCCACAGAATAATTTCAATCAACAGCTCAAAGATCTCTGCCATGAATTTGGGGCTGTGCTGATTATCGACGAAGTTATGACTGGTTTCCGCACCTCTTATTCCGGCTGGTACGGGGTTGACCATGTAGCGGGCGATCTCACCACCTTCGGCAAGGTCATCTCAGGGGGCCTGCCCGCTGCAGCTTTCGGTGGACGCGCCGATATTATGCAGCACCTAGCACCCGTTGGACCCGTCTACCAAGCGGGCACACTCTCGGGTAATCCGGTCGCAATGGCGGCGGGCAAGAAGTCACTCGAGCTCGCCACCCCAGCAGTCTATGAGAAGGTAACCAAGCACGCTGATCTGCTGCATTCTCTCATTTCCCAGGCGCTTGATCGGGCCGGAGTTGAGCACCACATCCAGCGTGCCGCTACCATGCTAAGCGTTCGATTTGCTCGTGGTGAGGGCCACAATTTCGCAGATATGAAAGCCGCCGAAACCTTCCGTTTCGCTCCTTTCTTCCACGCTCTTTTAGAACATGGCGTTTATGCGCCACCGAGTGTCTTCGAAACGTGGTTCTGCTCTGCAGCTCTCAGCGCAGATGATTTTGAGCGCATCGAGAAGGCACTGATCCCAGCAGCTCAGGCGGCAGCAGCGGCGGATAAGGTAAATTCATAGCCTGCAGTGTATTAACGAGAAAGGGCCATAAGCTATGACAACAACCATCGTGCACCTCGTGCGTCATGGGGAAGTATTCAATCCGGAGCGAATCCTCTATGGGCGGCTGCCGGATTATCACCTCTCAGCTCGGGGGGAGTCGATGGCTCACGCGACGGCACACTCGTTGTCCGGCCACGATATTTCACTGATTCTTTCCTCTCCACTAGAGCGCGCCCAGGAAACAGCCGCCCCAATTTCCGCCATCAGCGGGGTTGAGGTGGGTATCGATGAGCGCCTTTTAGAAGCCGGTAACCAATTCGAAGGTCTGCGAGTAAAAAGCTGGCGCTCGGATCTGCTGCACCCTCGCTATTGGCCTTTAATGACTAATCCGCTTCAGCCCAGTTGGGGTGAGCCTTATCATGAGATTGCCGAGCGCATGATGGCGGCCGTTACCTCCGCTCGGGAACAGGCCCATGGTCATGAGGCGGTATTAGTGAGCCACCAATTGCCCATTGTGTGCGTGCAGCGCCACGTGAATCAGCAACCTCTGTGGCACAACCCTGCACTGCGTCGCTGTAATCTTGCGAGCGTCACTTCTCTCGTCTTTAGTGATGACGTCCTTATCGACTATCGCTATTCGGAACCCGCGTATGAGATCTAGAACAAGGCATGATCCTTTCGCACTGGTAGCTCTTGGTGGGGTACTAGCGCTGCTGCTTGGTGCCTGCGCCGATGATAGCCTTGCTGGAAAAGACGCCGTAGCGGTGGGCGGAACCTTCCAATTCCACTCACCCGGTGGGCAAAAAACCATCACCTATCCTGAATCTGAGCGCGCACAGATAGCAGATATCACTGGGCCATCAGTCATCGATGACACGGAGATAAGGCTTTCAGATTATGCTGGCCACATCGTCGTTATCAATGCTTGGGGCCAGTGGTGTGGGCCCTGCCGTACTGAAGTCGACGATCTTCAAACGGTGCACGAATACCTCACTAAAGAGGGGGGTACGGTGCTCGGCATCAATATCCGCGATAATAAGCAGTTGGCTAAGGATTTTATGCTCGATAATGGCCTTAGCTATCCGAGCATCTTTGATCCACCCTTTAAAACGGCGGGCTTATTAGGCGGGATTCCCGCCTCGGTGGTACCCACCACCATTATCCTTGATAAGCAGCACCGACCTGCCGTTGTATTCTTGCGTGCCATCACCGAAAAAGAATTAATGGAGGCCATTGCGCCCCTGGAATCAGAATAATGCAGCTCAATATTCTCTCCCAAGGCATCGGGGAATCTTTCGCCACAACAATTAGCTCAGGTCCTTTAATCGCAGGTCTCATCGCCGCAATGATAGCGGGACTTGTCTCCTTTTTAAGCCCCTGCGTCTTGCCCCTGGTACCAGGGTATATCAGCTATCTGGCAGCGCTTGTCGGCGGCGATATCACTTTCGACGCCCACGGGCGCGCCGTTATAACCAAAGGCTCGCGGATGACAATCGCCTTCGCGGCGATTTTGTTCATTGCAGGTTTCACGATTATTTTCGTTCTAGCTACTGCCAGCGTCTTCGGTCTCATTGGAGTCTTGGCTTTAAATAATCAGTGGTTAAGCAGGATCGGCGGGCTTATCACCATAGTCATGGGGCTAGTTTTCCTCGGCAAGATACCATTCCTGCAAACAACGCGCAGTCTCTCAGCTGGGCACTGGTCTAGCATTATCGGCGCCCCAATCCTCGGGGCAGTATTTGCACTCGGCTGGACACCCTGCTTAGGCCCAAGTCTCGCGGCCATTATCTCCATCGCGGCTGGCACCGAAGGGGTGACAGCCTTACGGGGAGTAATCCTCATTATCGCGTACTGCTTAGGGCTAGGTATTCCTTTTCTCATTGTGGCACTCGGCTCGGTACGCGCCATGGCGGGCCTCGATTTCTTAAGCCGCCACGCTGTGATCATCCACCGACTGGGCGGTATAGCCCTTATTCTTACGGGGCTGGCGCTTCTGAGTGGATTTTGGTCCGTTTTCATTAGCTATATCCAAGTGCTGAGCTCCAATTACGCGCTGCTACTATAGAGAGCCGGAGAATGAATAAGAAAGGGTTGTCATGGTGAAAAAAGCGTGGCAGTGGCTGACAAGCATGCGCACAGCACTCGCATTATTATGCCTCCTCGCCATCGCCGCCATCCCCGGCGCCCTTTTGCCCCAGCGCTCGCTCAATGCCGCCAATGTTGACGAGTACCTCATCGAGCACGGACGCATTGCTGAGATTTATGACCGCCTACAACTATTTGACGTCTTTTCCTCCACCTGGTTTAAAGCCATAGCCGTCCTGCTCACCATTTCCCTGATCGGCTGTATCATCCCGCGCAGTATTGATCACTACCAGGCCATGCGCACCCCACCAACGAGGGCGCCGAAAAATCTGCACCGGCTACCTCTGCATGGGCAGGGAGTTTTTATAGGAACAGAAGCTCAAGCCCTCTCAACGGCACGTGCGGCACTTAAGGGCTGGAATATTGCTGAGTATTCACCCGCCGACGATCGCGCCCATATTCGCAGTATCGCGGCTGAAAAAGGATATATCCGGGAATTCTTCAACCTCATCTTCCATATCGCTCTTGTGGGTATGCTCGTCGCCATGGCCATTGGCCGCATGGTGTACTACGAAGGGCAAGTTATTATCATCGCCACCGATAAACCAGGTATCAATTCCCAGTTCTGTAATACTGCCACCGCCAACTTCGACTCCTTTCGCGCCGGACCGCTTTTCGATGGTACTGGGCTTCACCCCTTTTGTTTCACAGCCCATAATTTCGTGGCCGATTATCTACCCAATGGCCAGGCCGAAAATTTCCGCTCTGATCTTTCCTATGCCATCGGTGATGATATTTTCCGCGATGAATCCACGTGGGCATCGACCACCCTCGAGGTCAATCACCCCTTAAGAATCGCCGGCGACCGCATTTACCTCCAAGGCCATGGCTATGCCCCCACCATAAAGGTGATATGGCCAAATGGAGAAGAACGCACCCAAACCGTGCAGTTTAGGCCCGACGACCCCACTTTCTTCCTCTCCTCCGGCGTGATGCGCTTCGACCCACCGGTAGGAATGTATGACGATCTCTTTTCCCGCCGGCAGAATCAGCTGACCATTCAAGGGCTCTTCGCACCCACCGCGGCGTGGAGCGGGGAGAATAACGATATCTTGGCCTCCCGTTTCCCAGAAATGCGCGATCCGGCGGTGGCTATCGATATCTACCGCGGCGATAACGGGCTCGATTCCGGACAATCGCAAAGTATCTTCGCCATCGACCCCACCTTGATGAGCTCAGGGCAGTTACAAAAAATTGAGCGCGTCAACCTCGCCCAAGGGGAAGACATTACCCTCGATGATGGCACCATCATTCGCTTTGAGGGTGCGGAGGAATTTGCCAATTATCAAATAGCCTACGATCCCACCCAGATCTGGGTTCTCCTTTTCACCCTAATATTCCTTTCGGCCCTGGTTGGATCGGTGACCATCAAGCGCCGCCGCATCTGGGTGCGCGTGCATCCTCAAGATAACGGCACGGTCCTCATCGAGACAGCCGGGTTGGCGCGCACTGATCGCGCCGGGTGGGGTGAGGAATATTATCGGATTCATCGTCGCATTCTTGGGCTCGCTGAGCCGGAGGATGAGGACAGCTAGGCTTTATCTTTGGGTAGGCTGGCGGCTATAGTTGCAGCAAGTTTAAGGACCAAGAAACGAGGTAAGCGGGATGAATATTAATTACACGCTCGCATCTTTTTCAGATTCCGCCTTTTTTAGTGCGGTGGGCATCTATATTCTCGCTCTCGTGCTGTCAGTTATTTACTATATGAAGGCGCAAACCGTTGTCGATTCCCAGCGGGAGGCGAAAACAGTAGCGGTGCGAAGCAAAAACTCCGCCGATACCTTCTCTGGTATGACCCAAGCGGTTGTATGGCTGGGCATTATTATCCATGCCACCTCGGTGATTTTGCGCGGGATATCCGCGGGCCGATTCCCTTTTGGAAATCTGTACGAATATATCACCGAGATCACGCTGTTTACCATGATCATTGCGGCGATTTTCCTGCGCAAAAAAGAGATGCGGGCCCTATGGCCGTGGATTATTACTCCTGTGGTGGCGCTGCTCCTATTGGCCAGTTCCAAGCTCTATGCTGATACCGCTCCTGTGGTTCCGATCCTGCAATCCTACTGGCGGCCCATCCACGTGGGTACCATCTCTATTGGCGGGTCTATCGGTATGCTCTCCGGTGTGGTGTCGGTGCTCTATTTGCTCCGGATGGCGCAACCCAAGGGCCAGGAGCACGGTTTCCTGGGCGCCATAGCCCGGCCACTACCAACGGCACGAGTCCTTGATGCCGTAGCCTACCGCACGGCTATTATTACCGTTCCCTTTTTTGGTTTGGGAATCATTTTAGGAGCCATCTGGGCCGAGGCCAGCTGGGGACGGTTCTGGGGCTGGGACCCTAAGGAGACGGTCGCTTTTATCACCTGGATCCTCTATGCAGCGTATCTCCACGCGCGGGCTACAGCCGGCTGGCGAGATACCAAGGCGGCGTGGATTAATATTCTGGCGCTAGCCACCATGATTTTCAATCTATTCTTTATCAACCTAGTGGTATCCGGGCTGCATTCTTATGCCGGAATCAATTAGAAATAATCGCCGATAAAGGGCATGAGCCTGGCGGAGTGGGCGTTATGGGCGAGCTCATAATATGCCCACTTTCCTTTTTTCGTGCGCGTCACCAAAGACGCCGCCATCAGCTTTTTCATATGGTGGGTGATCGTGGGGGCGGAGACCCCTAAAACTCCCGTGAGGTGATGGGCACATATTTCTTGGCCCGCATTGCTGGCAACTATGAGCAAGATTTTAAGCCGGGTGGGGTCGCTTAATACCTTAAATATCTCGGCGGTGCTGTGCGTGAGCTCAGCGTTGGGTATACGCAACGGCGCGCGGCGCGCAGATTCAGGGCGAGACATACCTCCAATTATAAAGGGTAGCCTAAGTTAAGAAAAGCTTTTATATATCTTCGGGATTGTCGCCGTCCATCCGCCGCTGCTTCGCTCTTTTGATGCGTTCAGCCTCTTCTTGAGCCGCTAATTCCTCGGCGCGGCGCTGCTTAAAGCGTTTCTTTTCTAATTCCCACAGAAAAGCCTCATCGTCGTCGGGGCCTTTAATTTCTCGCGGTGGATTTGCCGTTGATACGGTGCGCTGCCATGAGCTGGGGCCGAAGGCCCGCCACACAATATAAATAGCCAGGATTAAGAGTAAGAAGAGAATAAAGCGGCCCACGGTTAGAAAAACTCACCTCGTTGATCTGGGGAATAATCACGGTCTGCCTGTATTTTACCTGCTTTATCACCCGAGGAGGGCATACGGTAGTCTTAGAAGATATGTCACAGCAACCAGATGCAGCGATCCGCCGGTCCGCGGTGAAAAACCTCCTCTTATACGGCCTCGCTAGGCTTGCGCTTTTTATTCTGCTTACGGCACTCATTCAAATCATTGCCACCATGATCGGGGCCCTAGTGCCCATTTTTATCTCCGCCATGCTGGCCTTGTTGATCGCTATGCCGTTGAGTGTTTTTGTCTTCAAAGGGCTGCGGGTGAAGGCCACGACCGCGGTCGCCCAGTGGCACTATCAACGCAAAGCCTATAAAAAGTGGGTCCAGGACGAACTCGCCTCCCGCTAAGCGCGCTAACTACTACACTGCGGGAGGATAAGTCCGAGCGCCGTCAAGAAGCTAAAGAGGATCATCGCTTTGCCCGTGCCGGCAAGAACAGGGATGAGATCTTTGCCCATGGCGTGTGCGCGCACCGGCGCGCTCGCTGTCCATAGAAGTGGAACGATGCCCACACTCACAAGTGCCCACGGTTCAATAAAGGATAAGAGCAAAGCCCCGATGACCGGAGTGCTGGCGAGAATATAATAGAGAACCCGGGTGCGACTATCTCCTAAACGCACTGCAAGGGTGATCTTTCCGGTTAACCTATCAGAGGGGATATCGCGAAGGTTATTGATCAGATTGACGCTCGCAGACATTGCCCCGATGCTGACCGCAAGAATAATTCCCACTATGGTGATGCGACCAGATTGGGTGAATTCGGTGCCCAAAACGGCCACCAGGCCGAAGAAGATAAAGACAGCTACTTCGCCTAAACCACGATATCCATAGGGGTGAGTACCGCCGGTATAAAACCACGCCGCTAGAATACAGATCACCCCAATAAGGATGAGCCACCACGCGCTTAATAGCGATAGGGTGATACCGGCGATCCCGGCAATACCGAAAGCTATAAAAGCAGCCCGCTTAACTAGGTGGGGACTAGCGAGTGCGCTTCCAACCAGCCGCATAGGGCCGCTACGTTGATCATCGGTGCCCTTAATGCCATCAGAATAATCATTGGCGTAGTTCACTCCGACAATGAGAGCCCAGCTTACGATGACGGCCAAGAGAGCACGCCCGAGATTAAAACTGCCTGCCATTGCCGCGGCGGTAGACCCGGCAATGACGGGGGCGAAAGCATTAGCCCAGGTATTGGGGCGGGCGCCGCGGAACCACTGCTGCAATGTAGGAGAGGACATAGACTCTATTGTTGCCCGCGCCCGCACCGAAATTCAAACCCGTTAGCCCAGATCATGCATAAATTTCTCGCGTACCATAAGGCGATCGATCTTACCGGGGCCCTTCAGTGGTAGGGACTCTACCCGCGTGATCTGTTTCGGCAACTGCCAGCGCGGCATCTCATCGAAGGCCTCAATAATGGTCGCTGGTGAGGCAGTACCTGTATAGGCTGCCACAATGGCTTCGCCGAGGCGTCGATCTGGTATCCCTACGACGCACACGGCACTGACACCCTCGATATTCGCGATCACCTGCTCGATGACCTCGGGGTGAATTTTTAACCCCCCGGAATCGATAATGGTATCGATCCTGCCGGTGACCGTTAATAGGCCATTGTCAATAAAACCGGTATCAGAGGTGAGGAACGAGCCGGGTGAAAAAAAGGCCGGAGAATCGCTCATATTTCGATAACCACGCGCAACCATCGGCCCGGAGATAGCAATGCGCTCGCCGCGTAGTTGAATAGTGACCCCAGGTAGTGGGCGCCCATCGTAGACGCAGCCGCCTGAGGTTTCCGAGGATCCGTAGGTGCGTACCACGGTGATCCCGAGACGGCCTGCAGCCTCGTAATCAGAGCGCCTCAGAGGAGCTCCGCCGACTAAGACGGCATGAAAAAGCCTTAAGGCCTCAATACCGGCGAGGGTATCCATGGCTTTGAGCAACTGCATGGGGGTGAGCGCGGTATAAATGCGACCCGGGAAGTGCGCCAAGCGCTCGGCCTTTAGGGCAAATTCCTGGATGGAAAAGCCGTGGCTGAGATCAAGAAACTCGGGTTCATATCCGGAGACAATGCTGCGCACCAAGACCTGCAACCCGGCGATATGGTGTGCGGGCATGGCCAGCAACCACGCTCCCTCCCCACCAAGGTATTGATGGGTGGCATCGGCGGAAGAGATGAGGTTTGCGGGCGTAAGTTCCGCCCCCTTCGGGGTTCCCGTGGACCCTGAGGTAGCCACCACCACGGCGACTTCGGGGTCAATGGGTGCGCCCACTCTACAGTGCCCACGCAAAATCTCGTTCTGGCTTAAGTCAGGGCCACAAGGAAGAATGCTCATTTGGCCGCTGAGCGCCTCTTCTAAGGAGCTCATCAAAGGCAGCGGATCAGCTGGATCAACTGTTATGGCGCGCAAGCGAGAACGAGACATAGGGATTCGCGATCTAGTAATAGTAGGGGAAGGAGGACCAATCGGGGTCGCGCTTTTCTAGAAAAGATTCCTTACCTTCTACTGCTTCATCGGTCATATAGGCCAGGCGGGTTGCTTCACCGGCAAAAACTTGCTGCCCCATGAGTCCGTCGTCAGTGAGGTTGAAGGCAAATTTCAACATCCTTTGCGCCGTCGGCGATTTGGAATTGATTTCCCGACCCACCTGGATGGCCTCGTTTTCTAGGTCCTGGTGATCGGCCACAATATTGACCGCCCCCATGCGCTGCATGGTCTCCGCATCATAAGTGCGGCCCAGGAAGAAGATTTCGCGGGCATATTTCTGCCCCACCATTTTCGCTAAATAGGCCGAGCCGTAGCCGGCATCAAAGGATCCCACATCGGCGTCGGTTTGCTTAAAGCGTGCCTCTTGGCGTGAGGCAATGGTCATATCGCAGACTACGTGAAGGGAGTGACCACCGCCGGCAGCCCACCCGTTCACCACGGCAATAACGACTTTGGGCATGGTGCGGATAAGACGCTGCACTTCGAGGATATGCAGCCTGCCACCTTCGACCTTAGTTCGCGCCTCATCGACGGTATCTGCGGTTTCTCCCGAGGCATAGCGGTAGCCTGAGCGCCCTCGAATACGCTGGTCCCCGCCGGAGCAGAAAGCCCATCCACCGTCCTTGGTTGAGGGACCGTTTCCAGTGAGCAAAATAGTGCCAATATCGGGGCTGCGCCTGGCGTGGTCAAGAGCTTGGTACAGTTCATCGACAGTATGCGGGCGGAAAGCATTGCGCACCTCGGGGCGATTAAAGGCAATACGGACGATTCCGTATTCGCGACCGTCGCCGGTGTGGCGGTGATAGGTGATATCAGTAAAATCTTCGAAACCTGGGACGGTAGCCCATTGGGTTGGGTCGAATGGTTGGCTGGTGCTCGGTGCAGGGTTTTTCTCCATAATGCCTATGTAGTCTAGTTGCTGGCTTAATCCAAAGTCTATGAAGGGCGCCACCCCCTCATATAACCGGTGAGATCGACACCCGGACGGGCATAACAGACAGCAGAAACAGGGCTGGCAGGAAAGACAGCACGAGCGTGCCAGGGCAACGCTGACTATATAAGTCACTACTGCCGACAAGGGGTGAGCTGATATGACTTGGCCTTGGGGGAGTAGTCACAAGTGACTACTCCTGACTACTCCGGGCTCGCGGCTCTCCTGCCCCCAGATCATCCGAGTACTTCAGAGCTATCATGGATTCTATATCTCCCCACGGCCCGACTCGAGGGGGCTCAGCTTAGCGACACTGCTTGACGACACTGCTTAACGGCACTGATGTTGTCCTTAGTATTGCCTCGCTATAGTAAGGGGCATGACCGTATCTTCTCCCAGTGATATCTCAGTCGACGAACTCATTGAGCGCGCCCATATTGTGAGCCTGCCCATGAGGGTAGCTTTTCGCGGTCTCAACCACCGTGAAGCAGTGCTGATCGAGGGCCCTGAGGGCTGGGGGGAATTTTCACCCTTTATCGAGTATGAACCTCATGAAGCCGTTCAGTGGTTGCGCTGCGGGATGGAGATGGCCTTCCAGGGACCACCACCTATCAACCGAGAACTCATCGCTGTTAATGCCACTATCCCCGCCGTTGCAGCCGCGGAGGTTGAGGGGGTGCTGGCCCAATTCCCGGGCTGTACCACTATTAAGGTGAAGGTAGCCGAAGCGGGGACCAGCCTGGATCAAGATTGCGAGCGCATTCAACGGGTGCGTGAGTTAGTTCCGCACGCCAAAATCAGAGTGGATGCTAATCGTGGCTGGAGCGTTGCGCAGGCGCTAGAGGCAGCGCACCGGCTGGGCCCGCTCGACTATATGGAGCAGCCGTGCCACAGTGCCGCTGAGTTAAAAGAGCTGCGCGAATTGCTGCTGCGCAGTGGACTTATTGTTCGAGTGGCCGCCGATGAATCCATAAGGCGCGTGGAGGACCCGTACGATGTGGCTGAAACCCGGGCTGCCGATGTAGCTGTGGTAAAGGCCGCTCCCTTGGGGGGACCTCGCGCGGTTCTAAAAATCGCAGAGTTCTACCGTGCCCGCGGCCTTGATATCACCGTCGCTAGCGCCCTCGATACCGGGGTGGGCATGAATGCTGGGATCGCTGCGGTCGCCGGTTTGCCCGTCTTTTATGACGACGATGGCTTCGAGGTTCCCCCGGCTGCCGCTGGATTGGCAACCCAGCGGCTTTTTGTCGCTGATATCACCGCTGAACGCCCGCTGATCGACGGCCATATGAGTACCGAATTACTCGAACCCGATATGGACCGAGTAGCGGAATTTAAAGCCTCAGCTGACCGTCGGGATTTCTGGATCACGCGTCTAACTGAGTGCTTTGAGCTTCTTTAAGCCGAGTGGGCCACCAGAATTTTTCACCGATAATTTCCACCACAGCGGGCAGCAAGATGGTGCGCACAATCAGGGTGTCAAGCAGCACTCCGATAAAGATGATGACGCCAATTTGTGCCAGCGCCACCAGGGGAAGTACTCCGAGAGCGGCGAATACGGCTGCAAGTAGGATACCAGCTGAGGTAATGACTCCACCGGTGGCACTCAGTGAGCGCATTACCCCGATACGAGTGCCATAGATCTGTGCCTCCTCTTTGGCGCGGCTAATGAGGAAGATCGAATAATCAATACCTAAGGCCACCAAAAAGACAAAAGCATAGAGCGGGGTCAAGCTATCAAATTTCTCAAAACCGAAGACGGCTGTGGAGATCCACCAGCCTATGCCAAGGGCTGCGAGATTAGTGAGCAACACCGAGAAGGTCATAACCGCTGGTGCAATAAGAGCGCGCAGCATGACAGCAAGCACGATGAAGATAAGCAGCAAAATGAGCGGGAAGATGATCATGCGATCGCGAGCGGCGGATTCTTCTGCGTCGATGAGTTGCGCATCAACCCCACCGACGAGTGCATCAGTTTCGCGCACTGCCTCGCGCACCTCGTTGACATCTGCCCCTGAGACATTGAAGACACTCCACTGCTCGGCGGGGCGATCAGGGCGCACCACATAGCCTTGATTCTGAAGTAATTCAGAGACTTTTTGCGGCTCTTGGGTGATAACGGTGAGGGGGGTGGCGTCTTGATCGGGGAATGCCCGAGCAAGATCTGCGGCGGCACTAATAGATTCTGGGGTTGTGACGAACTGATTGCGCTGATCCAGGCCGGTTTCTATCGCCCCTACCCCCAGGCTTGCGAGGGAGAGAAAGATCAGCGAGACCACTGTGACTTTAACCGGCTGGTGCCCCACATATTGTCCGATCCGATCCCAGAGGGAGGAGTGCTTGTCTTCGTTGAGGC
This sequence comes from Corynebacterium sp. ES2775-CONJ, assembly GCF_024814515.1. Taxonomy (NCBI): domain Bacteria; kingdom Bacillati; phylum Actinomycetota; class Actinomycetes; order Mycobacteriales; family Corynebacteriaceae; genus Corynebacterium; species Corynebacterium sp. ES2775-CONJ. The sequence continues at coordinate 330,611 of NZ_JANUXT010000002.1, read as the reverse complement.
CCGGGCTGCGCGGCCAGAATATCCACCGCCCGAAAAGTAGCAAGATACCAGGAAGGGCGAATACCGCGAAAATGAAGGCCACGATTATCCCCACCACCGTCGCCAAGCCGAGCCCGCGCGTGGTGGGAACAGCAGAAAGAAGCAGGCAGGCCACGCCGATAATCACGGTTGCCCCGGACGCCGCAATAGTTTTCACCGTCGGCGCCCACGCATGGGCCATAGCGGCGAAGCGGTCCTCGTGGCGGGTCAGTTCATCGCGGTAGCGCGAGATAATCAGCAGGGCATAGTTGGTGCCAGCGCCGAATACCAGCACCGAGAGGATACCTGAAGTGGAATCATTCCACACCATTCCTAAAGCGCTTAAGACCCAGGTATAGGCGGTGGCAGCGACACGGTCGGCCACCCCGATCACGAGCAGGGGAATCAGCCACAGCCACGGGGAGCGGTAGGTCACAATGAGGAGGATGGCCACGATAATTCCCGTCACTGCGAGAAGGAGGAAATTAGCGCCAGAGAAAACATTAGCCAGATCTGCGCGGATTGCCGCAGGCCCGGTTACTTGGGCCTTGATGGAGGGGTCGAGAGACTGAGCTTGGGCGCGGAGGTCTTTAATGCGAGCGTTATTGTCCTCGGCTTTAGCAGCTGGCACGGTCACAGGGATGAATGCGGCTGTGCCATCTTTATTGGGAATAGGTGGGGCCCCGAGCTCGGCGGCGAAGGGGCCCACCACCTGGAGATCGATGGCTCCTTGAGTCGATTCGAGGAGAATGAGGGCGGGCAGGGTTTCTTCGCCGGGGCGGGAGTCAAGAACCTGCGCCACCGTGGTGGAGTCTTTGCCGTCGGGTAGGGCTTGTTGCGGGGCGGTGGGTTGTGCACTCGGTCCAAAGCTGATGATGGCAATTCCTAACAGGATGACCACCAGCGCTAACTGACGAAACCGAAGGAAAACGGATGAATTCATAGGATCAAGATTAATTGAAATCCGTTAAGATCATTCGCTAGGAACCTCAAGAGGCTGCTAGCTGAGCGGCATTATGAGCCGCTAATTGAGCTCTAACGTGCGCACAATGGGGCTCAATGTGACCAGCTGCGGGGAGGTTAGCGCCTTTATGCTTGCGGGCATTAGGATCGATCGCATGAATAATGCGGATCTTTCTAGCCCTGAACTCGCCCGCGAGATTGCGCGCGAGTTAGCGCGGCACCTCACCGATATTGTGATTTGCCCAGGCTCGCGTAATTCCTCCCTCTCTCTAGCGTTGATTGCGCGCGGCGATATCCGCATCCATTCGCGTATCGACGAACGCTCTGCCGCTTTCCTCGCTCTCGGCATGGCGCGCGCCACGGGCCGCCATGTGGGAGTGCTCATGACCTCAGGCTCTGCCGTAGCCAACTGCCACCCAGCGGTGATCGAATCGCTGCATTCCCATACCCCGTTGGCCATCATCTCAGCCGATCGGCCGCGATATCTGGTGGGAACAGGAGCTAATCAAACTATTGATCAGCACCAGATTTTTGGCCAACCCACGATCGACATTTCAACCCAGGCTGATATCGGCGCCCTCGATACGGCTTTCGAGCACACCTTTGTCCATATCAACTGTCATTTCGCCCAGCCCCTGGTGGATTCAATGCCTCCGGGGGAACCCCCGGTAGAAAAGGTGCAGGGAGGAATTAAACGAGTCGACCATGGGGAGGTTATTCTTGACCTCTCCAAGCGCACCCTCGTCATCGCGGGTGATGAAGCATGGCGCGTCCCTGGGCTCGAAGACGTGCCCACCATCGCTGAACCCTCCGCACCGGCACCCTATCACCCAGTGCACCCCCTAGCCGCCAGCCTATTCCATAGCACCCACGTATCAGCAGATGGGTATGTGGTGGAAACTAAGCCAGAACAAGTCGTGGTGGTGGGTCACCCCACCTTGCACCGCGAGGTAATGAATCTGCTTCACGATGAAAGAATTGAGCTCATTATCCTCTCGCGGACCGCGCAGCTGACCAACCCGGCGCGCCGGGAGGCCCAGTGCGGCAGCCGCATTAAAACGGCCGGTGAGGTCAGTGCAGAGTGGATAAAAATCTGCCTCGCCGCTAGCGAGCTCGCCATCGAGGCGGTGCGGGAGGCCATCGCCCACCCCGACTACGGCTTTACAGGGTTGCATGTGGCCGCAGCGGTAGCGGATTCCGTTGGGGTAGGCGATACCCTCTTTATCGGACCCTCCAATCCGGTTCGAGATATATCCTTTGTCGGTGCCCCCTTTGACGGGGTGGACCTGTATACCCCACGGGGTGCTGCTGGTATTGATGGCAATCTCTCGCAGGCAACCGGTATCGCTTTGGCCGTGCAGGCGCGCGAACCCGATCTCATTAGGGCCCCGCATACTCTGGCTTTGGTGGGTGATATCACTTTCCTCCACGATTGTGGGGGGCTGCTTACTCCCGTCTATTCACCGGTAGCCGAGAATTTCACCATCGTGGTAGCTAATGATGATGGCGGGGGCATTTTTGAAACCATTGAGGTGGGCGATCAATCCTATGCCCCAGGTTTCGAGCTCGCCTTTGGTACAACCCACGGGGTGGATATCGAAGCGTTAAGTGCAGCCTATGGCTATGACTATGAGAGGGTCGATTCTTTAGCGGAGTTATTGCGTGCCCTCGATGATGCCGGTGAGCAGCCGGGAATAAAGATCATTGAGGCGAAGACGGTGCGCGATACGCGCCGGGTGATGCACCAAGAATTGCAGCAGAAGGTTCGTTTTAGCGCACGGGACTAGACTTAAGCGGTATGTCTGGTCGCTTGAGTGCTCGTCGCCCCGTTTATCATCCGGCTGTCGCGCGTCGAATGAGTAGGCGTGTGCTAGTTCTGATTTATCTCGCGGCTGTTATTGGGTGCGTGGCTATGCTCATCGGCCCCATGCTCAATGATTATGCGATTGGCAAGGATCCAGGCCGTGCACTGGCGCGGGTGACTTCGGTATCGGCGTTGGAAACGGCAATTGAATACCAGGATGAAGAAGGGGTTTATCATTCTCCGCGCACGGGTTTGCTTTATCCATCTGGTTTGGGTGTAGGGCAGCGGGTATGGATCACCTACGCCCGTTCTAATCCTGAGCTGGCTAAAGTGGAAGGCCGCACCTGGACGCTGGCCATTATTCCAGCATTCAGTGCGCTGGTAGTAGTGCACATTATTGCGGCTTTGCTTTTTGCTTTCCGACGTTTCATTTTGCGTCAATTAGCAGCCAGGCGCTAAGAGCTGCTGCGCAATCGTGATCCGCCCTTGTTAGACTTTAAGGCGTGGCTAAGGCAAATATGAATAAAAAACCCCTCGATGTAGCGCGCATGTTCGATCAAGTGGGGGAGAAATATGATCTCACCAATACGGTTTTAAGTTTCGGCCAGGACCGCCGCTGGCGTCGCCGCACGAGGCAGGCCTTAGGTATTGGCCCAGGCGATAGGGTTCTAGATCTCGCCGCGGGGACCGCTGTGTCCACCGAGGAGCTGGCCAGCTCCGGGGCGTGGGTTATAGCCTGTGATTTTTCCCAAGGAATGTTAGCTGCCGGAGAGAAGAGGGCCGTGCCTAAGGTCTGCGGCGATGGTATGGCACTCCCGTTCCCCGATGCCACCTTTGATGCGGTGACTATCTCCTACGGGCTGCGCAATATCTACGATTACCAAGCCGGTTTGCGGGAGATGGCACGCGTGACCAAACCAGGGGGGCGCTTGGTGGTCGCGGAGTTTTCTACTCCGACGCTTCCAATTTTCCGCACCTTCTATATTGAGTATCTCATGCGGCTATTACCGGCGATAGCTAAGGTTGTGTCCTCGAACCCTGACAGTTATGAATACCTTGCTGAGACCATCAGGGCGTGGCCCAAGCAGAAGGAATTAGCCAGCGCTATCGATGCCAACGGGTGGAGTGACTGTACCTGGACTAACCTCACCTTTGGCATTGTGGCTTTGCATTGCGCCTATAAGCCAGCGGAGGCCAGCTAATATCACCCAAGGCCCACCCAGGGCCTACCTGGGGCTACCTGGCCTACTCAGGGCCACCCAGTCCTACCTAGATCTACTCAGGGCCTAGCGTGTGGGCACAGTCGACGACCACAGGGTAGGGGCGGCGGAATAACGTTTGATGGTAGCGCCTGCGCTACGCCAGAGCCTGGCAATAAGGTCTTGATCCTCAGGGGTGACAAGGTTACCCATAAGACGCGCCGCCGCGGGCATGAGCATCGGGCCCAGTGGCCGCCTTAGGCCAATTGGGCCAAGATAATCAAGCAAGCGGGGATAGGTTAGTAATTTCGCAGCAGTTCGCGCAAGGAGGAAAGCTTCACCGTAGTGCTGACCGAGGAGATCTGGCCACATCAGCGTAAAATCCTTGGCCTCATCGAGGATTCCAATGGCATACTCCGCTGATTCCATCCCGTAGTCAATGCCCTCTCCATTGAGCGGATTAACCAAAGCGGCGGCATCGCCGATGAGCATCCAGTTCGCTCCAGCCACATTAGACACCGATCCACCCATGGGTAGAAGGGCGGAGGCGATATTCTCCGGATCTCCGAAACCCCATTCTTTTTCGCAGGAAGAAATATAGTGGGAGAGCAATTTCTTGGTATTGATCTGCGCCGGCCTAGACTCTGTTGATAGTGCGCCACATCCCACATTGGCATATCCGTTACCAAGGGGGAAGATCCACCCGTAGCCAGGTTGGGTGACGCCATCGGGGCTGGTGAGTTCTAAGTGGGAGTGAATCCACTGTTCATGAGAATATTCGGTTGTGCAGTAGGAACGCGCTGCGATCCCGTACACATTATCTTTATGCCACGTCCTGCCCAGCAATTTTCCGAAAGTAGAGCGCACGCCATCGGCGACGATGACGAAGCGCGGGCTAATAATAGTTCCGTTTGAGAGTTCCACTTGGCTAATCCGCGAGGAGGAGAACTCCACTTTTTTAGCCGCAGCCCCGGTAATGGTGCTAACCGCTTCCTCTGTCTGAGCTTTGGTGAAAAGAAGGTGATCGAATTCGCGCCGGGGCATCGCTGAGCCTTGATCCCCGAAGCTGCCATCCGGCCACGGGGCTGTGATATCGCCGCCGAAGCCGTGTAATTTCAATCCCTTGGAGTGGTAGCGGTCTAAGATATCCTCGGCCAGTCCGAGGGTTTTTAGTTGCGTAATAGCCCGCGGTGTGAGACCGTCTCCGCAGGTTTTATCGCGCGGGAAGTCTAAGGCGTCCACGAGGATGGTGGAATAGCCTGCGCGCGCGGCATAGAGGGCGGCGCTTGATCCGGCGGGTCCAGCGCCAATGATGAGAATATCTGTTGCTAACCTTTTTTCTTGCACGTTCCCATTCTTGCAAGGGTTCTAGCCCTTTAGCCACCCCACGGATATGTAAAGGGCCGAGTTTCGGCTACGGTTGAGGGGTTAGTTGGATAAAGTGGTGTGGTGATATGAGAATTTCTTTAACTTTCCTGTCCTCACCACTCTTCGCACCGGCTGTGACAAAAAGAAGGTAGATAAAGCATGAGCAACCGTGCCGAACTTCGCCAACATACTGGTGATTCTGCTATCGGTACACGCCTCGATCTGGGAGATAATGCTCTCAACGAGCAAATCGCCGAAGGAATGGTTCGAGTCGAGGCCACGCTGCGGGCAGAACTCAATAAAGGCGAAGATTTTGTCACCGACAAAGTCATGCATTTAACTAAAGCGGGCGGCAAACGCTTTCGCCCCATGTTTTCGTTACTAGCCTCCAATTACGGGCCCAACCCCATGAACGATGATGTCGTCAAAGCCGCCATCGTTATTGAAATGACGCACTTGGCTACCCTTTACCACGACGATGTGATGGATGAGGCAACTCAACGCCGTGGGGTGGAATCGGCCAATGCACGGTGGACTAATTCGATTGCCATCCTCGCCGGCGATATCCTGCTTGCTCACGCTTCGCGGCTAATGGCGGAATTAGGGGCCGATACTGTAGCCCACTTCGCCAAAACCTTTGGTGGTCTCGTGACCGGGCAGATGCGGGAAACTCTCGGTGCTGGTAAGAGTAATGCGGTTGATCATTATATGAAGGTCATCGACGAGAAAACGGGCGTTCTCATAGCAGCGGCGGGCTATTTGGGGGCCCTGCACTCCGGTGCCGATGAGAGGACCCTAAAAGCTGTAGAAGCCATCGGTTCCGCGATTGGTATGATCTTCCAGATCGTTGACGATATTATCGATATTTTCTCTGATTCTTCCCAATCCGGTAAGACGCCGGGAACGGATCTGCGTGAGGGAGTATTCACCTTGCCGGTGCTCTACGCCCTCGAGGAAGATTCTGTAATCGGGGAGGAATTACGCCTCCTTCTTACTGGCCCTTTGCGTAGCGATGAGGAGATCGCCCGCGCCTTGACACTACTGGGAAAGTCGAAGGGGCGTGACAAAGCGCTTGCGGATGTTCATCGCTTTATGGCGGTGGCCGAAAAGAATCTAGATTTATTGCCCCAAAATTCCACCACCGAGGCGTTGCGCACGCTAGCGCGCCTTACAGTGGCGCGCGTTGGCTAAGGTTGGCTGTTCTCCCCAGAGAACCTGAGAATAGGGTTGTTAAGGTGGCGATTTGTAGTTTGCTAGCGGGTATATAGTAAGGTACTTAAGCGCACCACGAAAGTGTTGCACGCCAGGTTGCCCGAGCGGCCAAAGGGAGCGGACTGTAAATCCGTCGGCATTGCCTACAGAAGTTCGAATCTTCTACCTGGCACAGATTCAAACCCCACCGTTTGTTCACTAACACGGTGGGGTTTTTCTTATTATCTTCATTTTTGATCCGATGAGCAGGCGATTTGTTTTCTAGCTTGGGATCGGGTTAGAGTATTCGCAGTTCCCGAGACGATCGATATGGTATTACCTTTTTATCGATCCTATTCTTGAGATCTGCCCCCTTAGCTCAGTCGGCAGAGCGTTTCCATGGTAAGGAAAAGGTCGACAGTTCGATTCTGTCAGGGGGCTCTGTTTCTTTGTTTGAACCCAAAGAATCAGGTATGGCGGTGTAGCTCAGTGGTAGAGCAAGCGACTCATAATCGCTGTGTCGCGAGTTCAATTCTCGCCATCGCTACGGTGACGAAGAAAAAACACTTTATCGTGTACTATTTTCAATATCACTAAAGATAAATAGGGGCGTAGTTCAATTGGTAGAGCAACGGTCTCCAAAACCGTAGGTTGCAGGTTCAAGTCCTGTCGCCCCTGCAAGATGAAAAAGCACCATCCTCCATCAAAGAGGTTGGTGCTTTTTTGCTTCCGTAACCCTCTCTGAACTGGGAGGATGGGGATAATTTGTAAAAAATTTAATATATCTGTAATCTGATCCACGCTGCGACTAAGAGCACAGATACATGATCTGCTTGTTCCATCGAAGCAGTGCCCCCTTAGCTCAGTCGGCAGAGCGTTTCCATGGTAAGGAAAAGGTCGACAGTTCGATTCTGTCAGGGGGCTCATTTTTATTGCCCCCACCCCTTGTTAAGCATGGCCTCCATTTATGCCACCGGTAGAGCCCTGATGGGCGCTCGACCTCCCCGTAAGGGTGAGAGTAATGGGATAGCAGTGGATCTTTGATATAGTTAAGCTCTTGCGGGTGGATGAATATCCACGCGACGTAGCATTCTATACATTTCCAACTAATAAAATTTTTTTGAGGAGAGTCGCGTGAGCGAAGATAAGCCAACGCCAGGCGGTGCCGCACGCCCTACGGGTAAGCGTCAGCTGACCGGTGTCAGCACAACCTCCACTGCTGATTATGAGAAAAAGCAACCGCGGCCAGTTGCCGAGGCCGCAGAACCGACCTCCTCGAAAGCTAATGCCGTTGTTTCCTTCCTGCCTGAAGTAGGCTCGGAAATGAAGAAGGTGATCTGGCCAACCTCACGTCAGATGGTTAACTACACCCTCATTGTTTTCGCTTTCCTCATCGCCTTAACCGCTCTTGTCGCTGGTGTGGACTTCCTTGCAGGCTTGGGAGTTGAGAAGGTTCTCACGCACCGCTAGGATCGTTTTTAGTAGTACATAACCTAATATTTCTCCCGCCGTAACCTCTAAAAAATAGAAGCGAAATAATAGCTTCCAATTCGAGGTGAGGGCGGGATAATTTTTCCCATACCGTCCCACACCGCCCCATACTGGGGACGTGGGACACGCCGCCACGATAATCAAGCTGCGGCGTAGGCTCCCACGATTACTCTTTATAGCAACTCATATAAAAGCCCAATTGAAAGCGAGAAGATGACCATGAGCGATGAAACTCCAGATACCTTCGGCGATGTATTTGCCGAAGCAGAGGTTGAACTGCCCGAGACCACCCCGGAACTGGTAGAGCCTGCCTCGCAGTCCCTCGACGAATTAAGTGAAACCCCCGTATCAGAAGGCGCGGACGTCCCCGGTCATGAAGAGGGCGATTATAAGGCTCGTCTGCGTGCTTTTACCCGCGAACTGAAAAAGCAACCCGGCCGTTGGTATATCATCCAGTGCTATTCTGGCTACGAAAACAAGGTGAAAACCAACCTTGATATGCGCTCTCAGACCCTCGAGGTAGAAGATTCGATCTACGAGATTGTGGTTCCGGTGGAACAAGCGGTGGAGATCAAAGATGGTAAGCGCAAGGTAGTTAAGCGGAAATTGCTACCAGGCTACGTTCTCGTGCGCATGGATATCAACGATCGTGCCTGGTCCGTGGTGCGCGAAACCCCGGGTGTGACTTCCTTCGTGGGCAATGAGGGCAATGCCACTCCGGTCAAGCACCGCGATGTTGCTAAATTCCTCATGCCACAAGAGTCTGCTCATGCTGCGACCGCCGCCGAAGCTGAGGCCGAGGGAGAGATGGTGGTGGAGATGCCACTAGACACCTCCAAGCCCGCGGTGACCGTGGACTTTGAAGAAGGCGAGGCTGTCACCATCCTCACCGGTGCGCTCGCGGGTGTATCTGCCACTATTTCTTCCATCGATGCAGATAATGCAAAGCTGCAGGTTCTCGTTTCCATCTTTGGCCGCGAAACCCCAGTGGAAGTCAATGTGGACCAGGTGGAAAAGATTAGCTAACTCGCTCTGGCTCACTCAGTTAACTCCGTTAACTTGGTTAACTTGGTTAACTTGGTCAACCCCGCACCGCCATGAACGTATAGCGATCTAGGGAAAAGATCAACGCTTTGGCCCCGCCTCTATGGTGGGGCAAAAGCATATATGTGCTGGGCTTTGATAAATATTTCACTGACCTGTAGAGTGGTATCCCGCGTGTCTTTTGATGCGCATACACCATAAATTTTAACCGGTGGCTTTGAGCGTTGAATAATCCGTCAAAGGCAATTCTTCGCGGGGCATCCGGGCGCAAGTGGGTATTACCAACACCATCTTGGGTAATACATCCCCCACACGTTGGTCCTGCGGATTCCTCAAAGACCAGGGGTGCTTAGCGTTAACATAGGAAGTAGGTAGTAAAGATGGCTCCAAAGAAAAAGAAAAAGGTCACCGGCCTGATCAAGCTACAGATCGAGGCTGGCGCTGCTAACCCAGCTCCTCCAGTTGGCCCAGCACTTGGTGCTCACGGCGTCAACATCATGGAGTTCTGTAAGGCTTATAACGCTGCCACTGAATCTCAACGCGGCAACGTTGTTCCTGTGGAGATCACCGTCTACGAAGACCGTTCCTTCGACTTCAAGCTCAAGACCCCACCAGCAGCCAAATTGCTGCTCAAGGCTGCGGGTGTGAAGAAGGGCTCCGGTGTTCCTCACACCGATAAGGTCGCTTCCGTCACCATGGATCAGGTGCGCGAGATCGCCCAGACCAAGATGGAAGACCTCAACGCCAACGATATCGAGGCTGCAGCCAAGATTATCGCCGGCACCGCCCGCTCCATGGGCATCGAGGTTAAGTAATACTTTCCCTCTTTAAAGGTGGTAGGAATAAGCCCTAGAAGTTTTCTTACCACCCTTCACCTGGAGTCCTCCTCTAAGGGCTGAGGTGATAAATATTTGTATATACAGTGGAAGGGCTCGCTTCGGCCCACTCACCACACCATCCTCATATCTATCGAGAGAAGGATCTATCATGAGCAAGTCATCCAAAGCTTATAAGGCCGCCGCGGAAAAGATCGTCAAAGATCGTCTGTACGAGCCACTGAAGGCCCTCGAGGTTGTTAAAGAGACCTCGTCAAAAAACTTCGACGCTACCGTTGACGTGGCTATCCGTCTGGGAGTTGATCCCCGCAAGGCTGATCAGCTTGTTCGCGGTACTGTTTCCTTGCCACACGGCACTGGTAAGACCGTGCGCGTCGCCGTCTTCGCCGCAGGCGAAAAGGCTACCGAGGCAGAGGCTGCCGGCGCTGATTTCGTGGGCACCGACGAGCTGATCCAGAAGATCACCGACGGCTGGACCGATTTCGACGTTGCCATCGCAACCCCCGATCAAATGGCTAAGGTCGGACGCGTGGCTCGCGTACTCGGCCCTCGTGGTTTGATGCCAAACCCTAAGACCGGCACCGTGACCACCGACGTAGCCAAGGCCATCTCGGAGGTTAAGGGCGGCAAGATTTCTTTCCGCGTGGACAAGGCTGCAAACCTTCATGCTATCTTGGGCAAGGCCTCCTTCGATGCAGAGAAGCTCGCCGAGAACTACGGCGCTTTGATTGATGAGATCAACCGCTTGAAGCCTTCCTCTGCTAAGGGCATTTATATCAAGAGGGTCACCGTGTCCTCTACCTCTGGCCCTGGTGTTCCAGTGGATCCCTCCATTCAGAAGAATTACCTCGGCTAAGAACTAAAGTTCTATAGCTCGGTTTTAAAGCCCTCTCCCTGATCGGGGAGAGGGCTTTAATGGTGAATCCATTAAGACCATAAGGGGGTTGTATGTGGAGTGGGGGCGCCCTTGTGATCTCTAGTCAACATTGCCCCCGGTTACTCCGATGTATTAAGAGAACGTTGAGCGTTATCTGCCCGGGAGTTTTGCTCATTTCGTTGAGCTTGCTACGACCATCGAGCGCAGTGTGGGCGAGTCGATGCTACCGACAAAAGGCCGCTATGCGGGTTCTGGTCCCCGCCCTCAGGAGTACCTCGAGTATGTGGCTTTGCATAGATGTGAGTGGACCTAGGGATAGATGCGCTACTGCGATCAGCCACCTCTGGTTGCACTGGTTCAGGCTGGGCTATTGCTAGTACTGAGAAGCCTGAGCAAAAAATCAGCTCATAGTGCGGTGTGCCTGCCCGCACGTCGAGTGCCTTTCATAAGCCACGCTAAGAGTGTCAGTATGATAATGATTGCGGCAGCTATGAGGGCCCACATCCACCACTGCCACACTATTTGAGAGGCTTCGAATACTTTAGACTCGTTCTTATCCATGGGTACCCGGTGTCCCCGAACTAGCAGGCGGTGACTATTAATTCCGTAGGGTGTACACGTAACAAGAGTGACAAAATCACGACCGTTTTCGCGGCCGAGATCATCCAAATGATCAGGCTCTACAATTTTGATCATATCTACTTGATATTTCAGTTTGTGGCCGGATACCGCGATATAGAAGACCTCACCTTTTTTGACGTTGATTAAGTTATCCCACAAGGTCGCGGTTTGAATCCCAGTGTGTGCGGATAATACGGAGTGGCGATTGTCGCCCCCGATCGGTAGATCTGTTCCAAATAGGTGCCCAACACCGCGGTCAAGGGCATGTGGTCCAGTGCCGTGATAGATGGGTAATTTTGACTTGATCGACGGAATCATGATCTGGCCCATGGCATCAGTATCCGACAATTGTGATAGATACTGCAGATATTGCTGGTATGCCGGGGAGGTTTCGTCCGCTATAGCCCGCCACGCGTCTGTGAAGCCAGAATTGCCTGTGCGCTCCAGGTTGTAGCGGAGTGCATCCTCCCATGCGGTATCGAGCATCTCAGGAGGGGCCGCCTTTTCCAACTTGGCATATTCATCAGCTGCTTGCTGCTGCTGCCAGTTATTCCACTGAGTAGCCACGACGGGGTAAACCAGAACGCCTACTCCGATAAGAATTAATATAACCGCGAGAAACATTTTGATATTGCTTCTTTTTGGTGGTGAAGCATTACGTGAGCGGGCCTTCGGATCGTTGTGCGCAGCTATTTGAGCCATATATGAAGAATTTACCCAATAAAGGGACGAAAATATAGGGCTTCACACTAGATATTTTTCTCTGTCCACTAAATGCCCGCTCGTGGGGTAGTAGATCTGCGGTCAGGTGGTGGAGTTTTAAAAAGGACAATGAGCTGCGCCGAGAGGTAGAAAGATACCGGCGTGCAGTGACAAGGTGCGCGATGGTGAAAAATCAGGTGGATTGCTCTGACATGGTGCAAATCTACAAGGGGTGGGTTCCAGCAATCACTCATGGCTGCACGCATCTCCTGACGTGCTGTGACCTGGCTGTACTCGTCGTAGGGTTCATTGGATTTATATGCCATACTCTTCGGCGACTTGAGGGGGAGCCGATATCAGGTGAGCTTTGGCGTCGATGCGGTAAGGCCATCTGTACTCGGTTCACATCGATGTGCGCGGCCAATTACGGGTACATCAAGACCATCGTGGTAACCAGTGACGCGTTGAGTGCGTTGGTATCTAGCTCGTATGAACAAGGCTAGTGCTCTAGCTATTCCCTGTGCGTCTTTGAACAGTGGTGGTTGGAAATATGTGCATACGTTGCTGGACTCTCTGAGATCAGGGGCGGGGGTGTGCCCTGGAGGCATATACATAGCAGGGGAAGGTGGACAGTCTTGGCCTGTTTGTGTGCACTCTCCTCAATGGGGGGCTGCCATAGCGGCCAGGTTAGGGGGGGGGCGGTGTGGTGAAATCCTAAAACCTCATGCTGTCAGGGGATTTGGCTGGTGAGGAGGCGGGTTAACACCCCCGAAATATAAGTGATTCTCATCACAAAGTAGCACATTACGCTACGTGTAGCCAATATGCTACCTGAGTGTAGTTAATATGCTACCCACGGCCTTGCCCTTCCACCGCAGCTCATATCGATCTCACTATGCAGATCAGGTTTGACGTTGGGGAGGAGGGGCAGACACAAGTTCCTCTCGTTGGGTGATCACATTTGCACTCAATCCACTGATCTAAGGACAGTTCACATGCACAAATATTCCCGTACGGCCCGCTCCGTAACTTTCGCGGCCATCGTCGGCCTCTCGCTCGGTATATCAGCTCCGGGTGCCCTAGCCCAATCCAATACTGGCGGCTCAAATTCTGGAGCCTCGACCTCTGCGAGCGCAGCCCTCATTGACCCCACTCAAACCGGCTCACTGACCCTGCACAAGAAAAAAGATCCAGAATCGCTTGGAACCCCAACGGGTAACGCTGATGATCAAGTCAAGGGCGAAGCCCTCGATGGTGCGGGCTTTACAATCTACAAGATCAAAGGTGTTGACCTCACAACCAATGAGGGACTTAAAAACGCTGCAGGCCTAAACGTCGCAGATTACCTCAGCGGTGAGGAAGCCGATCTTAGCAAGGTAGACAAGGTTGGCGATGAGGTCATTACTGGCGCAGCCGGCGTTGCCGGTCAGGCTCTGTTCGAGAATCTGGAACTCGGCGCTTACCTCGTGGTGGAAACCACCACTCCAACGCTGGCTGGAGTTACCTTCCGCAAGGCTCAACCTTTTATCGCATTCATTCCAATGACACAGGATAATGCCGGTCAAGGTGGAACCAGCTGGAACTACAATCCTATTGCATACCCTAAGAACTACTCGTCGAAGAAACCCATTAAGGAAGTCGTCGACTCCGGAATGAATGCAGGCGATACGATTGTTTATACAATCAAAGCCTATGCTCAAGCAGTGGGTGCCAAGCAGGATCGAACCAAATTTGTCATCACCGATGAGCTCGATGCGAAATTAACCCCACCCGCTGCGGATGCAGTCTTGGTTGCAGGTTTTACCGCTGGTACTGATTACACCGTGACGGTAACCGGAAATCTCGTGACTATTACCTTCACACCTGCTGGCCTAGACAAGCTAGCGAATAATCAAGAAGTTGTGGCAACGATTCCTGCGACGGTCAAAGACGATACAAACGGAGTTGTTGAAAACACCGCGGATGTTATCGAAAATAAGCCAGGGACGAATCAGGATAAAGAGCCTCAGACAACCGATAAGGTGAAGACCTACTACGCGGGTATCACTTTCGAAAAGGTTGAAGCTGGCAACACAGACAACAAGCTCGCTGGCGCAGAATTCCGAGTCTATGGTGTTAAGAACGGTCAAGAGTGCTCGAAGAGCGCGCTGGATGCTGACCTGCTCGATATCGCACAGATCAATAAGGCGGACGCTATTGCAACCTCGGACAGCAATGGTGTGGTGACTTTCAACGGTCTACACGTCAACGATTGGACAGATAACTCGGGACAACCCAACAAATATGAGTCATATTGCTTGGTTGAGACAAAGTCCCCAGCTGATTTTGAACTGCTCGCTGAGCCTATTGAGTTCACACTGACCAAGGCTCAGTCAATCCAAGGCGATCTGGTTCCAATCAACGGCGGCAAGATTGAGAACTTAAAAGATACGACCCCAGAACTACCGATGACCGGTGGTTTCGGCGTAGGTATCCTCGCTGCCTTTGGTGCTGCGATTATCGCAGCTGGTGCCTGGTTAGCTCGACGCACCTCACCCAAGGCCTAAAACAGGTCAAAGGTTGAGGCCATAGGCGTCAACCACACGCACTGAAGGTGAGAAGGGAGCTCGCCACCACCGAGCTCCCTTCTCACCCGGTGCACCAGCAATTGTCTCATTCAGAAAAATAGCAGCGTATCCACACCATTTATATCGGTGGGTCTGCGCCATATGGGGAACCACATTGACTCAGCTTTCGCTTCCAGATCGTAGTAATTCCTACGGTTTCCTTTCAGGTTTTAGGCATATCCTACTGCCAGCACTTCTCGTGCTCTCGGGGCTGCTTATCATCATTTACCCAGTTGTTTCCACAGAATGGAATAACTGGCAACAAAGTCGCGCAGCTGCTCAGTATGCAGAAATACACAAAGATATCCCAGCACCAGTTATAGACCGCGAATGGGAAGACGCTCACCGCTACAACGAAGAGCGTGCAATCGGCCCCATCCTAGACCCATGGATCGAAAGATTCATCTCAAATAACCCAGCATATGAGGATTATCTTGAGCAGCTTCACTCAGTAGACGTAATGGCACGCCTGACCATTCCCAGTATTCGATCAGACCTCCCGATTTACCACGGAACCCAAAAAGATACCCTGTTGCAGGGTATAGGCCATCTATTCGGGTCGGATCTCCCAGTTGGTGGTGCGGGATCACATTCGATCTTGACCGGACATACCGGACTCCCAAATGCCACACTGTTTGACAATTTGAAAAACGTTAAAGAAGGCGATTCCTTCTTCATTCAGGTGGCTGGGCATCAGCTCAAATATCAAGTTGACCAGATCCGAACGGTGCTACCGAACGAAGTCGAATCTTTAAGAGCCGAGGATAACAAGGACATGGTCACCCTAGTGACCTGTACGCCCTACGGGATCAACACCCACCGTCTGCTCGTACGCGGACAACGAATGCCCCTCCTTGAGGAAGATCGAACCCTGTTGAACTCCCCCCAATCGGGCGCACGCCAATGGTGGGTGTATGCGCTCAGCGCGATCTTCATCTTCGGACTACTCATCCTTGTGTGGTGGTTGATTCATGAAAAACGTCGCTTGAAATTCCAACAACTAAATCACAACAACAATATTGACTATGAAGGCGAACTGTAATGGACGAGTATCTTATTAAACCTGCACGTATTGTGCGGATAGGCGTACCCCTTGCTACGGCGTGTGCGTTATCTGTCGCAGCAACTATAGGTTTCGGTGAACCTGGGTGGGTGAGTTCGCCGCAGGCTCATGCAGCGGTGACTGGTTTCGCTAATCCTGCTCCTGCTGCAGATACCATTGACCTTGATCGTGATATCACCGTTGAAATAAGGATTCCGTCTAATTCGGGTCTGTCTGGGGAGGGGTCTGCGGGGTATACGGTTACGCTCACCAAACTCGATACTGATCCGATTAATACGACTCAGGGGTATACCAAAGCCGCTCGGTTGAGTGTTACTCAGGCTAAGAGGCTTGGTCAAGGTGATAGTTATAGCGAGGTCACAAATGCTCAGGGGACAGTGGTATTTAGTGGTTTGAAACCTGGCGTATATCTTTTTAAAGCTACGCCTCCTGCTGGTGGTGGCCGCAAGACACAAGAAGATGTCATCGTTATTCCCATTATTGATAAGCAAGGGGAGTGGAGTTATAACCTCGCTCTTGCAGCGAAATTTGAAGTACCACCGACTCCGACGCCAACACCTCCACCGTCACCTCCTGTAACAATTACTCCTCCACCACCTGTAACGAATACACCGCCTCCCCCTAGTACCACGACACCTCCGGCGCCACCGGTGAAGGGTATGAAGTCTCTGCCGATGACGGGTGCTGGGGTCATTGGTCTTGTTGGGTTGGCTGGTCTGTTGATTCTTGCGGGCTTTTGGGTGCTCGCGGTGAATCGGAGAAGAAATTCACAACAATAAAACGTCGTGGGCACGAGGTGGGCTTGGAATGCTCTACCTGTTAGTGCCTTGGTGTGGTTATAAAACTCAATTCATGGCACGAGCGGATGGTTATCGTGATCCGTTCATATTAAAAGGGATACAGAATGAAGAATGGTTTAGCGGTTAAGGTAGCGGTGTTGGTTGCTGCGGGTAGTTTGATAGGGGTGACCAGCCCGGTTTTAGGTCAACAGGTCACCGAGAGTGTGGGGGGTGAGGCAGTGCTTGATGAGGTTGTGGTGTCTACGAGCGAACCAACCCCAACCAGCGACTCCAACGCGCCCGAACTTACAACGACTGAAGAAATCACCGACGAAGGTGAGACTCCGCCTGAAGAGGGTGAGTTCGTAGAGCCCCAAGACGTCGATATTAACGAAGATAGCGATGAGCAAGTACCCTCTTCTGATGACGATACGCAGTTAGAAGGCGCGAGGACCGTTGCGGGAAGAGTCCTCCCAGATAGTGAAGTAGCCATCGTTAGAGTACGTGCCGGTTCCGACCGATTATGGGACGGCCAAACAGCATCTAATGCAGGAGCCAGTCGTTTCTCGAAGTATTTTAGTCCACTAGCTGGCGTTACTTTGCAGGTTTACCGCGGTAACCCACGATCTCAGGTTTCCTCTATGACGAAGGCGCTAAGCTACGGAGAACCCCTGCGTAGAGTAAATGAAGATTGGGCTAGCTGTACGACGGACTTCACTGGCTTCTGCGATATTAGGATCCCGGTGGGCAGAGAAAGGGGAAGGATCCCCACAAACGAAAGAGTGTGGATTAAACCAGTGGCCGTGCCCATAGGTTATAACCTCATTGACAAGGTCCGCACGGGCCCTTCCGATAGTGGTGATCGCCTCTCCCGCCTGCAGAGCTATGCGCAGCTCACGCCTAAGCTGAAAGCCGGAGTGGTGATAGAAGCTGGTGATGGTTCTGACAAATCAGAAACATTCATGCGCGCTTATGAGTCGAATTGGGAGAGGAATTATATCATAACGGAAAGTCATCGCTCATCGAGCGGAAGTTTCATTATCCCCAAGGAGAACCCACGCTTAGGCAAGAAGTGCGGGCTGAATTTCGCCATCGTTGGTGACCTCTCTGGTTCCGTTTCCAGAGCTGGGAAAACTGATGACCTATCCCGAGCGATGATAAAACTCGTCAATACCATGGAAGGATCCGGAGGTAACGTTTCCATCTTTTCGCTAGGTTCTGATTCACCGGCTAAACCACCGTATAGGCTGTTTGGTAGGCCCGATATTGACAACCTGACAGAACTCTACGATCTCAACGACCCAAGTCAAACGCAAAAAATTAAAGATCAGATCCGTGAATGGGGCAAGTACACCGATAGTAACGAGGGTACGAACTGGGATGCTGGCTTGATGGAAGTATCCAAGGCTCAAGAGGGCCGTACAGGCGGCCCGATTTACGATGCAGTTCTCTTCGTGACAGACGGAAACCCCACGACGAATAGGCTCCCGCAATATTCGGAGGAAAATAATCAGGGTGGATCCATGACCGATTTCATTCGCGTGGAAGCCGCAATTGCTTCTGCGAACCGCCTCAAAGAACAGGGTACCAAGATAATCGGCATCGGTGTGGGAAGAGGAACCACGGGTTTAGATGGTGACTCTGAGTACAACCTGCAGTCGATATCAGGCTTCACTCGATACAGCGATACGGCGAATAACGCAGATAGGTCCGATTATTTTTTGCTCAGCGATTATGATGAGATCCCAGATACGCTCCGATCGATCGTCTCCTGTAGTGCCAGTGTGACCGTGGAAAAGCACATTCTGGATGAAAATGGTCAGAACCCAGAAGCTGGTGTTGGCTGGGACATTGTGGGTGACGCAACGGGTCCGGGTGTGCAGTTGAACTCTCCGCGTGCCCAAAAGACCGACGCAGACGGTTTAGTTTTCTACCGTATTGGCCTAGAGGACACTACAAGCCGTGCGGAAGTCAGTGTGGCGGAGGTGCAGCAAAGTGAATGGGAGCTGGTGAAACAGTCTGATTCGGCTGCCCAGGTGAGAAATGCCTTATGCTACGACAGCAATGATCCGCAGCCGCAAGAATTACCTGCATCGCGATATTCAGATGACGGTGAATTTGGATTGCGGATTCGTGGTATAGAAAACGGCGAGCATATTCGGTGTGTGTATCAGAATAAACGCACCCCGTCTCCTGCGATCGTGGAGATAGAAAAGCAGGATGCTCAGATGCAAGGTCTTGCGGGTGCTGTATTTATGATCGCAACCGATAGTGCAGGAAATAGCCCCGTTGCTGGGCTGGAGACTATTACGGAGGACCCTGCTGGGTCTGGCCGCTACTCCTTTGAATTAAAACTCGGTCAGTATTACCTGATCGAGACGGTCTCACCGTCTGGATATAGTCTCTTCCCGGAGTCTGTCGGTTTTGAAGTTTACAAAGATCCTAATGATCAAACGAAGAAGGTCCGTCTTCTCGACGAGGCGAAAGACGGCACTGTGGTGACGGTGGATCAAAATAATACTCTGAAATTGGTAGTGATGAATGTTCAGTCAGGAACCTTGCCAGAAACTGGTGGACAGGGCCTGTGGTCGTGGCTCCTCACATCCCTACTACTGATTCTCGGTGGAATATTCTTAGCGAAGCGACGCGCTTAACGCACAGATAATTGGCAGAGCATATGAAGAATACCCCTCTTCATATGCTCTTTCTTTTGCTATAAATCTTCCCGGTTCTCCTCACCCAGAGATACTCCGGGGGTCTGTTGAAGGGTTTTATACGGTTGCGTACAATCCATATCAAACTAGTTGCGCTGACCGCCGCCGTTAGAATTCCTGCAATAGAATCTGGCCACTGGGACGAGATAAACCACGGGTGGTCAAATAAGCGCTTTTTATATATTGCGTGCAATCTTTTTATAGTGGGCTACAGGACGGAGGTCTGCAATCGCTTCTGCCCGAGCACTTCGGTCAAGCTGGCTAGTATTCGATCCTAGCCACCGGCCGTGAGTTTCCAGTGTCAGCGCAGCGACGGCGGTGGGTAATCGGGGGCTGCTATCTGTTTGCTTCGTATGGATCTGGAGGTGTACAAGACATATGCAAATCGCACCGATAGTTTGGTATCTACCCGGTCGTACGGTATAGTGTCAGATGAAGTTTGAAAGCAGGTGAGTATAACCTCGCTTGTCGCTCAAGTTTCACCGTAGACCGTCGGTCAGCGTTCGCGCTTGAAAGTATCGAAAAGCTTTGTCGCTTGAGATCGGCCCACGCAGGAGTCACTCTAGAGCTCATTTCTTTCCCATTTGTAGGAATTAAGTGTTGCGCCCTGTGCTCTTGTACGGGGCTTTTGTCTTGTTCTAAAGAAAAAGCTCCGGCGGATAAACCTTTGAATCAATAAAGAGGAAAGGAGGCGTAGTAATGGCTAACCCGAAGAATGATGCTGCCCTGAAAGCTCTCAAGCAGAGCTTCGCAGAGCACGACGCATTTGTGCTTACGGAGTACCGTGGCCTGAGTGTTGCTCAGACCACCGAATTGCGTAAAGCTCTCGGTGCTGATGTCCAGTACAACGTCGCCAAGAACACCCTCCTCAAGCTGGCAGCTCAAGAAGCTGGCATTGAGGGCCTCGATGACCTTTTCACCGGCCCAACCGCTATTGCCTTCATTAAGGGCGAAGCTGTTGACGCTGCCAAGGTGATGAAGAAGTTCGCTTCTGACAACAAGGCATTCGTTGTTAAGGGTGGCTACATGGACGGCAACGCCCTGAGCTCCGCTCAGGTTGACGCCATCGCTGAGCTGGATAACCGCGAGACCACTCTCGCAAAGCTGGCTGGTGCCATGAAGGGCAACTTGGCAAAGGCTGCAGGCCTATTCAACGCTCCCGCTTCCCAGGTGGCACGCCTCGCGGCTGCACTCCAGGAGAAGAAGGACGCTTAAGAGGCATAGCGTGTAAAAGCGCTGCTTCTTGAAATACATAAACACTTTTTAGGGATATCGGTTTATTGGATGTCCCACCCACACCGAAAGGAATACCACCATGGCTAAGCTCACCAAGGACGAGCTCATCGAGGCTTTCAAAGAGATGACCCTTATCGAACTCTCTGAGTTCGTTAAAGAATTCGAAGAGGTCTTCGAGGTAACCGCTGCTGCTCCTGTTGCAGTTGCTGCTGCCGGCGCTGCTGCTCCTGGCGCTGCCGCTGAGGAAGAGAAAGACGAGTTCGACGTTGTTCTCGAGGATGCTGGCGCTAAGAAGATCGGCGTTATCAAGGCTGTTCGCGAGCTCGTCTCCGGCCTGGGCCTGAAGGAAGCTAAGGAACTCGTTGAGGGTGCTCCTAAGGCTATTATCGAGGGCGCTTCCAAGGACGACGCTGAGGCTGCTAAGGCTAAGCTCGAAGAGGCTGGCGCAAAGGTTACCCTTAAGTAATCTTCCAGCTTTACTTATTCCCCACACAGGTGAGACATTTTACTTGGGTGGGGATTTTTCTTTTTGTTAACATTTAGCGATCATAAGTAGAGCGAGGAATCTTCATTTTTAGAACCTATAACGCCTGTATATACACCGTAGAAGAACCGCTACATATTCATTAATACGACATCTTCTAACTGTGTCATCGATACTCGTAATCTTTAATGACTTTCATTGTTCTACTCCCGTTGGCAACGGTAAAAGCGAGCTTTGCATGGCGCGCGCGACTGTATTAACATTCCCCATAGACGCCAACCGCCGAGACTCATCTCATCGTTATCGAGAGCGGTTTGGCTCTATAATTTCAACCGCACAGGAACTCGTTTCTATCTGGAATTTAAGGCCTTTTAGAAGTCGGAGCCCCTCTCGTAGAAAGATATCTATATGAAAATGCTTAAGAACGCCTTGGCGATTTCTTTGGCTGCAGGCCTGATGACCGGCCTGCCCGTGACAGCTGTAGCACAGACGGGTTACCCTATTCCGCCCAAGGATGGCCTCAGCCTGGTCATTCACAAGTATTCCAATAACACTCCAGGTAAAGCGGGTAACGGCACCGAGATCGACACCGCAAATCTGGGCGAAGCCCTAGAGGGTGCGAGGTTCAAGATTGAAAAGGTCAAAAAAGACTCGATCGACCTGACAACAAATGATGGTTGGAAGAAAGCCGAGAAAGTTTCCAAGGGCGACGAAGATCTGCAAGATGATATTGACTTTGAGACTCTCCCTAACAAAACTGAGCAGACAACCGATGGAAAAGGCGTTGCTAAATGGGAGGATCTTCCAATCGGTCTCTACCGAGTAACGGAGACCGAGGCTCCAGCGGGGCACCAGATCTCTCAAAAGCCGTTCTATGTTGCTCTCCCAACAACCGATCCAACTAACCGCAATGAATGGTTGAGGACAGTTCACGTTTACCCCAAGAATACCAAGCGGGACGATGCTTCTAAGACCGTGCAGGATAAGGCAACCAAGATCAACGGTCAGAAGTTGACCTACGAGATCACCTCGCAACTGTCGGCTGGCGAAAACTACACCAAGTACGTGGTATCTGACTTCTACCCCACTGATCGCCTGGAATACGCCAGTGATAATCCTCTGACAGTTAAGCTTGCTGGTGCCCAACTGGATGGTAGCAAGTATGAGGTAACCAAGGGTGAGGTTGCTCGTGTTGATAACAAGTCCTACCTGGTCATAACCTTCACAGAAGCCGGCCTTAATGACCTGAATAATAACAAGACCGCTCAACTGGTTATCACGCCAACCTTCAAAGTGAAGCAGAATACCGATCTTGATAATGTAGCTCCTATCATCAACGAGTTCAAGGTTATTCAAATGCGTGATGGCCAACCAGAGCCTCCGAACCCAGAGGAACCGAATGTTCCTCCTGTAACACCTCCAGGTACTCCTACTCCAGACCCTAAATATCCTAAGTCCTTCTACGGCAATGTAGACATTGTGAAGAAGAACGCTGATGGTCAATCCCTTGACGATGCTGAATTCTCTCTGTACGTCTGCACCAAAGATGGCAAGATCGAGGAAAACGCAGAGGCACTTCTCGAAGGAATCATAGCGACGGCTGATGCAAATAATCCTGAGATTAAGGGTCTCCTTGCTAATGACTACCGCAACGGCCAAGCCGTTGATGAGAATGCTCGTGATGCTTATTGCTTGGTAGAGACCAAAGCACCTGAGGGTTATGAACTTTCAGCCCAACCGATCCGGTTCCAAATCTTAACCAATCAGGGGGCCGATGCTGAGGTCGCTCTTGTATCCCAAGATGTTGTGGACACTAAGAAGAATGGCGGCTTCAACCTGCCACTAACAGGTGGTGCTGGTGTCATGTACCTGCTGCTCGCCGGTGGTGCATTCTTGCTGGTTGGACGCGGTTATTCCGCCTATAGCAATCGTCGTAACGCCTAAGTCTCAAGACTTAAACGTTGCTATTTGCTAGCTGAAGGCTAAAAGGGGCTAAGTCCAAGCGCTTAGCCCCTTACCTTCACTTTTCACGATCTTATATAAAATAACTTAAACAAACCGAAGGCGTCACCTATGACTGTAACTGCCCGCCATAGGGCCCCTCACGCTCCTGCCCCGCGCAAGCGCGTCTCCCCAGTCTCGGTAATCTTCAGCGTGATTGGTCTCATCCTCTTGCTGTACCCAGTGGTGGGGACCATCTATGAAAATTCGCAGCAAAGCCACCAAGTCCAGGCATATTCCTCACAGATAGGTGCCGTAGACAAACAAGAGCTTGCCGCGGAGATCGAGCGTGCCCGGGAATGGAACGCAGAGAAGCAAGGTGGTCCTATTTTGGACCCCTGGTTACAGCGAGTAACGCAAGATAACGTCGAATACCAAGAGTATCTCGAACAGCTCAATCTGACCTCTGTGATGGGACGTATATATATCCCATCCATAAAATCTGATTTGCCGATCTACCACGGCACCACCGAGACGGTTCTATCCAAAGGGATAGGCCACCTATTCGGCAGTGGATTGCCAGTGGGCGGAGTGGGTAACCATACGGTTCTGACAGGTCACACGGGTTTATCGGTGGCTACCCTCTGGGATAATCTGATCAAGGTCAATGTCGGCGATGTTATTTACCTCGACGTTTCCGGTGAGAAAATGAAGTATCAGGTACGCCAAACCGAAATAGTTTTGCCTACGGAGACGGACAACCTTCGCCCCGTTCCAGGGCAAGACCTCATAACACTTATTACGTGTACCCCCTACGGCATCAACAGCCACCGCTTCCTCGTTCACGCGGAGCGGGTGCCCATGGAGCCCGTAGATGAAGAAGAATTTCAAACGATTGACACGATTCGTCAACCATTGCAGTGGTGGATGTATGTTGCGCTAGCAGTAGCACTCATCTTCATGATTTTGATGATTCGGGAGTTTGTAAAAGCGCGCCGCGACAGCAAAAAAGCGGAAACCACTACCGGCCTGAGCGAAAGCGCAGAAGGCTAAGGATAACGAATGCTACAGAAAACGAAACGCCACCAAGGCCGCCGACTCTTTGCCGCCTTGGCCACGGTGGCTTGTATGACGGTCACCACCCCGCTAGCAGTTGCCGCAGACGGCGGGCCATCGCCTTCGCTTATCGACGCCTCGCAAAAAGCCTCCCTCAGTATTCATAAAAGCGAGGGCGACCCCGTCATGCAATACGGGGATCCGTCGAATCCCAACGCACCTAAAAAATTGGATCCACTGGAAGGGATCAAATTCTCAGTGCAGAAGATCAACGGCGTTGATCTCACCACCAACGACGGCTGGCGCCTGGCAGAATCGTTTAAGATAGCGGACTTTTACCAGAGGGGAAAAGAGTTCTCTCGCCTGACACCTAAAGTAAGTGAAGTCACCGGTGCAGACGGCATAGCCCGGTTTAACAACCTTGACTTAGGCCTTTACTACGTCACCGAGGATGTGGATTCTGCAGCTCGCGGGAATTTTACGGTTGTTTCTCCCTTTATGGTGGCGGTGCCTACCACCAATCAAGATCGCAGCGGTTGGGAGTATAGCGTGAGAGTGGAGGCCAAAGACCAGAAAATTACTGGTCAGCTATCAAATAACCTCAGCTGTGTGAACCCAGGCGACGATCTCGAATACGGGCTGTCGACTACATTGCCAGCCCCCGGACGCGACGGGCGAATTTCCACATTCAAGATTTCCGTACCGCTCGAGCAATCGCAAACGTATATTCCCGATAGCGAAGATGTATATTATGGCACCTACCATAATGACAAGAATCCAGTACGCCTTGACGGTGGGGACTATATCATCGACGTGGATTCAGACAACGTCGTGCGCGTAACGCTCACCGAAAGCGGCTTGATCAAGGTCAGTGAAGTTCGACGGGGTAACCCAGACGCACATCTTAGTTTGCGCTTCAAAGCCCAGACCTCGCGCGATGCCTCTAAGAACAAGAATCGCATCACCTTCCGCGGCTATATCACCCCTCCTGGTTATCCGGATTTCGATCTGATTGGCCGTTATGGTGTGGCAACCGATGAGGCATCTGTGAAGGTTCCGTGTAGTAATCCGAATATTCCAATAGTGCCGATTCCTATTCCTATACCTCCAATTGACCCACCAGGTAATCCTCCAATTCCCAAAGATCCTCCGTCGCCAGACGAACCCCCGAGGCCGAATGATCCCAAAAAGGGGATACCCAAGATTCCGGGAAATCTAGCCTACACAGGGGCCAATAGCCTACCCATAGCCATCTTTGGACTGGTGCTCTTGCTCGTGGGCATTGCAGTACTTCGTCGTAGTTACAAAAGGAACTAGTTTATGAAAAACTCTCTATCTCGTTACGGCAAGGCCCTTTTTGCCTCAATGCTAGCGACTGGGTTGCTTGTGACCGTAGCTCCTTTTGCTCAATCGGCAGAGGAGATGGCTGGCACTTCCGAGATTGCTCAGCTATCAGACGCCTCAATCGAAGGGGAGCCGACTCTTGTCGAACAAGAGTCTCTCGCAGAGAATTCTGAGAACAGCGAAGGCAACTTATCCGCTGATTTCACGAGTCGAACCATCTCAGCAGATGAAGAATCTGGACTCGTTGTTCGTACGCTCGAAGGCGTGATTACAAACGTGCCGGAGCTGCAAAGTTCCCCCGATTTTCTCCTGATTCAAAAACTGGGAAATAACGATCCAGTAAAGGAAATTATCTCTGCTTCATTCGGCGACACGGAGGCAAGCGGTGATATCTTCGAGCTTGCCTCCGACGAACTGGAAAATTCGTTCGGACAATCTCAAGAGGATGCAAAGTTTGGGCAGGTTCTTCGTCTTTATCTAGATTCCACCAATGCGGATACGCCCACTGAAATCCAGCGCGGCGACAAGTTCTCTATTACGTATACGGTGATGGGAGTCGAAGAAGATGCCCATTGGAAGCTACTGACAAGTGAATTCTTGGATAGCGTACTCGGCGACTCGCCCCTCAAGCTATCATCAGTCTCGGCTGGCCCCAAGATTGAGTACACAGTCACTGATCTAAAAACTGGTGAATATAAAGGACGTAAGTATACCGAGCGCAGGGTATCCGGGCGGATTGTAGACGACTCGGGGATCCGCCCCAGTTTTCCGCGTGTATTCTTTGAGTTCCAAGGGGTTCCAACGGACTTTTGGGAAGCCCAGTCTCGAGACAGGGGGGCCCAGGAAAAACCTAGCGATCCCAAAATAGGAGGCATAAGAGTTCATATCTATGAAGAAGCAACCGGAAACGTAGTTGATTCTCGAAACCACTACATTTATACCCCTATGCAGTACGAGCGCAGCTTTGATCTAAATGCTGCCGATAGAGACCATGTGATCGTGCAGCTCGTAGATGACCAGCGTAGAGCCACAAATGGACGATTGAGCGGTAAAAATTTCGAATTTGTTTACCGGGATTTTGGGCCAAAAGTGCGCTCAACTTGGAAGATTTTGCCTACAGATTCTGGCTATACAGAAGCTGCTGCAGCACCAAAACCCGGCGGTTTTGACCGGGTCTCGGCGGGCCGAGATGCATATCAGCAGTTCATCGAGAGAGATCACCTCCCTTCCGAGCTCCTCGGTGCTAGGGACGAAGACGGGGAGGTAGAGGATTACCGGTACCCAGTTAAAGAAGTCGCACCTCGTTCCGATAATCCCAGTTTCCCAGGCCCTAATGCGGGCAGCGATAACGTAACGACAGATGGTGGCATATCTAGAAAGATAATAAACAACCCAGGGTGGTGTTCTCCTTTCCATCGAAAACCCGATCACACGACTATAAATTTTAGGCAGGAGCGGCAAAGCAATTCAAGGGGGGGAGAGTGCCAAGTTCTGAACTATGGTGAGCAAGGTCGTTTCTATAGCCGGGAAAATGTTCAAACAGCGACCTACAATCGAAACACTCGCCTATCCTACCGTTCGCAGGAGTTTACGATTGGCGGTACAAAGGGCGGAGTGCTTTACGGAGTAAATTTCGGTGTCTTCGAACCCTTGCAATATGCAAGGATGGGCCCCCCCGACTTAGGAATAGTCAGGGGAGACGCCCGTAAAGCCTTGAATTTTCAAATCCTCGATATTTTAGACACGACTGACTGGGTGGTCACCACGGACCTGAGAAATAACGATCACGGCAGTTATATCCTAACTCCTCACCCAGTTAAATCTCGCGGTAAGTATATTGATGATCCGCGAAATAAAATGGGCATTCGAGTATCGACTTCCCAACGGGGGAAGTCCAAGGTTGAATTCCTGTCACCCGAGGGTATTAAATTTTTTATTGATAGCGGCAGAGGAAGTAGCGCAGTAGACGTTACTCGTTTGGGGTTGAAAATCCCCCCAAACACCCCAATGAAAATCAGCTATGGGACTAACGAGCGAGAAAGTGTGCTAAGGAATGACTTAAAGTTTGCGCGGAATGGATTTTTGGTGCCCTATTGGGGGAATGTCTCTCAACCAGATCCAACTGAGTTAGAGGTATCGAAAGACCCAATCGCATCGGAGTCGAATGGGGTAGACATTTTCACCTACGACCTGACGGTGCGAAATGATAAAGCTGAAGCGGGTAAGCGGAATATTAGCCGCGAATATCTGCTCTACGACACCCCAGATTTCGCCAAGGCTGAGAAGATTATCAAAGTGGTTCAGGTTAAGTCTGGAGGCGAAACACCCCTAGTAAAGTCCGGAGATGGCAAAGGATATGTGATCCCAGGCGAAAATGGTAACACCCATGTCATCGAAGCTGGAGCTACTCAGACTTTCCGGATCAAAGTCTATACCGAATTAGACGCCGCAGCGCTAAATCCGTCTAGATTGGCATGCCAACCAAAACCCACACCTGGAGATGGTGCATACAACAAAGCCCGTATCGAATACGGCCAGTCGGAGGTGGCTGAGGCGGAAGCGTGCATTGACATTGTCAACCTCAAGATCGCTCCGCCGCGGGTGTCTAAGGAAGTTTATGGCAACAGAATTACGTGGCGTCCGAACGGGAATGGGGAACCATTCTACCAGGCCACTTACACGGTAACGGTGGATAATAAGGCTGAGGAAAATCAAACTAATGGCCCAGTTGTATCCACAGATCGGGAGATCTACGTTGATCGTGAACTTACAGTCGTAGATTCCCTCGGTTTTAGCGAAGACGTTGATGTTTTTAAAGTGGTGCTGATCGATCTGGACACCAACAAAAATACGGTGATAAGTCCAGTCAACGGACCGCTAGTACTGCAGCACGGTGACGTGCCGGGCAAGGTAAAAGTCCGAGCTGGTGAGACATTGGAGTTCCGGGTGCTTGTCCAATTTCGATTCCAGCCGAAGCTCATCTCTGGGGTATCTCCGAATTCCCTTAAATGCGCGGCGGGGGGACGTGGAAATGGCGGCTTCAATAAAGTTACTGTAGCGAAGGAAGGTGCCGGCACAACCGAGGATCTCACAGCTGAAGCTTGCATTGATCTCCCTCTACCTCCGCTGGTGGTGAAGGAGGTTTTTCGAGGACCACGGGAGAATGCGTCGGGCAAGCTCGAAATCGAGTATCGCGTTAAGGTTACTAATCCCAACGACAGTACGAAGATCGGGAAATTGAAACTAGTGGATCAACCTCGTTTCTCTCCTAGCGCTAGGAATATTTCCGTCGGAATCAGAGAAGACTCGGCTTCTCCATATCAGATGAGGCCGGCAGATAATCACAAACTGCCAAGTGATGTGTTCGATCTGGACTCTGATGCGTCGAAAACCTTTTTCGTGATCGCAGAATTTGATAAGCCTCAGCTGCAGGATAAGGCAAGCACTACCTTAATCTGTGACCCCCAAAACGGTGGCGGCCACGGACTTTTCAACGAGGCCACGGTGTCAATCGGCAGTCGGTTGATTGCTCGTGACGATGCCTGTGCCGATATTCCGGCTCCAGAGGATCCGTTGACCAGCCTAGTGCTTCAAAAGGTGGATACCTCTACAGCGATTATTCCGTTGGAAAAGGATTGGCAGTTTAGCGTTTATCGGGCAAATGATTCATGGGAAATTCAGGGGGATGCGATCAACTTCACCCAGACCAATGCGGGGGATAATACGCGCCAGACCGAGAACATTATCGGTCTGGGTAAATACATCCTGATCGAAACCAAGGCTCCGCAGGGCTACCAACTTCTCGCGCAACCGGTTGAACTCGAGGTTTTCCTTGACGGGAATCAGCTCAAGGTGCGTCAACCTCAGGGGCGAGTGAACCCCGCCGCGGAAGTTACAGAACCGAATATCATCAAGGTAGCTGACGTTACTACCGGTGAGTTACCGCGCTCGGGTGGCTTCGGGGTGTTCTGGCTCCTTATCGCTGGCGCTGGTCTTTTAGGTGGCGCCTGGTGGTTTAATCGCCGTAAAAACTAGACCAGGAATTTCAATATAATGCTCCCCTTCCACTGGTAGGGGAGCATTATTGTATGACCGCATATAAGCGCTCCCAAGGGATTATTCGAAGGTGTTATAGGATGGTGCACATGCTTCCAAAGTCACGAATCTTTAGTGTTCTGCTGCTCGGCTTAGGCTGTGCGCTGCTTGTCGGCGGATTACTCCAAGCCCAACTAGGACGCTTTGACGCCAGGCTGCCCCTTGATCCCACCCGCTATACCTGGACCCTGGTGGATCCTGAGGCAACCATTTCTGATCTCACCCTGGAAGCAACCGAGAAAGCGTCCGTGACAAAACAGGTAGAAGCAAGTCTGATTCGTCCCAGCGACGAAGATACGGCCACCATTAGGCTCGCCACCTCAGTGCGGCGCACTGGGCTGGACGATCTAGAGGGCCTGCATACCGCAGCAGTCTCCACCTATACCTTCGACCGTATAACGGGTGAGATTCTGAGCCCTATCCGTGTGATTGATCAATTAGCGGGAATCCCTCGAGATACCGATACTGACGGTGTGTGGTGGAAATTCCCTACAGCAGCTGAGAAAACAAGCTATATGGTCTTTGATGAGACTCTGGCTACTAGCTACCCTGCCGTCTATGAGTCTGAGGTAGAGGAGGATGGGCGCACCATGATGGCCTACCGCCAGATCATTGACCCGGAGAAGGTCAATGCGGAGCGCTCTGGTTTGCTCACCACCTTAGAGATTGATGGTCAGCCGGCTTATCTCGAGCACGCAGCCGAGCGGGTATTCTATGTTGATCGCGAGAGCGGGGTTGTGGTTGATCTCGAGGAGCAGATCACCGATATATACCGCTACGCAGATGGTGCGCAAGCAGGAGTGCTCCTTGATTTTAATGGGCGCATGACTGAGCAGAATCGAGAGGACCTTCGCGCGGCTGCGTCGGAGATTTCCCGCCGCGATTTTTGGAGGACTTTTAGCTATATTCTTGCAGCTCTCGGTGCCCTCTCGATTATTGCCGGTGGTATTGGGTCTTTCCGCCGCGGGCGCGGCTAAGTTGCTTTTAGCGCTAGGAATTCTCTACAGTGTGGTTTTGTTGCCCATAAACTCTGTTCATGGGCTTTACATGGTGTCCTCGGTGCTCTATACTTGACCTTTGCCCTAGGACACTTGTTCCTTTTTTACAGACCTTAGCTGGTCGGCTTTTTGAAAAAGCTGGATAGTTGAGGTCTTTCGGTGTTAGCACCAGCAGGTTTCTTATGGCATTACCGAAATTGCTCAAATACTAGCGGTTTGTGGTGGCCAATATTGCGGGGCCGCCATCCGCGTGAGGTGCTGGAAGGACCCATCTTGGCAAGCCCCCGCCCACTCAACTCAACTATACCAGGGGCTCCCGAACGTAAATCGTTCGCGAAAATTAATGAACCTATTGAAGTCCCTGGTCTTCTTGATATCCAACTGGAATCGTTCTCTTGGCTGATCGGCGCGTCTGATTGGCGCGAACGACGTCAAGCTGAATTAGGCGCAGGGGTCCCAGTGACCTCTGGCCTGGAGGATATCCTCGCAGAGCTGAGCCCGATTCAAGATTATTCCGGCAATATGTCTCTCTCCCTCTCTTCACCACGCTTTGAAGAGATGAAGAATACTATTGACGAATCCAAAGATAAAGATATTAACTACTCGGCGCCGCTCTATGTCACCGCCGAGTTTATTAACAACGAAACCGGCGAGATTAAATCCCAGACCGTCTTCATCTGTGACTTCCCGATGATGACCGAAAAAGGTACCTTCATCGTCAACGGCACTGAGCGTGTCGTGGTCTCACAGTTGGTGCGTTCCCCTGGTGTTTATTTCGATCAAACCATCGATAAATCCACCGAGCGTTCGCTGCACTCAGTGAAGGTGATCCCTTCTCGCGGTGCATGGCTAGAATTCGATGTGGATAAGCGCGACACGGTCGGTGTGCGTATTGATCGCAAGCGTCGTCAGCCCGTCACCGTCCTTCTGAAGGCACTAGGCTGGACCACCGAGCAGATCCAAGAGCGCTTTGGCTTCTCTGAAGTGATGATGTCCACGCTGGAATCTGATGGTGTCTCCAATACTGATGAGGCATTGCTGGAGATTTACCGCAAGCAGCGCCCCGGTGAGCAGCCTACGCGTGATCTCGCGCAGTCGCTGCTTGATAATTCGTTCTTCCGCGCCAAGCGCTATGACCTCGCAAAGGTGGGCCGCTATAAGGTCAACCGCAAGCTGGGCTTAGGCGGCGACAACGAGGGTTTGATGACCCTCACCGAGCAGGATATCGCGACCGCAATTGAGTACCTCGTGCGCCTGCATGCCGGTGAAACCTCGATGACCAGCCCCACGGGTGAGGTCATCCCGGTAGAAACCGATGATATTGACCATTTCGGTAACCGTCGCCTGCGTACCGTCGGTGAGCTCATCCAAAACCAGGTGCGTGTGGGTCTGTCCCGCATGGAGCGCGTGGTCCGTGAGCGCATGACCACCCAGGATGCGGAGTCAATCACCCCAACCTCCCTGATTAACGTGCGCCCGGTATCTGCCGCGATCCGCGAATTCTTCGGAACCTCGCAGCTCTCGCAGTTTATGGATCTGAATAACTCTCTCTCAGGGCTTACCCACAAGCGCCGTCTCTCGGCGCTGGGACCAGGTGGTCTTTCGCGTGAGCGCGCCGGCATTGAAGTCCGTGACGTCCACGCCTCTCACTATGGCCGTATGTGCCCCATCGAGACCCCCGAAGGCCCGAATATTGGTCTGATCGGCTCCTTGGCTTCCTACGCCCGCGTGAATGCCTTCGGCTTCATCGAGACTCCATATCGTAAGGTCGTTGACGGAGTTGTCACCGATCACGTGGATTATCTCACTGCGGATGAAGAAGATCGCTACGTGGTGGCTCAGGCTAATACCGAATATGACGAGAATGGTGTCATTACCGAAGAGCGCGTGACGGTTCGCCTGAAGAAGGGCGATATCCAGGTGGTATCCGGCAAGGATATTGACTATATGGACGTCTCCCCACGCCAGATGGTCTCAGTGGCTACCGCCATGATTCCATTCCTTGAGCACGACGATGCTAACCGTGCTCTGATGGGCGCGAATATGCAGCGCCAGGCTGTGCCACTCGTGCGCTCTGAGGCGCCGTATGTTGGTACCGGTATGGAGCTGCGCGCCGCCTATGATGCCGGCGATCTGGTGATCAATAAGGCCACCGGCTATGTGGAGAATATGAGCGCTGACTTCATCACCGTGATGTCAGATGATGGCACGCGCGAGACCTACCTGCTGCGCAAATTCGAGCGCACCAACCAGGGAACGTCCTATAACCAGAAGCCGCTCGTTGATATCGGAGACCGTGTAGAAAAGGGCCAGGTTCTCGCTGATGGTCCTGGTACCCATAACGGTGAGATGGCCTTGGGTCGGAACTTGCTGGTGGCATTTATGCCATGGGAAGGCCACAACTACGAGGACGCTATTATTCTCAACCAGCGCTTAGTGGAGGAGGATATTCTTACCTCTATCCATATCGAGGAGCACGAGATCGATGCTCGCGATACCAAGCTTGGGCCTGAGGAAATCACCCGCGAGATCCCGAATGTCTCCGAGGACGTGCTCAAGGATCTCGACGAGCGCGGCATTGTGCGCATCGGTGCCGATGTTCGCGACGGCGATATCTTAGTGGGTAAGGTCACCCCGAAGGGTGAGACCGAGCTGACTCCGGAAGAGCGCCTGTTGCGTGCCATCTTCGGCGAGAAGGCCCGTGAGGTTCGTGATACCTCCATGAAGGTGCCACACGGTGAGACCGGTAAGGTTATCGGCGTGCGTCGCTTCTCCCGCGAGGATGATGACGATCTCTCGCCAGGCGTCAACGAGATGATTCGCGTTTATGTTGCCCAAAAGCGCAAGATTCAAGACGGTGATAAGCTCGCCGGCCGCCACGGCAATAAGGGCGTGGTGGGTAAGATCCTGCCGCAGGAGGATATGCCTTTCCTCCCTGATGGAACCCCAGTGGATATTATCCTCAATACCCACGGTGTGCCGCGTCGTATGAATATTGGCCAGGTGCTCGAAGTTCACCTCGGCTGGCTGGCTGCTGCTGGTTGGTCGATTGATCCGGAGGTGTTGGAAAACGCCCAGCTTATGGAGAGCCTGCCGGAAGATCTCTACGATGTAGAGCCCGGTACGCTGACGGCAACACCAGTATTCGACGGTGCCACCAATGAGGAAATCGCTGGTCTGCTGCGCAATTCTCGCCCCAACCGCGACGGCGATGTCATGGTTAATGGCGAGGGCAAGGCCACCCTCTTTGATGGTCGTTCTGGTGAACCATTCCCGTACCCCGTGGCCGTGGGCTATATGTATATCCTCAAGCTCCACCACCTGGTGGACGAGAAGATCCACGCTCGCTCTACTGGTCCTTACTCCATGATTACGCAGCAGCCACTGGGCGGTAAGGCTCAGTTCGGTGGCCAGCGCTTTGGTGAGATGGAAGTGTGGGCGATGCAGGCCTATGGCGCCGCCTATACCCTGCAAGAGCTCTTGACCATCAAGTCTGATGACGTGGTGGGTCGTGTGAAGGTCTACGAAGCCATTGTGAAGGGCGAGAATATCCCAGATCCGGGTATCCCCGAATCCTTCAAGGTGCTGCTGAAAGAATTGCAGTCACTCTGCCTCAACGTTGAAGTCCTCTCCGCCGACGGCACTCCGATGGAACTGTCCGGCTCCGATGAGGATGACTTTGATCAGGCGGGTGCCTCGATGGGCATTAACCTCTCGCGCGATGAGCGTTCCGACGCCGATAGCGCCTAAGAATGCTAGGTCTGCCACCACTAAGATGCACCAAAAAAGGTGTGCATGTGTAGTGGTGGCGGGCGGACCGAATCACCACCACAAGAAAAAAACTTTTTAAGAAAGGGAGTTACGTGTACGACGTCAACTTCTTCGAGGAGCTCCGCATCGGCCTAGCCACCGCCGACGATATTCGTCGCTGGTCAAAAGGTGAGGTCAAGAAGCCCGAAACCATCAACTACCGTACCCTCAAGCCCGAGAAGGACGGCCTGTTCTGCGAGCGCATCTTCGGCCCCACCAGGGACTGGGAATGTGCCTGCGGTAAATATAAGCGAGTGCGCTACAAGGGCATTATCTGTGAACGCTGCGGCGTTGAAGTGACCAAATCTAAGGTACGCCGTGAGCGCATGGGCCATATTGAGCTCGCCGCTCCCGTCACCCACATTTGGTATTTCAAGGGTGTGCCCTCCAGGTTGGGATACCTGCTAGATCTTGCGCCTAAGGATCTCGAGCGCATTATCTACTTCGCCGCCAATATCATCACCAGCGTTGATGATGAGGCTCGCCATTCGGATCAGTCCACTCTGGAAGCTGAAATGCTGC
This sequence comes from Corynebacterium sp. ES2775-CONJ, assembly GCF_024814515.1. Taxonomy (NCBI): domain Bacteria; kingdom Bacillati; phylum Actinomycetota; class Actinomycetes; order Mycobacteriales; family Corynebacteriaceae; genus Corynebacterium; species Corynebacterium sp. ES2775-CONJ. Next base: position 295,849 of record NZ_JANUXT010000002.1, on the reverse strand, counting down.
TGGAGAAGAAAGACCGTGAGGCAGAGGCCGAGTCGGAGATCTCCGAGCGCGCCCAGAAGCTCGAGGAGGACCTCGCAGAACTAGAGGCCGCTGGCGCTAAGGCAGATGCGCGTCGGAAAGTGCAAAACGCGGCGGAAAAGGAAATGCAGCATATCCGCGAGCGAGCACAGCGCGATATCGATTTCCTGGACGAGATCTGGCAAACCTTTGTCAAGCTCGCCCCGAAGCAAATGATTATCGATGACAAGATCTACGAAGAGCTTGTTGATCGCTACGAGGATTATTTCACCGGCGGCATGGGTGCAGAGGCAATCCAAACCCTGATCCGCAATTTCGACCTCGATGCCGAGGCCGAGAAGCTGCGCGAAATTATCAATAACGGCAAGGGCCAAAAGAAGATGCGCGCGCTCAAGCGTTTGAAGGTCGTGGCGGCTTTCCAGCGCTCCGGCAATGATCCTGCGGGCATGGTGCTCGACTGCATTCCGGTGATCCCCCCAGAGTTGCGCCCCATGGTGCAGCTCGACGGTGGTCGCTTTGCCACCAGCGATCTCAATGATCTCTACCGCCGCGTGATCAACCGCAATAATCGCCTCAAGCGCATGATCGATCTGGGTGCGCCTGAGATCATCGTGAATAACGAGAAGCGTATGTTGCAAGAATCCGTGGATGCGCTCTTTGACAATGGTCGTCGCGGTCGCCCAGTGACTGGTCCCGGTACCCGTCCGCTGAAATCGCTTTCTGATCTGCTCAAGGGTAAGCAAGGTCGCTTCCGCCAGAACTTGCTGGGTAAGCGCGTGGATTACTCCGGTCGTTCCGTGATTATTGTTGGTCCGCAGTTGAAGCTGCACGAGTGTGGTCTGCCGAAGCTGATGGCTCTCGAGCTCTTCAAGCCTTTTGTGATGAAGCGCCTGGTGGAGCACGATTATGCGCAGAATATTAAATCAGCCAAGCGCATGGTGGAACGCCAGCGTCCAGAGGTGTGGGATGTGCTGGAAGAAGCCATTGCGCAGCACCCTGTGATGCTCAACCGCGCACCGACGCTGCACCGATTGGGTATTCAGGCTTTCGAGCCCAAGCTCATTGAGGGTAAAGCTATTCAGCTCCACCCTCTTGCCTGTGAAGCTTTTAACGCTGACTTCGATGGTGACCAGATGGCTGTGCACCTGCCGCTATCGGCAGAGGCACAGGCTGAAGCCCGCGTGCTCATGCTCGCCTCTAATAATATTTTGTCCCCAGCATCCGGTAAGCCTCTGGCTATGCCACGTCTGGATATGGTCACAGGTCTCTACTACCTCACCATGGACAAGACGGAGGAAGAATTCGGTGGCCAAGGCGCTTATAAGCCGGCAACCGCCGAAGGTCCAGCAACGGGCGTGTACTCGAGCGTGGCCGAGGCCATTATGGCCTATGACCGCAAGGAATTGGGTATGCAGGCCAAGATTAAGGTCCGCATCTCTCACCTGCGTCCGCCAGCAGATATTGAAGAGGAGCACTTCGCCGACGGGTGGGAGAAGGGCCAAACCTGGCTCGCCGATACCACCTTGGGCCGTATCTACTTCAATGAGCTTTTGCCCTGGAACTACCCCTACCTTGAGGGTGTGATGGTCCGTAAGGGTGGCGGCACTGACAAGATCATGCTTGGTGATGTGATTAATGATCTCGCCGCCAAGTACCCCATGATCACCGTGGCTCAAACCATGGACAAGATGAAGGATGCTGGCTTCTACTGGGCTACCCGTTCCGGTGTCACCATCTCCATGGCTGACGTGCTCGTGCTCGACGATAAGGATGAGCGTCTCGATAAATACGAGGCCGAAGCCCATAAGATCGAGCGCAAGTACTGGGAGCAAGGTGCTCTGACGGAGCGCGAACGCTATGACCGGTTGGTGGAGCTGTGGAAGAATGCCACCGATGAGATCGGTAAGGCTGTCGAGGATCTCTATCCTGATGACAACCCGATTCCAATGATCGTGAAGTCGGGTGCTGCTGGTAATATGCGTCAGATTTGGACGTTGGCCGGCATGAAGGGCATGGTTGTGAACTCGCGCGGTGAATATATCACCCGCCCGATTAAGACCTCCTTCCGTGAAGGCCTGTCCGTGCTGGAGTACTTCAACAACTCCCACGGTTCCCGTAAGGGTCTTGCCGATACCGCTTTGCGTACCGCTGACTCCGGCTACCTCACCCGTCGTCTGGTCGACGTTGCACAGGATGTTATTGTGCGCGAGGACGACTGCGAGACCCGCCTGGGTATTAAGGTTCCTGTTGCCGTGGCTCAAAAGGACGCCGAGGGCACCGTTATTGGTTATGGCGCCCATAGCTTGGTAGAGACCTCCGTCCTGGGCCGCGCGTTAGCAACTGCGGTGAAGAAGGACGATGAAATTCTCGCTGAGGCTGGCGAGTACTTAAGCGATGCGCTGGTATCCAAGCTGGTGCTCGCTGGTGTCGAAGAGATTAAGGTACGCTCCGTGCTCACCTGCCAGACGGCAACAGGTGTATGCGCTAAGTGCTACGGCATCTCCATGGCATCTGGCAAGCAGGTGGATATCGGCGAGGCCGTTGGTATTGTGGCTGCCCAGTCCATTGGTGAGCCTGGTACCCAGCTGACCATGCGTACCTTCCACCAAGGTGGCGTCGGCGGCGATATTACCGGTGGTCTGCCTCGTGTACAGGAGCTCTTTGAGGCTCGTGTGCCAAAGAACCGGGCACCGATTGCCGCTGCTGCTGGCACCATTCATCTCGAGGATGAGGGTAATTTCTATACGCTTACCATCACTCCTGATGATGGCTCCGATGACATCGTCTACGAGAAGCTCTCGAAGCGTCAGGGTCTTGCTAATACCAAGGCTCCTATGAGCTCCAACCCAGGTGCATTCCTCGAGCGCACGCTTGTCGACGGCGACCACGTTGAGGTGGGCGACCGCCTGCTGCGCGGCCCCGCTGATCCGCACGATGTGCTCGAGATCCTCGGCCGCCGCGGAGTGGAACAGCACCTCGTCGACGAGGTCCAGGCCGTTTACCGCGCTCAGGGTGTGGCGATCCACGATAAGCATATCGAGATCATTATCCGCCAGATGCTGCGTCGCGGTACCGTCATTGAATCCGGTTCCACCGAATTCCTGCCAGGTACCTTGGTTGATTTGGCTGAGGCTAAGGCCGCAAATGCTGAGGCATTGGCCGTTGGTGGCCAACCAGCTGAGCTGCGCAGCGAGATCATGGGTATTACCAAGGCTTCCTTGGCTACCGAGTCGTGGCTATCGGCTGCGTCCTTCCAAGAGACCACCCGTGTGCTCACGGACGCCGCTATTAATAAGCGTTCCGATAAGCTCATTGGTCTCAAGGAGAACGTGATCATCGGTAAGCTGATCCCTGCTGGTACGGGTATTTCGCGCTACCGCAATATTGCGGTCAAGCCCACCGAGGCTGCCCGCAATGCGGCGTACTCGATTCCTACCTATGGTGATTCGATCTACGGCGACGACTCCTACGGTGATTTCACCGGAGCATCGGTGCCCCTCGATGAAGCCTTCGATATGTAGGTAATTTACCGCTAAAAAAGCACTGCTTTCTCTGTAAGGAGGGAGCAGTGCTTTTTTGCGCTGTAGGCGAAAGATTCTTAGTGAAGAACAAACGGTGAGCCGTCGGCGGCGCGAGCATGCTGGATCACCAACTCGTGGCCATAACCCTCGACCTTTTCTGCGAGGGTACTAAGGTGGTGCTCGAGTGGGCTATCGGCGAAGATAGTGGTGCGTACCTGCATATCCACGCCGGCCTCGTCGAATAAGTGCATACTCTCCCAGCATCGATTGCCAATATGGGCGGGGCGTTGGATGGCATATTCCATATCATCGGGCAGCGCTTTAATATCTAATCCCACCCAATCGGGAGTGGTATCCGGGGATTGCAGAAGGCGCCTAATAGCGGCGGGGGAGTAGCCACAGGTATGCAGCCCCACGGCAAAACCCTCCTGGTGGGCTTTCGCGATGGCTGGGCCCAGGCCTGAGGATAAGGTGGGCTCTCCGCCGGAAATCACGATACCGTCGAGTAAGGCGCGGCGAGTGGCTGCCTGGTCGAGGGCGGTATCGAAACTTAGTGCGCCATGTGTCAGCGGCTGCAGATTAGGGTTATGGCAGTAGACGCAGCGTAGTGGACACCCTTGGGTGAAAACGGTGAGCGTGATATTTCCGGGCCAATCGGTGGCGGAAAACGGGATAATTCCCGCCACCGGAAGGCTTTTAGACGAGGGCTTCGTTAAAGTACTGGCGCTCATGGAACTCGCCCTTCTTACCAATATTGAAGCTGGCCATGGGGCGGAAATAACCCATAACGCGCGTCCACATCTCAGTGTCCTTCTCACACTGCGGGCAGTGTGGGTGCTCGCCCGAGATATAGCCGTGATCCGGGCAGATACTAAAGGTTGGGGTGACCGTGATATAGGGGAGTCGGTAGTTCTCCAGTGCGCGCCTGACCATCTTGGCGCAGGCCTCGCCGTCGCTCATCGCGGCCCCCATATACAGGTGCAAAACTGTACCACCGGTATACCGCGTTTGGAGCTCATCTTGGTGCTCGAGGGCGATGAAGGGGTCAGGAGTATGTGCCACTGGTAGCTGCGAGGAATTGGTGTAATAAGGCTCCTCGGCGCTGCCGGCGTGGAGGATATCGGGATAGCGCTTGATATCTTCCTTGGCTAGTCGGTAGGTGGCACCCTCAGCAGGGGTGGCCTCGAGATTATAGAGGTGGCCAGTGTCTTCCTGGGCTTGGGTAAGCCGGCCGTTGATATGGTCTAAGATCTCGATGACGAACTGCTTGCCCTCAGAGTCGGTGATATCGAGGATATCGTCACTATAATTGCGCACCAGCTCATTGAGCCCGTTCACGCCAATGGTGGTGAAGTGATTATCCAAGCTGGGCAGCCAGCGCTTGGTATAGGGGTAAAGCCCAGCATCTAGCATCTTGGCGACAAATGCGCGACGCTTTTCCAGGGTGTCTACGCTGAGATCAATGAGGGCATCGAGGGCATCAAAGAGCTCGTGGCGCTGTCCTTTAAAGAGATATCCCAAGCGGGCGCAGTTGAGGGTAACCACGCCGATGGAGCCGGTGAGTTCGGCGGAACCGAAGAGACCGTTGCCGCGTTTGAGAAGCTCGCGCAGATCCAGTTGGAGGCGGCAGCACATGGAGCGAATATCGCCGGGGTTGAGATCGGAATTGATGAAATTTTGGAAATAGGGCAGCCCATACCGGGCCGTCATGGTGAATAATTCCTTGGTCAGCGGTGCTTCCCAGTCGAAATCTTCCGCAATATTATAGGTGGGTATGGGGAAGGTAAAAGGCCGCCCGTCAGCGTCGCCTTCGGTCATCACCGCAATAAAAGCACGGTTGATCATATCGCGCTCGGCGTCGAGATCACCATAGGTGAACTCACACGGCTCGCCGCCGATAAAGGGCACCTGATCCTTGAGGTCATGAGGGCAGGTGAGGTCGAAGGTGAGATTAGTAAATGGAGTTTGGGTGCCCCAGCGGGAGGGGACGTTGAGGTTGAAGATGAATTCCTGCATGAGCTGTTCAACCTGGTCATAGCTGAGGTTATCGCGGCGGATATACGGAGCCATATAGGTATCAAAAGATGAGAAGGCTTGGGCGCCAGCCCATTCATTTTGCAAGGTACCAAGGAAGTTCACCACTTGGCCGAGCGCTGCGGATAGGTGCTTAGGAGGGCGCGAAGCAATAGCACCGGTAACCCCACCAAAGCCCTCAGCTAGCAGGTTGCGCAGTGACCATCCGGCGCAGTAACCAGAGAGCATATCGAGATCGTGGATATGAATGGCGCCTTCGCGGTGCGCGGTGGCAGCGGCGGGGGAGAAGATATCGTCGAGCCAATAATTGGCCACAGTTTTGCCGGCGGTATTGAGGATCATGCCGCCGAGGGAGTAGTCCTGGTTGGCGTTGGCGTTGACGCGCCAGTCGGTGCGGTTGAGGTATTCAGTGAGCATGGTTTCAGAATGTAGCCCACTGCCGACCCGCTACGCCACCATATATGGGAGCGTGTTGCTTTACAATACCCACATATTGTGGTTTGACCCCTTGGCTTTCGGGGTTTCACGAGGAGTGTGCCCCCTAGATATAGGATTAGTGGGATTAATTACATTTATGTAATTATCTTAATAATGGGCGAATCTCGCGCCTCCATCATCGTAAGCGGATTCTCCGTGGACCGTATCCGCGCCACTGTGTTCGGTCTCCGGGTCCAGGCGTAAGCCAATGGTGTGCTTGATGCCCAAACCAATAATGAGTGTCCATACGCCTGCGTAAACCATGGCGAAAAGTGCCACAAGAATCTGAATAATCACCAGCTCAATGGAGCGATCGGCGCTTAAGAATCCCACGGCTATCGTGCCCCAGAGGCCAGCAACGAGGTGGACTGCGACAACATCGAGGGAATCGTCGATACGCAAACGGTATTTCATGCGGATCACGCTCGAGGACAGCACTCCCGCACTCAGACCCAAGAAGATTGAGGTCAGAGGGGTTAAGGCGCCTGCCGCGGGAGTAATGGCGACGAGTCCCGCAACAAGGCCCGATGCCATGCCTAAGGTGGTGGCATAACCGTCGCGGAAGCGCTCGATCGCAAGCCAGCCGAGGCCTCCAGCGGCTGCGGCCACGGTGGTATTAAGCCATGCGAGGGCGGCCAGTCCTGAGGCAGATAGCGCGGAGCCGGCATTAAATCCACACCACCCGAACCACAAAAGACCGGTACCTAACATGACCATGGGGAGGTTATGGGGGCGGTGAGTGAGCTTGGTGAAGCTGCGTCTCGGGCCAATGAGTAAGGCCAAGACGAGCGCTGCGGTGCCAGCGGAGATATGGACGACCGTGCCTCCAGCGAAGTCGATGGGCTGGATGATCGCCTCACCGTTGTGGGTGCCAAAAAGGAATGCGGAGAGACTGTGGGTGGAGTGGCTCAAAAATCCGTGACCCCAGACCATATGGGCGAGAGGATAGTAGACCGCTGTGACCCAGAGGGGGATGAAGGCAAGCCAGGCGGGAAAACGGGTGCGCTCGGCGATAGAGCCGGCGATAATTGCGCAGGCAATGACGGCGAAGGTGAGCTGGAAGATGACATCAAAAATGATGGGGTAGCCCTCGGCTGTGGGGGTATGAACGCTACTGAGATAATCCACGGGGTGGAAGGGATTGGCCACAAGCCCGAGGATGGAGATTTCGCCGTAGGCCATGCTGAAGCCGTAGAGGACGTGAATGATGGGCACGATGGCAAGAGCTGCGAAGCACATCATCAGCATATTAAGGACCGCTTTGCCGCGGGACATGCCGCCGTAGAAGAGGGCGAGGGCGGGGGTCATAAGGAGGACGAGGGAGGAGGAGACCAAAAGCCATGCCCCTGTTGCTGTTGAATCCATAAGGGGTCCTTGATCAGCTAGTGGAGAAATTCTATAGATCAATAGAATTTTATCTATAGAACTATAGAAAACTAGAGGGGATAAGTCAAAACCCACACAGGTATCAGCAGATCTGCAGGAGACGAAGATAACTCTCCCAATATTTGAGTGGCGTGGGTTAAATAGATAGATTGGACTATAGCGCGCCGGCCTGATAAGTAGGCATGAGCGGCGTAGCTGGAAGTTTTTTTCACTCGGATCGTTCGGCACGTACCTGCCGATGAAAGGACGCCACCCATGGCATCAGTAACCTTCGATAAGGCCACCCTGGTCTATCCAGGCGCGAAAGCGCCAACCGTCAATAAATTCGACCTCGAAATCGCCGACGGCGAATTCCTCGTCCTCGTCGGCCCCTCCGGTTGCGGTAAATCCACCACCCTGCGCATGCTCGCCGGCCTCGAAGATGTCACCGACGGCCGCATCCTCATTGGCGACCGCGACGTGACCACCGCCGCCCCCAAAGAGCGCGATATCGCCATGGTCTTCCAGAACTACGCCCTCTACCCACATATGACCGTGCGTGAAAATATGGGCTTCGCCCTCAAGATCGCGGGCATGGACAAAGCCGAAATTGATCAGCGCGTCAACGAAGCCGCCGCCACCCTCGACCTCACCGAATACCTCGACCGCAAGCCAAAGGCCCTCTCCGGTGGTCAGCGTCAGCGTGTGGCCATGGGACGCGCCATTGTGCGTAAGCCCCAGGTCTTCCTCATGGACGAGCCACTGTCGAACCTCGACGCCAAACTACGTGTGCAAACCCGTACCCAGATTGCCTCCCTGCAGCGCAAACTTGGTGTGACCACGCTATACGTCACCCACGACCAGACCGAGGCCCTCACCATGGGTGACCGCATTGCCGTTCTCAACGGCGGCTTCCTCCAGCAGGTCGGCAGCCCCCGCGAACTCTACGACACCCCAGCAAATGTCTTCGTCGCCGGCTTCATTGGATCCCCAGCGATGAATATTCTCGATTGCTCCCTCGAGGGCAACGTGGCCACCATCGGCAATGCACGTATCCCAATTACCGATATCACCCGCGCCGCCATCACCCCTGAGGACCAGGGTCGTATCACCATTGGCTTCCGCCCCGAGGCCCTCGAGCTTGTCGACGCCTCCGGCGACACCATCCCAGTCACCCTCGACTTCGTTGAGGAACTAGGATCCGATTCCTTCCTTTACGGTCATATCGAGGGCACCGACAATAAGCAGCTCGTTATCCGCGCAGCTCCTAATATCGCACCTCCACGCGGCACCACCATTCACGTGCGCGTGACCCCTGAGGGACAGCACAATTTCTCCGCGTCGACAGGCACTCGCCTGCCCGCGTAACCTAGACAGACCCTCACCTTTAGCCCGTACTCCCCACGCCTGGTGGGGGGTGCGGGCGCTATCACTGTTATACACAGGAAGAATCCGGATATGACCAGCCATATGCACATCGACGGCTCCGCCTACTCCGCGAGCCTCTTGCCCCTGCCCTGGAGCACCCCGCTCGAAGAATGGGGCGACGACGTTGTCGTGACCCTACCCCGCGGCATTTCCCGCCACGTGGTACGCTTCGTTCACCTCGGCGACGCCACTGGAACCGATTACGCCACCCAAGCCCTCTCAGGGGGTATCATCGCCGCCATTAAAGAAATCGGACGCCGCACCGCGCACCACGAATACGCCATGCTGCGCGAATTGCGCCGCGTCAAAGCGCCCGCAGTCACCCCCATCGCCGTCATCACAGGGCGACGTGATGAAAACGGCGAGAAACTCACCGCAGCCTTGGTCACAGAACACCTCCGCTTTTCTCTCCCGTACCGCGAAATCTTCTCCCAAACCCTCGAGCCCGCGGTGGCCGATAAGCTCATCCGCGCCCTCGCAATCCTTTTGGTTCGCCTACACCTGTTGAATTTCTACTGGGGCGATGTGTCTTTGTCGAATACCCTATTTAGGCGCGATGCAGAGACCTTCTCCGCCTACCTGGTCGACGCCGAAACGGGAGAATTCCAGCCCAAACTGTCAACCAACCGCCGCCTGCATGATCTCGAGGTGGCCCGGGTGAATGTGATCGGCGAACTCATGGACCTCGCCTCAGGGGGTACGCTCGACGAGCAAATCGACCCCATCGCCTTGGGTAATTCCATCGAAACCTATTACCTCGATCTCTGGTCCCAACTCACCGAGGAAATCGAAGTACCCGCCAGCGAGTACTGGCGCGTAAAAGAACGTGTAGAAAAACTCGCCGAAATGGGCTTCGATATCGAAGAATTTCAAATCTCCGGGTCGAGTGGCACGATCACAGCACGGCCGAAAAGCGTGGACGCCGGCCACCACTCCAACCAACTCATCAGCCTTTTGGGTCTTGAGGTTGAAGAGCAGCAGGCTCGCCGATTGCTCTCTGAGATTCGTCGTTACGCGCCCGGGCAACCCATCGAACAAGCGGCGCGCTCATGGTACAGCGAAGAATATTTGCCCACCATTCACGCTATGCCCCCTGAGCTCACCGATAAGCTCGAGCCGGCACAGATTTTTCATGAAATCCTCGATCACCGCTACTTCTTAAGCCAGGAACAAGCGCGCTTTATCCCCATGGACGAGGCCGCTCACTCCTACTACGACAAGGTGCTACCAGGCCACCGTGATGAGAAGATGCTGATCGATTTACCGCAGAAAGCCAGTATGGATATCACTCACCTCGACTCCGATAGCTAGCCACGAAGCAAATTGTTATAGTGATCCAGGAACAATACAAGGAGAAATTGGTGAGACAGTACCCCCACTACGACGGACAACTTGGCGCCCTGTATACCCCTTCAGCCACCACCTTTAGGCTCTGGGCACCAACTGCCGCTACGGTTACCCTCTATCTTCGCTCCGAGGCCTACCCCATGACCCAAGGGGATCACGGGGAGTGGGAAACTATATGTCACGGTGACTTCCACGGAGCCGAGTACCATTTCGGCCTCAGCTTTCCAAATGGCACAACTACGACGAGCGTGGACCCCTATGCCCGCAGCGTGACCATCAACGGTAAGCAGGGCGTTGTTGTGGACGTCGACACGCTACTCGGCCCAGTTCAACGACTCGACAGCTTCACAGATCCGCGCACCGCGATCATCTACGAGGCTCATATCCGCGACCTCACCATCGGGCCGAACAATGGAATCACCCATAAAGGCGCATTCCTAGGCCTCAGCGAAGCTGGCACCCGCACCACGCGGGGCAACCTCTCAGGGCTCGACTACCTCAGCTCCCTCGGAGTCACCCATATCCAACTACTGCCCATCTTCGACTTCGGCAGCGTCGACGAAGCCGGCGATCTCAGCTACAACGCCCAGTACAACTGGGGATATGATCCAGAGAACTACAATGCCCCGGAAGGCTCCTACGCCACCATCCCCGGCGACCCACTGCTGAGGCTGACCGAGCTGAAAAAACTTATCGACGCCTTGCACGCGCGCGGGCTGCGGGTAATCATGGATGTGGTCTACAACCACGTTTACGAGGCCGAAAGGCACCCCTTCGAACTCACCGTTCCAGGCTATTATTTCCGCACCACCAGTGAAGGCGCATTCTGCAATGCCACCGGCTGTGGCAATGAAACAGCATCCGAGCGGTCGATGATGCGCAAGTATATCGTCGATTCTGTTCTCTACTGGGCCCGCACCTTTGGCCTCGACGGATTCCGCTTTGATTTGATGGGCATTCACGACGTAGACACCATGAACGCCGTGCGCCGGGCGCTCGATACGGTGGATGAAGGCATCATTATCATCGGAGAAGGCTGGGAGATGGGCAACCACTCTCAGGGGGTACGTGGCGCTCATCAGGGCAATGCTGCCCTCATGCCAGGTGTGGGTATGTTCAATGATTTCTATCGCGATGTGGTGAAGGGGAGTAACTTCATCCGCACTGGCAGTGGCTTCATCTCAGGGGCTAGCGGGGATGATGCCCGCAAGTTATTTGACGCCCTCAATCCCTTGGATCCCAGTCACTCAGTGGTCTACAACGAGGCCCATGATAATTGGACAATGTACGACAAACTACGTGGTACCACCGGTTTGGAACAGGCCCCTGAGGAGGAGATCGCTCAACGCCACACTCTAGCCACCCTCACCCAATACCTAGCGCGTGGCATGGTCTTCCTTCACGCAGGTCAGGAATTTCTACGTACCAAGGGTGGAGATGAAAATTCCTATAAGAGCCCTGATTCCGTCAACGAATTTGACTACGACCGTGCCCAGCTTTTCGCCAAGGAAGCGGGTTTTGTTCGCCACCTAAATACTTTTCGTAAAAAGTACTCGTGGACCTACGATCCGCAGTATCTCATGGAGCTCATGAGCGCTGAGGGGCGGCGCCTAAGCTATCGGGTTAACGATGCCTTCGGCCCTGGCCGGCACGCGATTGTTATGCTAAATGGGGAAAATAGGCACTGGCTACACCCTGTTACCTCAGGAGCTTACCGAGTGCATATCAACCAAGGTGTGGTATTCCACAACCCCGCTCCTATAAACCTAAGCCATGAATATGTGGTGGGCCCCCTGAGTGGAACGGTTTTGGAGTGTGTCGAGTAGGCCACTAAGCGATATGCGTAGCGGCCTTTCTAGGATTGCTTTCCGTAGTACTCGAGTGCCCACTGGGAGACGCTTTTGGGGTGCGTCCGAAATTCGAGCTTTCCGCGTTTAGAACGGCGCAGCCCGGGAACCCCAGTTTTGGGATCTTTCTCGATTCGCCCGTGCCTCGAACTGATCCCTGGCACGTCGCAATTAAGACGATTATGCACCCGACACAGGGGCGCTAAATTGTCGTAGGTGGTCGGTCCCCCGCGGCAATGGGCCTCGATATGGTGTCCATCGCAGCTGATCGCTGCGATATCGCAACGCGGATGCACGCAGCTTAGATGCTCAATCGCGGCAATATATTTTTGATAAGGATTAAAGTAGCGGCCCTGTATGGTGCGCTGAATTCGAGCAGAGCTGACAGGTGCTGGGCGACCTTCGGCATCCAGCCCCCAGCAGATAACGTAGCCGAATGTGCCGATCTTCTCGTTGATGAACTGGCTGAGGTTAATTGTCGCGCCATCACTGGTAGCGATGCGCCCATCGGAAAAATACCTGGTTCCAGCCTCGAGCGGAAGAATAAAACAGGGCTCGTGGATGGGCTTTTTCTCCGGTGATCCCGTGATAAGGCGGTTGATGGCGGCTTGGCCGATGGCGTCGAGAAGCGTCAGTGATTCGTGTGCGGCGCGTAGGGCGCGGGCATCGGCGGCGAGCCTGACCCGCAGCATGTGAGCGCGATCTTCACTTAACCACCCAGAGAAGTGGATTCGCCCGTGGGCGTCGGGGACGGTACCCATGGAAAAGCGTGCCTGCGGCATCGGTTTCTCCATCCCGGCGTTTTCTTCGCGCACCCGCCGGGTCATGAAAGTTCGCAAATCGCGAAGCAGCATGGAGGGTGCTCGGCGGATGAATTCCTCGCGTAAAACGTGAGTATCGATAGATGCTGAGATCTTCTTTATATATTTATTGATCACATCAACCTGATCGACGCTCAGCTCCAAGCGAGCGGCGAGCGCTAAGTGCTTACGATCGAATTGCCGTGCCAACCAATGGAGGTGTTTTGCGCGGCTTAAATCGATCCCCGCACCCGCTTCAAGCTCCTCGGGTGTGATGGAGTGCGTGCGCACATGGTTCAACATCGCGGCGCCGGAGCGCTGTGCGGTGATCCATGTGCGGTAGCTCATGCCCTCAGCCTAACCTGAGCCGGCTGTTATCGCGCGGCGAGCTTTAGACCCCTGTGGATAACCTTTTCCCGCCCCACTACGCTGTGTTTTTCACTGGCCGACGATCACCGCACTCGCAGGTGGTAACCACTTACCCGAATTTAGGTCAGCGTTGAGAGCAAAGAGAATCTCGCCTTCATCGGGGATTTCTATTGGCTCAGTAGACATATTGATGGTGACCACTACCGAGAAGCGGCGATAGCGTAGCACCCGATCGGAGGAGATATCGGAGAGGAATTCTAAACCCCCTGAGGCGTGGAGGTCTGGGGTATCGCGGCGCAATTTAATCAGGGTGCGCACCACGTGCAGCAGCGATTGGGGATTCTGCTCGTGTCGCTCCACCGTCTTCTCAGGGCCCTGATTAGCGAAAGTGGGCAGGTAAGTATTTGGGTTCGTGCTAAATCCCGCTTGTGGCTTCGTTGACCACTGCATAGGGGTGCGCGCGCCGGTGCGGGTATAGCCGCCCTCATGGGTAGGAAGATCTTGATAGTCCATGGCGATTTCATCGCCGTAGTAGATAAACGGAATACCTGGCATGGTGAGCAGGAAAGTGAAATAGAGCCGCAACTCAGCGTCGGTGAGGTAGTGGGAGATACGTGGATTGTCATGGTTGCCCGTAATCAGGCTGAAATGGCCCGCGCCGACGCTGGCACGGTAGTGCGGGAGGTACTGGTCGATGAAGTCGCTGGCTGCTCTCGAGCTCACGGCCGAGAAGAAAGCGTTATCGGCACGAACCAGTAGGTTATAGCCGTTCCCCGGCCAATCGAGGTAGAAATCCATATCGAACCCGGCTTCCAGGGACTGGCTGGGGTTTCCCCACTCGGCAACAAAGATCGCATCGGGGTGCGTTTTCTTGACGTTTGTGAAGATCTCCTGCCACGCCCTTATGGTTGCGCTCTTATCCGGATCGTGTTTGACCAAGGAATCAGCCATATCGACACGGAATCCATCAACACCCTTATCGAGCCAGAATGTGATTACTTTCGCCATCTCTTCGCGGTTGCGCTGCGCCCCCTGAGAGGATGTAGGCTGCTGCCACGGGGTCTTCGGTGTGGCGAAGCCGTAGTTCAGAGCTGGTTGAGAGTGGAAGAAGTTGAGCACATAGCAACCGTTGCGCGGAGCTACTCCGGCGACGAAAGGCAAAGAATCGGCGTCGCCAAACCATGAGTCCGTCCAGATATAGCGGTCATCCTCAGGGGTCTTATCAGGGGAGGAGGATTGGATAAACCAGGGGTGTTCATCGCTGGTGTGGCCGGGTACAAGATCGAGCAGGAGGCGGATACCTGCGGCGTGGAGAGCGTCGATAAGCGCGCTGAGATCGTTGGTGGTGCCGTAGCGAGGCGCTATCTGGTAGTAATCGCGCACATCGTAGCCGGCATCCTTGAAGGGGGAGTCGAAGATGGGGTTGAGCCAAATGGCGGAGATGCCGAGCTGTTGTAAATAGGGGATCCTGTCGATGATGCCGCGCAGGTCTCCGATGCCGTCACCATTGGAGTCTGCAAAGGATTGGGGATAGATTTGATAAAATGTGGCTTTTTCCAGCCAGCTTTTTCCGCTGTGCGTTTCCATAAATACCATGTTAGTAGTGACTAGGATGTGATTCATGAGGCGTTTTCGACGGTCGCCGGCCCGCTTGGTGGCAGAGTCTTTTCTGGGCCTCATTGTGCTGGGTACGGTGCTTCTAAGCATGCCGTTCTCGCATGCCACCGAGGAGTCGAGCATCCTAGTTTCTTTGTTTACCGCCACCTCCGCGGTCTGTCTCACCGGTCTCGTGGTGGTTGATACTGCCACTTATTGGACGCATCTGGGTCAACTTATCATTATCGGCCTCGTGCAGCTCGGCGGACTGGGAATTATGACCTTGGCAACCCTAGCCTCGTGGGCAATAGTCGGCAGAATGGGGGTTCGCTCCAGACTTAATGCATCCGCAGAGGGCCGGGGATTGCATCTTGGTGAAGTCAAGGGACTCCTCGCAGCCACGATAGGATTTACGCTCGTCGTAGAAATAGTGGTGGCAATGAGTCTCAGCTTGCGTTTTTATCACCACTATGGCCTCGGTGTTCCGGCCGCTATCTGGGAGGGGAGCTTCCACGCCATTTCTGCCTTTAATAACGCTGGTTTCGGGCTCGCCTCCGATAACCTCGTGCCGTATGTCCGCGACGAAGTCATGCTCTGGCCAATCGCGCTAGCCATAATTTTAGGCGGTCTGGGGTTTCCGACGCTCCTAGAGTTAGCCAAGCGGGTGCGTACGCGCGGACACCTGAGCTTGACGACGATTTTCACCCTCTATGGCACGGCCATCCTATTGTCCGCTGGCATGATTGTGACGGCTTTCTTTGAGTGGAATGGGGCGCTCGCGCACCTATCCCCAGGGGATAAGCTCTTCTCCGCTTTCTTTCACTCGGTGAGCTCGCGTACGGCAGGGTTTAACTCCATCGACCTATCGATGTTTCACCCCAATGAACTCATGGCTACCAATATTTTGATGCTCATTGGAGGCGGTTCTGGGGGGACCGCCGGTGGGGTGAAAATAACCACAGTTGGAGTCTTAGTTGCTGTGTTGATCGCAGAGATCAAAGGCGACGATGAGGTGGCTATTTATGGTCGCAAATTGCCTGACCGTACCTTACGGCAGGCGTTGGCCGTGGTAACCATAGCGGCATTTCTGGTCTTTTCCTCCATTATGATCGTAATAGTCTTGGCACCAGACTTCGCCACTGATCAATTGGTCTTTGAGGTCATTAGTGCCTTTTCTACGGTAGGACTGTCTACTGGTATCACCTCAGCCCTGCCCCAAGGCGCTCAGATTGTGCTCATTATATTGATGTACGCTGGACGGATTGGGCCGATTACCGTGGTGGCGGCGTTGGCAGCCCGCGACCAGCAGCGACATTATTCTTTCCCTGAAGAAAGGCCGTTCATTGGTTAAATTATTTCGGCGCCAATCCGTGGTGGTTATTGGTTTAGGTCGCTTTGGTATGGCATTGTCTGAAGAATTGGAAAAGCAGGGTGTGGAAGTGCTCGGCCTCGATATGAACCGCGAGGTGGTGGCGCGGGCGACCGAGAAACTTAGTCATGCCGTGGTGGGCTCGGGCACCGATGAGGCGGCCCTTAAGCAATTGGGCGTGCAGGAGGCGCGCCGGGTCGTGATTGCCATCGGATCCGATTTGGCGGCCAGTGTTCTTGCTGCGCAATCCATTTTAGATTTAGGGGCGCCAAATGTGTGGGCTAAGGCCGATGGAGACGCTCACGAGAAGATACTCAAACGGATTGGGGTGCACCACACCATTCGCCCCGAACGCGATACTGGCCGCAGGATTGCCCATCTGATTGGGGGAGCGGCGGAGGAGTATGTGGAATTCGATCACGATTTTTCCATGATCAAATTGGCTCCGCCGGTAAATTTCTTGGGTTTAAGAGTGGAGGAAACTCCTCAGGGGGTCGATATTGTGGCCGTGCGTAAGCAGGGGGGTAGGTTCACTCGCCCCGTTCCCGGCCAGCGCATCGAGTCGGGCGATATCATCATCGTTGCTGGTGCTCTGAGGAGTTTAGAGAGCTTCGCAGCATCCTAATTTCTACCCCCTTTCGTGGGCTTTTTCGGGCGACGGAAGGGGGCTTTACTGTGACTAACTGCGGGTCAAAATGTGATTATCTTCATTTTTTTAGCAGACGTGATTCTAAATTCACAGCATAAGCCCCCTTCATGCTCTGCTAACAGCCTTCTTCGTCTTTGTTCAGGTGGTGCGCTGTGTTTAGATATGATTATTGAGCTTTAGCAGGATCCTTTTCCTTTGGTAGGAAAAAGAACATTGCATATCGCACATATCTTAAAAGTTCTCCCTTTTGTTCAAAAGTGGAGAGAATCTTCTACAAGAAAGTGGTGTTTGTACAGTGCTGAACACTCGCAAAGCCTTCGCAGCAGTAATTGCTGTGGCCTTGGGCTCCGCTAGCCTGGTTGCTTGCTCTAATGACGACGCTTCGACCAATGATGCCGCAGGTTCCGCATCCGGCAGCGATATCACCTTAACCGTATGGACCTCCCAAGAAGATCAGACCAACTCCGATGCCTGGCTACAGTCCATGGAGAAGGCTTATGAAGAGGCTAATCCAGATCTGAATATCACCTGGAAGAACTCCGTGGTGTCCTCGGCTGATGCTGCTACCACCGTGACCCAGGACCCATCCGCTGCTGCTGACGTGTACGTATTCGCCAACGATCAGCTCGGCTCGCTGATGGCTGCTAATGCTATTGGCGCACTGTCCGACGATGGCAAGGCACAGCTCGATATGCAGGCTGAAAAGTCCCTGGCTGACTCCGTCGTGGGTAGCGATGGAGAGTTCTACGGGCTGCCTTATGAGCCAAATACCTGGTTCATGTACTACAACAAGTCCAAGCTGAGCACCGAAGATGTCAAGAGCTTCGACACCATGTTGGACAAGGCTAAGGTTTCCTTCCCAATCTCTAACTCGTGGTACCTCTCAGGCTTCTATGCAGGTGCTGGCACCACGTTCTTTGGTGCTGACGGCCTGGATGAGGCTGACGGCATTAAGGCCGGCGATAACGCAGCCGCCGTTACCGAGTACCTCGCAGGCGTTGCCAAGAACCCGAACTTCATTAACGACGCTGATGGCGCCGGCATGGGCGGACTCGCAAACGGCTCCGTCGACGTGGTCTTCTCCGGCGCCTGGGATGCGCAGGCCGCTGAAGAGGCTCTAGGCGATGACTACGCTGTCGCTGCTCTGCCAACCTACAAGCTCAACGGTGCAGATGTGCAGATCAAGGCCTTCTCCGGTTCTAAGGCTGTGGGTTATAACCCAACCTCTAAGAACCAGGTTGAAGCTGCTAAATTCGCTCAGTTCCTCGCCTCCAGCGAGTCTCAGAAGGCTCACTACCAGCTCAACGGTGTGATCCCTGCTGATAAGACCCTCGTTGATGACCCCGAGATTTCTCAGGATCCAGTGGCCGTCGCTCTCTTCGAGACCGTTGCTAATGCCTCCGTGCTGCAGCCTACCTTCAAAGAGATGAGCGATTTCTGGGAGCCCGCTGATAACTTCGGCAAGGCTCTTGCTAACGGTGAGGTCACCGAGGCTAATGCAGCTGAGAAGACCGAAGCCTGGTTCAGCGCCTACAAATAAGGCTGCACGTTTTTCCTAGCTTCCAAGTAGTTCGATAGCTACTTGATAAAAAGCCCTGAAGCGCTCTGCCTTCATAGCACGATCTGCTTCAGGGCTTTTGTCGAATCGAGATACTGACGACGCTGGGAGTACCCCTCTTTTCACAAAGGAGAATTCCAATGAAGCACCGCGGCCAAGAAGCCGAGTTCAAGATTGGGCAAGCGTGGAGCGATGGCGATATCCTCACCAAGCTATCCCTTTTTGTCTTCGGTTTAGGCAATCTCGCGCGCAAGCAGTACGTCAAAGGTGTGATGCTGCTGGCCATCGAGATCTTAAGCGTCACTCTCTTTATTACCAAAGGCTTTTCTAAGATCGCTGCGCTGCCCGAGCTTGGTGGCGAGGGCGGTCAAACCCGGGTGAAGGTAGACGGTTTCTGGACCTACGTCACCTCAGAGCCATCGATCGTTGTGCTGCTAAACGGCATTGTCTCCGTCGTCGGAGTCCTCGCCTTCTTATGGTTTGCCACCATCGCTTTGCGCAGCGCCTTCAAAGCTCAGGTACAGATTGAAAACTACGGTCAAGCTCGTAGCTTCAAGGGCGATCTGAAAGCACTGCTGAATACAGATGCACCTATTTTGTTTATGACCTTGCCAACTGCCGGCATTCTCATCTTCACCGTCTTGCCACTGATCTTCATGATTTCGATGGCATTTACCAGCTTCGATTCCAATAATTCCCAAAACTTCAAGTGGGTCGGTTTCGAAAACTTCGGACAAGTATTTAGCAACGACGGCGGCCAAGTGAACTTTAACCTGTTCATTGGTGTGTTGATCTGGACCCTCGTCTGGGCTTTCTTCGCTACTTTCTTGAACTACTTCTTGGGCATGTTCTTGGCTATGGTGATTAACCGCCGTACCACCCGCGGTAAATCCTTCTGGCGGGCGATTTTCTCGCTCTCGGTAGCTGTTCCACAGTTCGTATCGCTATTGGTGCTGCGCTCTATGCTGCAGCCTCAGGGTGCTATCAACCGGTTGCTACTCGATTATGGTCTCATCGATTCGGCACTGCCATTTTTTACCGATACCACCTGGGCCCGTGTCACGGTGATTGTTATCAACCTTTGGATCGGTATTCCTTATACCATCATGCAGGTCACCGGCATTCTGCAGAATATTCCCGGTGAGCTCTACGAGGCAGCGCGCCTCGACGGCGCCAGCTGGTGGCAGACCTTCCGCAGTGTCACCATGCCCTATATGTTGTTCGTGATGACCCCGTACCTCATTACTACCTTCACGGCCAATGTGAACAACTTCAACGTTATCTACCTGCTCTCCGGTGGTGATCCGACCCCAGTCGGAGCCTCGGCTGGTAAGACTGACCTCTTGATTACCTGGTTGTACAAGCTCACTGTGGACAAGGGCGACTACAATATTGGTGCCGTCATCGGTATCTTGACCTTCATCGTTTTGTCCACCGTGGCGTTAATTACCTATCGCCGTTCCGGCTCTTACCGCAATGAGGAGGGTTTCCAGTGAGTAAGACCCTTGATCACACTGATGCCAAGATGACCGACCAGCGGGCTGCCCGCCGGGTGGGGGATATCTTAAGCTACGCATTATTAGGCACGCTCTCCATAATCTGGGTCATGCCCATTATCTGGATTTTTGCCAACTCTTTTAATAAGAATACGGCACCTTATTCCTCGACTTTCTTCCCCACGGAGTACACCTTCGATAACTATATTGCGCTCTTTACCGAACGCGATGTTCTCGATTTCCCGAGGATGTTCCTCAATACCTTTGTCATCGCGGTATTCACCATGCTGATTTCGGTATTCTTCGTCTTGATCGTCTCGTTCTCCCTCTCGCGGATGCGCTTTAGGTTCCGCAAGGTTTATATGAACCTCGCGCTGACCTTGGGCATGTTCCCAGGCATTATGGCCGTCGTTGCTATTTACTTCATTTTGAAGGCCATGGGTCTTACGGGTGGTTCGATGACCAATATCGCCTTGATCATCGTCTACTCCGCTGGCTCCGGTATGGGCTTCTACATCATGAAGGGCTATATGGACACCATTCCTAAGTCCTTGGATGAGGCTGCTTATCTAGATGGCTGCTCGCGGTGGCAGGTCTTCTATATGATCATTTTGCCTATTGCCAAGCCCATGATTGTCTACCAAGCTATTATTGGCTTCCTGGTACCATGGCTTGACTTCGTGCTGGCAAAGGCAATCGCACGCACCCAGGATAACTACACGGTAGCTCTTGGGTTGTGGAAGATGCTGGAGAAGGAGTATATCCACGATTGGTTCGCTCGGTTCGCTGCTGGTGCAGTGTGCGTTTCGATTCCTATCGTGATCCTCTTCATCGTCATGCAGCGCTACTATCAGGAGTCTATGGCGGGCTCCGTCAAGGGCTAAGAATAGCGCACAGATTTTTTCAGGGCGCCTTACTATATATAAGTAAGGCGCCCTTCATTACTATGATTAGGGGCTATGATGACCAGTAATTTCGCAGCCAAAGGGCTCAAAATCCGCGGCCTTCTCATCATTGCGAGCATCTTCTTGCTTTTCCACGTGATCAGCCTCGGTATCGAGCGTCGCTTGGTACCGGATATTGCCCAAGCGAGTTTTGGGAATCTTTCTTTTGTGATCATCCTTGAGATCCTCAGCTGGGCCGCCTATCCACTTCTGGCCTTTTGTTTCCTTATTGCACTTGAGCATCTTACGGTTACGCGGGACCTTGTTTTGTTGACCCTAGGGCTAAGCGTTGTGAGTGAATGTGCAGAGGATTTTGCCCGTAGTGGGCGGCTGATCGATATGCGTTCCCAGAGTTTTGTTTGGGCTTTTGTATTGTGCATCATTTGCTACCAAGCGCTGAAGTCTAAAAAGGTGCGCTCGCGTCCGCTAGTGGCCGTGGCCATCATCGTGGCCGCTTTATTATGGGCGTTTATCGCCCAACTGGGAGTGCGTTTTAGTGGGTTCGTGCCAGGGGCCATCCTCCTTGTGTTCTTCCTCGTATTCTTCTACCTCAAAGGCCGTGAAAATACTATGATGCTCTCCGCTGCCTTAATGGGCGCTACCTTTGCCGTCGCTCCGGCTTTCGGTGTGGTCTTTTTGCACTACCGTGCCCCTAGCGTGGAGATTGAGCCGCAGTTTCCACCCGCGTGGATACTAGCGGCGTACCCGGTGGCACTGATCATTGCTGGGTTTTAGAATTTGACGAGCCCATGTCCGTGGGACTAGAGTTTCCAATAGTCCCATATGTGGGAGTCTTGGAATTTTGCCCAGTGTCTACTGGGAGCCTGGATTCTAGCAATTAGTTAGATCTTCAAGATTCTTCAAGAAAAACGGTAGCGGCCCCGGAAAGAGCCCCTATTTTTGTTTGTTTAGGGGCATATAGGGATTGTCGCAATCGTCAAGAAAATTCCAGATAGTGAGCGAAATTTCCTCCTCCGGATGGATGAGGATCAATCGAAGAGAAAGACTGTTCATGCCAACTATTCAGCAGCTGGTCCGCAAGGGTCGCCATGATAAGACTGCAAAGGTAAAAACTGCAGCTTTAAAGGGTTCCCCTCAGCGTCGTGGCGTGTGCACCCGTGTGTACACCACCACCCCTAAGAAGCCTAACTCCGCTCTGCGTAAGGTCGCCCGTGTGCGCCTAACCTCCGGCATCGAGGTTTCCGCTTATATCCCAGGTGAGGGCCACAACCTCCAAGAGCACTCCATGGTGCTCGTGCGTGGCGGTCGTGTGAAGGACCTCCCAGGTGTTCGCTACAAGATCATCCGTGGCGCCCTCGATACTCAGGGTGTGAAGGACCGTAAGCAGGCCCGTTCCCGTTACGGCGCAAAGAAGGAGAAGTAAACAATGCGTAAGAATGCAGCTCCCAAGCGTCCAGTTATCAAGGATCCAGTCTACGGATCCGAAGTTGTGACCCAGCTGGTTAATAAAGTCCTTCTTGATGGCAAGAAGTCCACTGCCGAGCGCATCGTGTATGGTGCCCTTGATAAGTGCAAGGAAAAGACCGGCACCGATCCGGTGCTCACTTTGGAAAAGGCACTGGGCAATATCAAGCCTGAGTTCGAGGTTCGCTCCCGTCGTGTCGGTGGCGCTACCTACCAGGTTCCTGTTGAGGTTCGTGCCGCTCGCGCCAATACTCTCGCCCTGCGCTGGTTGGTGACCTTCACTCGTCAGCGTCGTGAGAACACCATGATTGAGCGTCTTGCTAACGAGATCCTCGATGCCGCAAACGGTTTGGGTGCTTCTGTGAAGCGTCGTGAGGATACCCACAAAATGGCTGAGGCTAACCGTGCCTTCGCTCATTACCGCTGGTAATCTTAACGCTTGCGGGCGCTATTAAGGCGCCCAATATGTGGATTACTATTAGAACTATTATCCCTTCAGCTACATAAGTTAGGAATACCGTGGCACCACAAGAAGTGCTTAAGGACCTCCACAAGGTCCGCAATATCGGCATCATGGCTCACATCGATGCCGGTAAGACCACCACCACCGAGCGTATCCTCTTCTATACCGGTATCAACCGCAAGGTAGGCGAGACCCACGATGGCGCCTCGACCACCGACTGGATGGAGCAGGAAAAAGAGCGCGGCATCACCATTACCTCCGCTGCTGTGACCTGTTTCTGGAATGGCAATCAGGTTAATATCATCGACACCCCAGGTCACGTTGACTTCACCGTTGAGGTGGAGCGTTCCTTGCGCGTGCTTGACGGTGCCGTAGCCGTTTTCGACGGCAAAGAGGGCGTAGAGCCCCAGTCCGAGCAGGTGTGGCGTCAGGCCGCTAAATACGATGTTCCTCGTATCTGCTTCATCAACAAGATGGACAAGCTCGGTGCTGACTTCTACTACACCGTGCAAACCATCATCGACCGCCTCGGCGCCAAGCCATTGGTTTTGCAGCTGCCGATCGGCGCAGAAGATGATTTCGACGGTGTTGTTGATCTGCTCGAGATGAAGGCTATTACCTGGCGCGGCAAAGTCGAGACAGGCGCTGAGCCAACCATCGAGGAAATCCCAGCTGATCTGCAAGAGAAGGCTGAGGAGTACCGCGAGAAGCTGCTCGAAACTGTTGCTGAGTCCGATGAATCCCTCATGGACAAGTACTTCAGCGGTGAAGAACTCAGCGTTGAGGAGATCAAGGCTGCGATCCGTAAGCTGACCGTTGCTTCTGAGGTTTATCCAGTGCTTTGCGGTACTGCTTACCGCAATAAGGGCGTTCAGCCTTTGCTCGATGCCGTCATTGATTACCTCCCGAATCCTCTCGATATTGGCGAAGTGATCGGCCACGCTGTGGGCGACGAGTCCACCAAGGTCTCCCGTAAGCCTTCTATCGACGAGCCTTTCTCCGCTCTCGCTTTCAAGATCGCTGTTCACCCCTTCTTCGGTAAGCTCACCTTCGTGCGCGTCTACTCCGGCATTGTGGAGCCTGGCACCCAGGTTGCTAACTCCACCAAGAGCAAGAAGGAGCGCATTGGCAAGCTCTTCCAGATGCACGCCAACAAGGAGAACCCTGTCGACCAGGCTCGCGCTGGAAATATCTACGCTTTCATCGGGCTCAAGGAAACCACCACCGGTGATACCCTCTGCGACGCCAATAACCAGATCATCTTGGAGTCCATGGACTTCCCGGATCCTGTGATCAAGGTATCCATCGAGCCTAAGACCAAGTCTGACCAGGAGAAGCTCGGCGTTGCTATTCAAAAGCTCGCTGAAGAGGATCCAACCTTCACCGTGGAACTCGACGACGAAACCGGCCAGACTGTTATCGGTGGTATGGGCGAGCTCCACCTAGATGTTCTGGTGGACCGCATGAAGCGCGAATTCAAGGTGGAAGCTAACGTTGGTAACCCCCAGGTTGCTTACCGCGAGACCATCCGCAAGGCCGTCGATCGTGTGGAGTACACCCACAAGAAGCAGACCGGTGGCTCCGGCCAGTTTGCAAAGGTCATTGTTGCCTTCGAACCTTATACCCCAGACCCAGAGACCCTCGAAGAGGGCCAATCTGCTACCTATGCTTTCGAGAATGCGGTGACCGGTGGTCGCGTGCCTCGCGAGTATATCCCGTCCGTCGACGCAGGTATCCAAGATGCCATGCAGTACGGTTACCTCGCTGGCTACCCCTTGGTTAATATCAAGGCCACGCTGCTCGACGGCGCCTACCACGACGTTGACTCCTCTGAAATGGCCTTCAAATTGGCTGGTTCCCAGGCTCTCAAGGAAGGCATTGCTAAGGCAAAGCCAGTCCTGCTCGAGCCAGTGATGGCCGTCGAAGTGATCACTCCGGAAGAGTATATGGGCGACGTGATCGGCGATATTAACTCCCGCCGTGGTCAAGTCAACGCCATGGATGACCGCGCCGGTGCGAAGGTTGTTAAGGCACGTGTGCCGCTATCGGAGATGTTCGGTTATGTTGGTGACCTGCGTTCTAAGACCCAGGGTCGTGCCAATTACTCGATGATTTTCGATTCCTACGCTGAGGTTCCTGCGAGCGTATCCGCCGAGATTATCGCGGAGCGCAACGGTAGCTAGACGCTCACCCAGGTAGCCTTCGTTGAAAGTCCAGTACATGGGAGGCTATCTGGGTAACTAGGGTAGTGGCTTCCTTGAGTCATTTTTCTTAGATATAATTCTAAAAGTGGCTTAAGGTGGCCGTTACCCTAGTAGATCCTATATCCACGAGATTTCACTAGCGGTTTGAAAAAAATGCGGTGGAACCTTAGGATCATGTAACTGGCATAAGTAATCGCTGAGCGCCAGATCATCCCCGAGGTGAGAAGGATCAGCACCATCAATTTTTGTGGCTGCGAGGTTCGTGGCCACCACGAAAAGTCCAGGAGGACACACTGTGGCAAAGGCCAAGTTTGAGCGCACTAAACCCCACGTAAATATTGGTACCATTGGTCACGTTGACCACGGTAAGACCACTACTACCGCTGCTATCACCAAGGTTCTGGCTGATACTTACCCAGATCTGAACCAGGCTTTCGCCTTCGATGCCATTGATAAGGCACCTGAGGAAAAAGAGCGCGGCATTACCATCAACATTTCCCACGTTGAGTACCAGACCGAGAAGCGCCACTACGCTCACGTTGACGCTCCAGGTCACGCCGACTACATCAAGAATATGATCACCGGTGCTGCCCAGATGGACGGCGCTATCCTCGTTGTAGCTGCAACTGACGGCCCCATGCCTCAGACCCGTGAGCACGTTCTTCTTGCTCGCCAGGTTGGCGTTCCTTATATCCTCGTTGCTCTTAACAAGTGCGATATGGTCGATGATGAGGAAATTATCGAGCTCGTGGAGATGGAAGTTCGCGAACTTCTCGCTGAGCAGGATTACGATGAGGAAGCTCCTATCGTTCACATCTCCGCTTTGAAGGCTCTCGAGGGCGACGCTAAGTGGACCGAGTCCATCGTTGAGCTCATGAACGCCTGCGACGAGTCCATCCCAGACCCAGAGCGCGAGACCGACAAGCCATTCCTCATGCCTATCGAGGATATCTTCACCATTACCGGCCGTGGCACCGTGGTCACCGGTCGTGTCGAGCGCGGTCAGCTCAAGGTTAACGAGGATGTTGAGATCATCGGTATCCGCGAGAAGAGCACCTCCACCACCGTTACCGGTATCGAGATGTTCCGTAAGCTCCTTGACTACACCGAAGCTGGCGACAACTGCGGTCTTCTTCTCCGCGGCATCAAGCGCGAAGACGTTGAGCGCGGCCAGGTTGTTGTAAAGCCAGGCGCTTATACTCCTCACACCGAGTTCGAGGGCTCTGTCTACGTTCTCTCCAAGGACGAAGGCGGCCGCCACACCCCATTCTTCGACAACTACCGTCCACAGTTCTACTTCCGCACCACCGACGTGACCGGTGTTGTGAAGCTTCCTGAGGGCACCGAGATGGTTATGCCTGGCGACAACGTCGACATGTCCGTCACCCTGATCCAGCCTGTTGCTATGGACGAGGGCCTGCGCTTCGCTATTCGCGAGGGCTCCCGTACCGTTGGCGCCGGCCGCGTTACCAAGATCATCAAGTAATGATCACCGCACCCTAAAAGGTGCGCACTAATCACCGCCTTATCTCCGCTTAGGGGATGGGGCGGTTTTTGGCATTCCTACAGGCATTTACTTCTGCGAGATTATAACGCTCAGAAATGCTGAACCTCCCAGGCTAAGATTTCAGATTGCTGGTGATGTCTTCCAGGCCCATAACGGGCTTGATGAAACTGATCAAGCGCTTATACCAAAGGCTGCTAAGCTGAGTTTTTATGGACCAATTAAGGCTCTATATGTACGAGCAGTTAACGATCGATCCCTGGCGTATCCCCGTGGTGATTCTTTCGGGGATTTTTACCTACCTCGGCTTTATCGTATTGGTTCGGATTTTTGGAGCCCGGGTGCTCTCCAAGATGCACACCTTCGATGCCGTTGTTATTGTCATGTTTGGAGCGGTGGCAGGACGTGCAGTTATCGGTCACCCGCCCACTTTAATGGCGGGAATAGTGGGACTCGGCACGCTTATGGTCATGGAATCCATTTTTGGGATGATCCGCGACGGTCGGTATATCAAGCGAGTCATCAATAGCCACCCCCAGGTCATCGTCGCCAACGGAGAGATGATCGACGATCAGCTACGCAAAACTCATGTATCCCCCTCTGATATTCGCTCTGCACTACGCAGAGCAGGTATACCGACACTCTCTATGGTGCAGCTGATGATTCTAGAACCAACCGGGGACCTTACAGTTTTCAAGGTCGGTATTCCCGTAGATCCCGATCTTCTCAAAGGGGTGGCTGGTGTGGAGTATCTCTACCCCTAAATAGAGAAATTCTCCTGCCGGCATTATGCCGACAGGAGAATACTAAAAAAGAATCTTATTACTTAGCCCAGCCGATATTCTCTACCGGAAGATCAGCGAAAGCGGTGGCGCCGAAGTTAGCCAAACCCTTCTTTACGCCAACCATTTGAGGTCCGTTGTACATAGGGACAACACCGTAGGTAGCAAAAGCTTCCTCTTCTAGTTTATTCGCTTCCTTAATTTGCTCCTCAGCGGTGGGTAGCTTTTGGAGCTTGTCAATCTTGGCATCGAGTTCAGCAGAACCCGTGCCCGAGATATTCAGCTCGGAGTCGGTATTATAGAGCTGACCGAAGTACGCGGCTCCAAAAGGATCAGAAGACCTAAAGCTAAGGAAGAAGAGATCGAAGTCCTTGGCGGCCATGATCTTGGAGAAATCAGATGATGGGCGCTCTTGGATGGAAAGATCCACACCAATATCCTTCATCATCTTCTGCAAAGCAGAGGCAAATGCCTTATCAATTGCGGAGTCGCCCAGCATGGTGTAGCGGATGCTGAACTTTTGGCCATCCTTCTCGCGGATTCCATCGCTACCAGCAACCCACCCAGCTTCGTCGAGCAACGCTTGAGACTTTTCTGGGTCGAAAGCCCCTACAGAACTAAAGTTATCTTCGTAGCCTGGCTGGAAGGTGAAATAGGTCAGTGAGCCTGGCAGTTCCTCAGTATAGTCCAGACCATTGAAACGGATCTCTGAGATTAGTGCGCGGTCGATGCCCTTCACAATAGCCTCGCGAACTTTAATATCGCCCAGTTGTGGTGCCTGGGCGTTGAGCATCATCAAAGCATTGGAGGTAAGTACCGAGGAACGAATATCAATAGCATCACCCAGCCCGCGAGCGGTGGCAAGGTTGTCTTTGCTGCTCACGCCGGCGGCATCGATCTCGCCAGCTTTGAAGGCATTGATCGTTGCCAGATTCTCCATGGCGCGCAGCGTCAGCTTCTCAAGTTTGGCGGTCTCGCCCCACCACTTATCATTGCGAACGAAGGTTACGGTATTGGCGTTCGGGTCGAAGCTGTCCACGATGAATGGACCGGCACCCCATTCAGGATGCAGAGTGTTGATATAGCTCTCATTGAAAGTCGCGGGATCGTTAACCTTTGGGTGCAGGATCGAGTTAAACAAGCCCTGCCACCACGGGTAGGTGCCATCGAAGGTGATGATTACTTGCTTATCATCGTCACCCCGGGTGACAGCGGAAATGCGCTCATAGCCATCGGTGCCGCTAGGAACCACCTGAGGGTTAGAGCCGTTATTCATCTTCCAGGTGTTCTCAAAGGCGGTCCAGTCAATGGGGGTACCGTCGTTGAAGGTTGCATCAGGGTGAATATCCCAGGTGAGTACCAAATTCCCATCTACGATATCGTCCTTGACATCAGTGAGGTAGGCGGGATTGGCGTGCCAGGTGCCATCACCGTCGAAGAGGGCGATCTGTGGGTTGAAATAGCGCCAGATCCTGGTTGTATCAGCCGAGCTATTACCGTGGAAACGATTGAGTTGCTCGGGAATTTCTGAGATAGGCAAGACCAGCTCGCCGCCATCCTTGATCTGATCGCGCTCGAGCGGGTTATAATCGCCAGCAGCCTTGATCTCGAACTCGGCTGAGCCTTGGCCGGAGGCTGATTGGGAGCCAGTGCCCGTGGTGGCACCGTCGGCGCACGCACCTAGGGTCAGAGCAGCAACAGATAGCGCAGCCATCGTTGCAATGCGGATATTCTTCTTCATAAGGAAAAAATCTCCTTCATTGATCGTGTGAGGGTGGGTATAAGCGGACGTCAAGAGGGCACCGGGTTATCATGCCCGTGAGTCCAGAGCCTTTCTCATGATGAAGAAAATCTCTGCACGAGACTGCGATACGACGGATCAATCGACCGCAACCTCGTGCAGAAACCTTTTCGCTCTCTAAGCAAACTATAGAGGTGGTGCCAGGATCTTAGTACTCATGTATATTGCTGATACTTTATAATCCTGACACCACAGGGGCAAAGTCTTTATCGACGCGCAACCGTTGGATCGGGGATGGGGATCGCCTCGAGCAGTTGCTTGGTGTACTCGTGTTGCGGATGATCGAAGATATCATCCACCTCACCCTCTTCCACGAAGCGGCCTTTGTACATCACTGCGACCCTATCGGAAAGATGGCGCACGACAGAGAGATCGTGGGCTACGAAAAGATACGATAAACCGAGCTTGCGTTTGAGGTCTTCAAGAAGGTTAATTACACCCGCTTGGATCGAAACGTCGAGGGCAGATACCGGTTCATCGAGAACGATAACACTGGGATTGGTCGCCAAGGCTCGAGCGAGGCCGATACGCTGGCGTTGACCGCCAGAGAAATGCCCGGGGAAGCGATCAATTTGGGAGGTATCCAGGCCGACCAAAGTCATGAGTTCTTGGACTCGGCGATCAATATCGCCGTCGAAGCCGAGCGCATATAACGGTTCAGCGATAACTTCCTTTACCGTCAACCGGGGGTTGAGCGAACTCATGGGATCTTGGAAGACAATCTGGATTTGCTTTCGCGCTTCTCGACGCTGGGTGCGTGTCATCGATGATGCATCAATACCATTGAGAATCACGTGGCCGTGGGCTGGATCAAGATCCATGATCTCAAGGAGAGTTGTGGTTTTACCGCAACCAGATTCACCAACAATAGCCATGCACTCACCCTGGTGAATATCAAAGGTCAATCCGTCGACCGCCTTCACGGTGCCAACTTTGCGCTTAATGAGAGCACCTTTAGTCAGCGGGAATTCCTTGCGAAGATCCTTGACACTGAGCGTAACTGGACGTTCGTCGCGTGGGATTTCAGCAAGAATATCCGGGCTCAGTGGGGGTAGTTGGTACATGCGATCACCATCGATCCTGCCATCGAGGATCTCTTGAGAGCGAAGGCAAGCCGATTGATGAGCCTGGGTTCCTGGCACGAGATTGAGGGAGGGCTCTTCTTCGTGGCAGCGTGGTTGTACCACTGGGCATCGGGGGGCGAATTGGCAGCGATCGCGCAGTCCCACGAGCACGGGGGGATTGCCCACGATAGGTGTTAAGGGTTCGTCTGAGGAAATATCAGGGCGGGGGGTTGATCCGAGGAGGCCGACGGTATAGGGCATCCGCGGTTGGGCAAAGACCTCAAAGACATTACCTTTTTCCACAGGCCGCCCCGCGTACATCACGAGGACGTCATCGGCGGTTTCGGCCACCACACCCATATCATGGGTGATCATGATAGTGGCGGCACCAGTCTCGCGTTGGGCGAGTTTAATGACATCGAGGATTTGCGCTTGGATGGTGACATCGAGCGCGGTGGTGGGCTCATCCGCAATGAGCACACGAGGATTATTTGCAATCGCAAGGGCGATGACCACGCGCTGGCGCATACCACCAGAAAATTCGTGGGGAAAGGACCTCACCCGTTTGTGCGGCTCTTTAATACCGACAAGATCTAATAACTCTATGGCCCGCTTGAGTGCATCGGCTTTGGAAATCCTTTGGTGCGCTTGCAACGCTTCTACAAGCTGGGTGCCAATATCAAAGACGGGGGTCAGTGCCGAGAGCGGATCCTGGAAGATCATACCGATGCCGTTACCGCGAATCCGTGACATTTCACTGTCGGTTTTGCCAATTAGTTCTTCACCGGCGAAACGAACCGAGCCTGCAATCTTGGCATAATCCGGAAGGAGACCCATAACAGACAGTGAGGTGACCGACTTCCCCGATCCGGACTCGCCCACAATTCCTAGAGTTTGACCAGGAAAGAGGTCAAAAGACACACCGCGCACAGCATTGACAACACCGGCTTCGGACGGGAAAGAGACATTAAGGTCGCGGACTGAGAGTATTGGGGTATTTAAGGCAGTTGTGCCTTCGAGGGAATACGAGCTAGGCGAACTCATGCGTTTCCTCCGGACTTTGAGTTGGGATCGATGGCATCGCGCAATCCGTCAGCAATAAGCGCTAACGAGACCGTCAGTAGGGTCAAGATCGTGGCTGGGATATAAAACTGCCACGGAGCAGTGAGAACAGTGGCGGTGCCGCCTGATAATAAGGTTCCCAAAGACACATCGGGGAGTTTGACACCTAAGCCGAGGAAGGACAACCCAGTCTCGCCCATAACTGTCGATACCGTGCCGAGAACAAATTGGATCACTAACAGCGAGCTGATATTGGGGAGCATATGGCGGACGATAATTCGTGACTTGGATACGCCCATATAGCGAGCAGCCCGAACAAAGTCGTTTTCACGCACGGAGATGGATAGTGACCAAATCACACGAGCCGAGTACATCCAGCCGAGGAGAATCATTACGAAGATGAGCACCTTCCAGTCGCCGCCGGAGTCAGAAACCAGCAGCGCCAAAATGAGGAAGCTGGGAACCGCGAGGAGGAAGTGAATAATCGCTAGAATGATCTTTTCTACCCAGCCGCCGAGAAGGGCCGCTCCGGCACCAACGATGGCGGAGATTATGGTGGTCGACAGTGCAACACTCACGCCGATAATGAGAGAGCGTCCCAGACCATGGGCGGCCTGTGCAAAAAGGTCTTGGCCACCGTCGGTGGTGCCAAACCAGTGCTCGGACGATGGAGCGCTTGACAGGTTAAGGAAATCAGGTTCTGTAAACGACCACGGGGTGAGCAGGCCACCAAAGGCTGCGAAGAGAGCGAGGAGCCCAAAAATGACCGAGCCGATGACCGCACCCTTATTGCGCATGAAGCGGCGTGCGTAGAGTGTGAGACGGGAGGTGCCGCGGACGAGTTCCGGTGTCTCGGGAAGGGTAGGTTGGGATTCGTTCTCATCGGAACGAATCTCTGAGCCATGGGGCACAGTTGCACCGACGTGGAGGTTTGCTGGCGGCATCACCGTTGAGGTGGCCTCGTCGATATCGCCTGTGGGGCGTTGATTATTATCGTTCATGGTATTAACTCACTCGTACTCGAGGATCGAGGGCAACGACGACTAGATCGGCCAAAATTGCGGAGACGCCGGTGAGTGCAGCCCCGAAGGCGGCAACGGCCACGGCACCGTGGACGTCATTTTTCGATATGGTTTCCACAAAATACACGCCCATGCCGTTCCATGCGAAGATTTTTTCAGTCAGTACCGCGCCCGTAAAGATGCCGGGAACAGCGAAGGCAACCGAGGTGGCGACCGGGATGATGGAGGTGCGCAATGCGTGCCGGCGAATAGCCTGTCCCTTTGTCAGCCCTTTAGCTCGGGCTGTGCGTACATAGTCGGCGTTAATATTGTCGAGTAGCAGGGAGCGCTGCATGAAGTGGTAGCCAGCATAGCCAATAATTACGAGAGCGATTGTTGGCAGAATGAGGTGCTGGGCATAATCGACGAGCTTGGGAAAGAATCCCTCCACGCTGGGGTTCGAGGCCCCGGTGACATAGAGGATACGAGCTCCTACTAGGTCGTTGATTTTAATCGCTGCGGCTACAACGATAATCGATGCGACGACGACGTGGACATTCATGGCCACGATTGAGATAGCCTGCCAGATTCGGTCACCTCGCTGGTATTGCCTAGACGCTGTGTACACGCCCACCGACACTCCAAGGACGATGGTTATGAGGGTAGCGACGAGCATCAGTTGAGCGGATACCCAGATGCGGAAACTAATTTCATCATTAACGAGGGATCCAGTTGGAGAATAGCCCCAGTTCCAGTGGAGCAGGATATCGCTTAACCAATTCCACCACCGCTGCCACAAGGGGATGGTGGGGCTGAGATTATAGGGCACAAGGAGTGTGTCAATCTGCTCGGGGGTTAACGGTGGCCTCCGCCCAATATAATTCGAGCGAGGGTCGAGGAAGGCCGACGCTAGGAAGAAAGTAATATTTGTTGCCAGAAAGACGATGAGCGTCCAGCTAGCTGCTTTCCTCAGTAGATATTTGAACAATGGTTTTCTCCATCACGTGCGAAAGTCACAGGGCTTTAAAGTTCTCCAGGAGGCTTAAAACCGGCGTTGGTGCGTAAAACGACAGTATCCCACATCTACTCCGGCATTGTGAATACGGAGCCTGCGGAATTATTGCAATTGTTGTGCTTATAATTTACGGCTCTACGCGGACTTTTAATAATTACAGCTCGCAGAAGCTAAAAAAATTTCGATAATATTCGATCCGTCCACTACCCCCACAGCGGTGATGTGAGGATTATTGCTGCTGGATTTTCT
This sequence comes from Corynebacterium sp. ES2775-CONJ, assembly GCF_024814515.1. Lineage (NCBI taxonomy): Bacteria > Bacillati > Actinomycetota > Actinomycetes > Mycobacteriales > Corynebacteriaceae > Corynebacterium > Corynebacterium sp. ES2775-CONJ. The sequence continues at coordinate 262,461 of NZ_JANUXT010000002.1, read as the reverse complement.
CCCTATTGAAGCTAGGTTTAGGGGCCAAAAATACCGGTTTTCTTAGTCTTGAACTGGATAAATCAAGTCTTCTCCCAGTTGTTTTGTGGTATCGGGTTGATGAGCATCCTTCCGGGGCTAGGTAGTGAGGTCTAGGGCGGAGCTGCGGGTGATGATGATCCAATTTTATTCATTGGATCTCATAGGAGGTACTCCTTAGTGACTTCTCATCATCCTTTGGCGATGTGTGTATGTGATCGAGAGCATAGTGCTAAAAGCCCCGGTGCAGCGGCTGGCGCCGAGGTGTGGGGTGGCTTAAACTATAAGTAGTTGACTTATCAACTTTCCTATCCATCACGTACGCGAAAGTAGCTTAAATCATGACCCACTCTCTCCACTCCGGCTGGCCTGCGCTCAAAGTTGCCGATTGGGAAGAAACCCGCACGACTGTTCATATGTGGACACAAATCATCGGCAAGATCCGCATGGCCTACGCACCCCTCGTCAATCACTGGTGGCAAGTGGCGCTCTATGTCACCCCAGCGGGTCTAAGTACATCCGCGATCCCCTTTGAAGACGGATCCTTTGATATAGAGTTCGACTTTCTCGCCCATGAGATCCACTTCCGTCGCTCAAATGGAAAGCGGGCACATTTTGCCTTGCAATCCATGAGCGTGGCCGCGTTCTACCGTCTCGTGGCAGAGGCAATGGAGGCGATCGAGGTCCCATTCGATATTCGACCTATCCCAACCGAAGTAGACCCCGCACCTGACTTCCGCACAAATGAGACCGACGCTGCCTACGATAAGAGCGCAATCGAGGCATTTTTCCAACAACTTGTGCAAGCGAATAATCTCATCGGTGAATTCCGTGCTGACTATATTGGCAAGGTCAGTCCCGTTCACTTCTTCTTTGGTTCCTTTGATCTTGCATGCACGCGCTTTAGTGGAGAACTCGCCCCCCGCCACCCGGGCGGCGCGCCCAACTGTGGCGACTGGGTCATGGTTGAAGGTTATTCGCACGAACTATCCAGCTGCGGCTTCTGGCCGGGTGGGGGAGACGAGGGAGCATTCTATGCCTACGCCTACCCCGTGCCCGAGGGATTCGAGCGCGCAGCTATCGCCCCCGAAGGCGCTTATTATAGTGAGGAATTCCAGCAATTTCTGCTTCCCTATGAGGTAGTTCGCCAGTCGGCCGATCCTCGCGCTGCAGTCCTTGCCTTCTTACAGAGCACCTACGAGGCCGGAGCCACTCTCTTGAAATGGCCGCGTACCCAACTAGAATGCGACGATTCTAGGCTTGAAGCCTATAAGAATGGCCGCACCCCGCGTGATCTACACTCTTAAAGGTCCACCCTAGGAGCAAAACGAGAGTAGCCGAATCCCCCCTCGTGGCGAGCATATAGACCCACGAGGGGGGCTTCTGTGCCATTCGTACAATTTTCCACCTCGTGGATTGCGCGGTAGATTGCGCGACCTGTCATCCGGTGTTATATAGAATCTCCGCCGCCGCAGCTACGTTAGGGAGCCGATCGGCATTCAGGGAGGATATGAAGTGATAAAGGTGGTGTGCTAAGCGCTGAAACAAATTGGCAATCTAGCTTGCAACTTTCCTTCATACATGTTTTAATAATCAGGTTGCTTTGACAGGTGCACTGGTATCGCCCTCAAGCGGTTTCAGTGAGGCTGGCAAAGCAAACATGACACCTTCACTTAAGGTGACTTTAGTATTTAAGAGGTACGGATCCTCCTTACGAGGGTTAGCGGCCTTGTTATTACTGAAGCATCTAGGAGGTTTCTTCAAGGAGAATGAGCTCACGCGAGTTCTATTTGAAGGCCAGGATAAGTGACGTGGATGCATGGCAAATAAACAGCGGCAGTACGTAAGTGATCACCTAGGTGAAAACCTAGCGCCCGATCCCTTCCGGCTTGACTTCTTGGGTCTTGTACCCCGAGGGCTAGTGAAAAGGCCAAAGTTTGTGAGCTTTGTAGCCACATCGACATGTTCGACATTTTCCTAGCAAGTCTGGAATAGACAATCAAGTAAGAAACTGGCGTTGCGCCCAGGTATCCCAAGAACTCCTGGACAACGTTATAGAGAATAAGATGAAGCGATTCCCACCAATCCATTGTGGAAGTGGGACAAGCGAGGAAGAGGAAAGCGTGGCGGGACAAAAGATCCGCATTCGGCTAAAAGCCTACGACCACGAAGCAATTGACGCGTCTGCACGCAAAATTGTCGAGACCGTCACCCGTACGGGTGCACGAGTGGTAGGCCCAGTGCCATTGCCAACCGAAAAGAACGTATATGCCGTTATCCGTTCTCCCCATAAGTACAAGGACTCTCGCGAGCACTTCGAGATGCGCACTCACAAGCGCCTCATCGACATCCTCGACCCGACGCCGAAGACGGTCGACGCGCTCATGCGCATCGATCTTCCGGCCAGCGTCGATGTGAATATTGTGTAATCGACGACTTTCTTGGCATCCGGAGAATAAATAATGAGTGAAACTGAGATCAAGGGCATTCTGGGCCGCAAGCTCGGTATGACCCAGATCTTCGACGAAGAGAACCGCGTAGTACCGGTGACCGTCGTTGAAGCTGGGCCATGCGTTGTAACCCAGATTCGTACCCCCGAAATCGATGGCTATAGCGCCATCCAGATCGCCTTTGGCGATATCGACCCACGCAAAGTAAACAAGCCAGGCACCGGCCACTTCAACAAGGCCGGAGTTACCCCGCGCCGTCACGTAGCCGAAATCCGCATGGATGATGTGTCTGGTTACGAAGTCGGCCAGGAAGTCACCGCTGATATCTTCGAAGGCACCACCTTCGTCGACGTCACCGGTACCTCCAAGGGCAAAGGCTTCGCCGGCGGCATGAAACGCCACGGCTTTGCCGGACAGGGTGCATCCCACGGTAACCAAGCAGCTCACCGCCGTGTCGGTGGTATTGGTGCTTGCGCTACCCCAGGCCGCATCTTCAAGGGCAAGCGCATGGCTGGCCGCATGGGTTCCGACCGCGTCACAACCCAGAACCTCAAGGTTCAGAAGATTGACGCCGATGCTAACCTCATCCTGATCAAGGGTGCAATCCCGGGCAACCGTGGAGGCATCGTGACCGTTAAGACCGCAGTGAAGGGCGGTGCACACGCATGAGCCATTTAACATTGGACGTCCACACCGCTCAAGGTGCCACCAATGGCACCGTTGAGTTGCCAGCAGAGATCTTCGATCGTGAAGTCTCAATCGCGCTGCTGCACCAGGTAGTCAACGCTCAGCTCGCTGCTAAGCGCCAGGGTACCCACTCCACCAAAACTCGCGGTGAAGTCCGTGGCGGTGGGCGTAAGCCTTTCCGTCAAAAGGGAACCGGTCGTGCTCGTCAGGGCTCGATCCGCGCACCTCACTTCGCCGGTGGTGGCATTTCGCACGGCCCTAAGCCACGCGATTATGCGCAGCGTACCCCGAAGAAAATGATCAAGGCCGCTCTCTTCGGCGCCCTGTCGGATCGTGCACGCAACGCACGCATCCACGTGGTGGAAGAGCTCGTTCCTGGTCAAACCCCTTCAACCAAGTCCGCAAAGACGTTCTTCGAGCGTCTCACCGATCGTCGCAACGTATTGTTCGTCGTCGGCCGTGAGGATATTACTGCCCAAAAGAGTGCTCGCAACTTAGAGCATGTCCAGGTGCTATTCGCTGATCAGCTGAACACCTATGATGTGCTCAAGTCTGATGATCTAGTATTCTCCGTCGAGGCTCTCAATACCTTCATCACCCGCACCCAGGGTGCGGTTAAGGAGGAGAACTAATGGCTAAGATCGCAAATCCCCGCGATATTATCCTCGCACCGGTTGTATCCGAGAAGTCTTATGGTCTGATGGAAGAAAACACTTATGTTTTCTACGTCGCTAAGACCGCTAATAAGACCGAAATCAAGATTGCCGTCGAGCAGATCTTCGGCGTTCAGGTAGCTTCCGTGAATACCATTAATCGAGAGGGCAAGCGCAAGCGCACTCGCTCCGGTTTTGGTTCCCGCAAAGCCACCAAGCGCGCCTACGTGACGCTCCGTGAGGGCAGCGACACAATCGACATCTTCGGCCAGAGCGCTTAAGAGAGTCGAGGTAAGGAAAAACTATGGCTATTCGTAAATACAAGCCGACAACCCCGGGTCGCCGCCAGAGCTCCGTTTCCATGTTCGAGGAGATCACTCGCTCGACCCCGGAAAAGTCCCTGGTTCGCCCACTTCCCAAGAAGGGTGGCCGTAATGTACACGGCCACATCACTGTTCGCCACAAGGGTGGTGGACATAAGCGGCAGTACCGTCTCATCGACTTCCGTCGCAATGACAAAGATGGTATCCCCGCTAAGGTCGCTCATATCGAGTACGACCCGAACCGTACCGCTAATATCGCCCTGCTGCACTACGTAGACGGCGAGAAGCGCTATATCGTGGCTCCTAAGGGCCTCAAGCAGGGGCAGATGCTCGAAGCTGGCGCCAATGCTGATATCAAGGTTGGTAACAACCTGCCACTGCGTAATATCCCAGCTGGTACCGTTATCCACTGCGTAGAACTCAAGCCTGGCGCCGGCGCCAAGCTCGCCCGTTCTGCTGGTGCATCCATCCAGTTGCTCGGTAAGGCTGGTAAATACGCTGTACTGCGTATGCCATCTTCCGAAATCCGCCGCGTCGACATCCGTTGCCGCGCTACCGTTGGTGAGGTTGGCAATGCTGATCAAATCAACGTGCGCTGGGGCAAGGCTGGCCGTATGCGTTGGAAGGGCGTTCGCCCAACCGTCCGTGGTGTCGTTATGAACCCGGTCGACCACCCACACGGTGGTGGTGAAGGTAAGACTTCTGGTGGTCGTCACCCAGTGTCCCCATGGGGCAAGAAGGAAGGCCGTACCCGCAACCCGAACCGGTACAGCAACAATATGATCGTGCAGCGTCGCCGGTCTAATAAGAGCAAGAAGCGCTAAGAGGAGGTAAGGAAAGATGCCACGTAGCCTAAAGAAAGGCCCGTTCGTCGATGAGCACCTCCTCGCGAAGGTAGACGCTCAAAACGAAAAGGGTACGAAGCAGGTCATCAAGACCTGGTCCCGCCGTTCCACCATTCTCCCAGATTTCATTGGACACACCTTCGCCGTTCACGACGGTCGTAAGCATGTTCCAGTATTCGTAGACGACTCCATGGTCGGCCACAAACTGGGTGAATTCGCACCAACCAAGACCTTCAAGGGTCATATTAAAGACGATAAGAAGAAGGGACGTCGATAAGCGATGAGCGAAATCAATTCCGCACGCGCGACCGCCCGCTTCGTCCGCGTAACCCCTATGAAGGCTCGTCGTGTTATCGATCTCGTACGCGGCAAGTCAGTCGAAGAAGCTCTGGCTATCTTGAAGTACGCTCCCCAGCATGCTTCTGAGCCACTAGCTAAAGTGATTCATTCCGCAGCGGCCAACGCTGAGAATAACTTCGGCTTGGATCCACGCACCTTGGTCATCTCTGAAGCCTATGCTGACGAGGGCCCCACCATGCGTCGTTTCCAGCCTCGCGCCCAGGGTCGTGCTTTCGCGATCCGCAAGCGCACCAGCCACATCACCGTGGTTGTCGAGAGCCAAAAGGCAGGTGCATAAACGTGGGACAGAAGATCCATCCACACGGTCTCCGATTGGGTATCACTTCCGACTGGAAGTCCCACTGGTACGCCGATAAGAATTACGCAGAGTACCTCGCAGAAGATATCAAGATCCGCGAGTTCCTCACCAAAACCCTCGACCGCGCTGGTATCGCCGATATTGTTATCGAGCGCACCCGCGACCGCGTCCGCATCGACATCCACACCGCCCGCCCGGGTATTGTGATCGGTCGCCGTGGTTCCGAGGCTGACCGTCTGCGCGGCGAGCTCGAGAAGCTCACCCGTAAGCAGGTTGCCCTCAATATCCTCGAGGTCAAGAACGTTGACGCCAATGCACAGCTGGTTGCACAGTCGGTAGCCGAACAGCTCACCAACCGTGTGGCATTCCGCCGTGCTATGCGTAAGGCAATCCAAGGCGCTATGCGTCAGCCTCACGTCAAGGGCATCAAGGTTGTATGTTCTGGTCGTCTCGGCGGTGCCGAAATGTCTAGGACCGAGCGCTACCACGAAGGTCGCGTTCCACTACATACCCTCCGCGCCGAAATCGATTACGGCACCTACGAGGCTCACACCACCTTCGGACGCATTGGCGTCAAGGTGTGGATCTACAAGGGTGACGTTGTCGGCGGCCGTCGCGAGAGTGAAATCAACGCACCAGCAGAGCGCCGTGGCCGCGGTGACCGCAACGCACGTCCGCGTCGCGGTGGCCAGCGTCGTCAGCGCGCTGAGCAGAAGCAGGAGGGCTAAGACCTATGCTTATTCCAAAGCGCGTGAAATACCGCCGCCAGCACCGTCCACACCGTAGTGGCGTTTCTAAGGGCGGTAACCGCATTGTTTTCGGTGATTACGCGATCCAGGCTCTCGAGCCCGCCTATATCACCAACCGTCAGATCGAGTCTGCACGTATTGCAATTAACCGGCACGTCAAACGTGGTGGCAAGGTTTGGATCAATATCTTCCCAGACCGTCCACTGACCCAGAAGCCACTCGGTGTTCGTATGGGTTCCGGTAAGGGCCCTGTGGAAAAGTGGATTGCAAACGTCAAGCCGGGTCGCATTCTCTTCGAGATGAGCTACCCAAATGAGGAAACCGCTCTTGAGGCGCTGCGTCGTGCAGGCCAGAAGCTTCCTTGCAAGGTTCGTATTGTTAAGAAGGAGGACCAGTTCTAATGGCTAACGGTACCCCCGCACACGAGCTTCGCGAGCTGAACGCCGAGGAGCTAGCAACCCGCCTCTCTGAGGCTAAGGAAGAGCTGTTCAACCTGCGCTTCCAGGCCGCAACCGGTCAGTTGACCAATAACCGCCGCCTGCGTGCAGTGAAGACCGATATTGCTCGTATCTACACTGTCATTCGCGAGCGCGAACTTGGCCTGTCTGTAGTTCCAGGAGCTGAGGCTTAATTATGAGTGAGGCAAAAGTGAACAAGAAGGAAAAGGGCGCACGCAAAGTACGCACCGGTTATGTCGTCTCTGACAAGATGCAGAAGACTATCGTGGTTGAGCTCGAAGACCGTCACCAGCACGCTCTTTACGGCAAGACCATCCGTACCAACTCGAAAGTAAAGGCTCACGACGAGAATGAGATTGCCGGCATTGGCGATCTGGTTCGCATCGAAGAGACCCGTCCACTTTCAAAAGATAAGCACTTCCGTCTCGTAGAAATCGTCGAGAAGGCACGCTAAATCTGTGTGGTTGAAAGACCCTGTGAAGAAAATATCTTCACAGGGTCTTTTTTTAATGCGAAATCCGCTGAGCCAGGTCATTTAGAACCTCTACTCCCACCATCCCTGGATGATTGACGGGATACTCAACGCACTCCAGGTGCTCAATCAGATGATCCCAAGCGCTCACCGTAATCTCCGGTAACCGGGTTGCTCGATCTAGCCCCGCGGTATAGTGCACCGCTTGCCCAGAGTAAAAGCCTGCAGTGTGCTCACGCATCAACGATGCATTGTGCGCCACCATTGTCCTAATGCCATCAATTTCGTGGTCACGCAACTGGGAAAAAACTCCATGGGAATCCCTCATGGCCGCGATGATCTCAGCTGCGCTCAGGGGAGTATCATCGGCGCGCTTGAGCCCTGCCATGGCGAGAACTCCTGCCCATAACTCCTCCTCAGAGGGGATCGGCACAGATTGCCATACCTGAGGAGGGTAGGCATCAAGGAGATAGAGTCCGCTGATAGCGACACCGTCCCAGCTGTGCTGAAGTTGGCAGGCCACTTCATGAGCCACAACGCCACCCACCGACCAGCCGACAAGCACGACAGAGCTAAAATGATGGATCTGCCACAGCTCTCGAATTTTATCTAGTGAAGCTCGCGCTTGTGCCTGAATGCTGGTTGCTCGGTGCGCAGTATCGAGAATACCCAGAGATTGCATACCAAAAATGCCGCTACCTGAGTGCCGATCGTACTCTTCCAGGAGGTGCGCCAGGGGGGAATAGGACCAGGTGAGTCCACCTGCTGGAGCGAAGCAGAAAATAGCTGCCCCACCTTGATGCGGACGCAGAGTAATAACCGGATCGAAACCTCCAGCATCTGTTGAATAGTTCAGACATTTAGCCAGGCCGGAAATCGTGGGGTGGGCAAATATATCTGCCACACTAAGTTGCGGAAATTTCAGCGCCAAGTCCACCGCACTAAGCGAATGACCGCCTAGGGAAAAGAAACTCTGATCAGCATCGTTGACACGCTGCCCCAGAACCTCTTCAAAAGCCTTGTGGACTGCCTGTTCCGTGGGATCGAGTGAAATTATTGCGCCACCTGTGTGCTCTGGGACGGGGGCTGGTAGGGCCTGGGTATCTAGTTTGCCATTGGGAGTCATGGGGAAAGCGTCAAGCGCTATATAGAACGAGGGCACCATATATTCCGCGAGGAAGGAGCGTGCATGGCGATCGAGTAATTCGGGAACTTCTCGATCAGCGGGAATATAATAAGCCACAATTTTGGGGTCCCCATGGCTGTGGTCAATAACGACCGCCACGGCGAGCACCTCGGGGAGCTTCGATAGGGTATTCTCGATCTCCGCGAGCTCCACACGCTGGCCGCGAATTTTCACCTGGCTATCTGCTCGCCCCGTATAGATCAGCTCCCCATTCAACCAATAAGCCGTGTCACCGGTGTTATAGAGCGTGGTGGGGCCCAGGTGGGGGAGGGTAATAAAGTGCTGCGCGGTGAGATCTTCGCGCCCTATATATCCCAATCCCACCTGTACGCCACCAATCAGTACAGTGCCGCTAAAGCCTGGTGGCAGGGGCGCGAAATAGGGGTCAACAATATGGATATCGGTATTCCATACCGGTGCCCCAATGGGGACCAGATGATCGGTCGGTGTAAAGGTATGGGCGGTGACATCAATCGCCGCCTCGGCGGGTCCATAAAGATTATGAATATCAGCATCAAAGAAATCCTGAGCGCGAGATGCCAGGCTTGCCTCCAATGCCTCACCTGAGCAGATAAGGGCGCGCAGATTAAAGCGAGCTGCGTCCCACTGGTCTCTTTTCGAGGGGTGTTGAGTGAAACTTAAAAAGGATGTGAGGGCGGCAGGCACAAAATGACAAATCGTGGCGTGCGCCAGAGTGAGATGGGAGGCAATGACGGCTGGATTCTTATGAGCTAGTGGCGTCGCAATCGCAGTTGGGATCCCGTGAGTAAAAGCTAAGAGATACTCCCATACTGACACATCGAAAGAACTGGGTGTTTTATGCAGCACAATATCCTCAGGTGTTATCTGGTAATACTCGCACATCCAGCTGAGTCGATTGACAATACCTGCCTGAGAATTTGCTACCGCCTTCGGGGCGCCAGTGGATCCGGAAGTAAAAAGGATATAGGCGCACTGTGGATGCGCATGGGGGGATCGGATAGGGGACGTAGGAGCTGAGCAGGTGGAATCGGTGACCCTTATAGTAGGGATCGGGTGATCGAGCGAAGTGGCAGACATTACCACGTCCGCTCCGCTGGCGTCGATCATATAGGTGCGTCGCGCTAGCGGCAGGGTGGGGTCTACTGGGCACCACGTCACTCCCATGAGAGCAAGAGCCGCGACAGTAAGAAGGAATTCCATTCCGCGTTCTATATGCAGGACGACGATATGCCCGGGCTGGAGACCGTAGCTGCGCAGAGCCGCGCATCGCCTATCAACTCTCGCCCATACCTCGGGAGCACTAAGCCAACGCAGATCTTCCCTACCGAGGTCAAAGGTACCAAGAAGTTTATCCAGCTGACCATATCGCTTGCGGGCAGCGGTGATCATCTCTCCGAGGGTCTGGTACTCGATGGCTCGTTGCTTCCCTTGGTAATGAGCAATGGAAATACGTTCATGCGCCGTAGCTACAGATTTTCCCGCAAAGAGGGGGCCACCCGAGATATCTAGTGTGCTGATAAACTCAGCGAAGCGCTGGGCGTGGTCGCGAACAAGGTGCGCGTTATTGGAGCCGCGACCCAAGACAATTATTTCTAATTCCGCTAATGGTGTGGACTGAATGATGAATTCGCAATCATTAATCGGCCCCACGGCAATGGTCTCCAGGAGTGCTTGGATCGTTGCAAATTGAAACCTCGGGCTAAAGGGCCGGAAATTTAGATGCGGCCCAATAAAACGCTCATAGGGATCCGAGATCCCTTTAAGCGCTCGCAATTGGGCCGCGCTGATATCACTATGGGCGCGGAGGAGACTCAGCGCCTTAGATACCTCGTTGATATCGATTCCAGGCTGCGGGATATGAAGATCAACGTCGAGGCCTAGAACATTGACTAAGGGGCCCTGGCTTACCAGCGCCTGTCCTAGGGGGCGGTTCATCATGGGGACCCCGATACTAATGCGCTCGGTGACGCCTGAGAGCACACCGCAATAATGAGCCAAGCTCGCCAATAATAACTCCAGCTCCTGGGCGTGATACTCGCGCGCTAAAGCCATAAATGATCGGCGCGCCGAAGCAGCTACAGTGGCCCTAGCGCTGACCATGAGTTCATCTCCCGCCGGTTCCAGCAAAGGGGGTGGGGTGACCAGCGGAGTCGCACTCCAATAATCGCGTGTCGCCGCACTCGGAGTAGGCGGTTCAAGGGTGAATTCTGCTGCCACATAGTCAGGAGGAATAAAGGGTGACGACGGTAAGTGCGCGTGATTGACGAAGGCGGTGTAGGTATCCGCTATCCAGCGGATAAGAGCATTGACAAAGAAACCATCACAGCAGATATGGTGAAAGCGAGCCAGCCAGTACACCCTATGATCTTGATCCCTAAACAGCCAGTGAGCAGTGAGTGTTTCTCCCACGAGATCGCCATTAAGCCGGGTAAGCATGATGGTGCGGGCGAACTTTCTAGGGTAATCAACGGGCGCCTCTACCACGGTCACCTGGCACGGATTCGGCTGGAGCACGGCGCGGTGCGGACTATCGTAATGAGCATTGATAACCTCCACCGATTGAATACACTGCGTGATGGCCGTGCGGAGGAGATCGATATCTACCTCGCCGTCGAAAATGATGAGCTCCGCGGTTTGGTACTGCGCGCTGGTGGGGTCAAGCATATGGGCGAACCACATAGATTGCTGCGTGGGACTCAGAGCGATGTAGGTAGTGGGGGAATGCATGATGAGTCCTTATCGGGGATAGGTAGTCGAAAAAGCGCGAGGATCGAGGTGGGCGCGTGGGTACTCGCTGAGGGCGGCGCTTAGATCGTCGAAAAGCGTCTCCCGCCACCACGCGAGGTCATGGCCGCCGTCGATAAGAGAAAATGAATGGGGCCAATCTAGGTCATCGAGGGCTGTTATTAATGACATAACATGCGGTAGGAGTTGATCCTCCCGCAGTCCTGTGGAGATATAGAAGTGGGGTAGGCGCTGTGGAATGCTCAGCTCATAGAGTTCGGTGACCAGCCATGGAAGCACCTGGTTATTTAGATCGCGCGGGCTGGCTTCCGGCCCTGGGTGCCACCACAGCGACGGTGACTGCGCAATAACCGCCCCGAAAAGATCAGCACAATTAAGAGCTATATACAGCGCCTGAAAAGCCCCAAGGCTCTGACCTGCAATGAGAGGCTTGGCGCTGCTGAGGCGATGGCCGCGGGTCTTAGCCAATTGCTGGGCCATAAGAGGTAATTGGGAAGCAATATAATGCGAAGTCTCGGGATTTACAGTGAGCATCTGGCGACGCTTATCGGGCGAGGAAAAACCAAGGCCGATAACAGCAACCGGAGGAATCATGCCGTGCGCGATGGCCTGATCGAGCGCCACCTCAAGGTGGAGACGCTGAAACCATATATCGGCGTCGAGCAGAATCAGCAGGGGCAAATCAGCACAAGGGATTGCCGGAAAATAGGAGTAGATACCCTCGGGTGAGCAATCGAAGCGCGCCGGGTGTGGGTGCGTGAGTGCATCCCATATACGGTGTGGGGGAGCCGACCGCCCGCGGATGAGCGAGAGCCCTTTTCTCCCTTCAGAAATGAGATGACCGAATCGGGCGTGGGGGTCGAAGAAGTGAGGATAATTATTGTGCCCTGGAGGGCGATAGTGGCCAGCATTGATGCGGAAGCAATAGGAAGCGCGCACAGTTGGGGGAATTGTCAAGGTGCGGACCCACACGGATGTTCCTGGGACCTGGCGCATCAACCCGTGAGCGTGGCGTGTCTTATCGGTCAGGCGATTAATCCATACATGAACGTCATCTGGTGGAGAGACCCCGTAGGCGGGGTCAAGCTCGCAGAGATCCACAAGGAAAGTCATCTCGATCCCGGTGGGGTGATGTAGTGGGGTTCCCTGGGTGAGAAGCTGGGATAAAAAGTGCGCAGGGTTGTTCATTGTCGCACAGGCATCGATGATCTCTGCATCGCGATAAAACACTGATAACTCCCAGCTTTTTGGCTGCCTAGTAGTGGCAGCACGATGGTTATATGTCCTGTGGTTTTAGGTGCTGAGAATGTCGAGCCACTGACCAAAGGTGGGGGCAGCAATCAGGTCGTTGAATTCCACCTCGTAGCCATCAGCTCGCCATTTCTCTACCAACATAATGAGCCCCATGGAATCAAGACCGAGATCAACCATTAAAGCGTCGGCAGTGATGATCTCAGGGGAAATGCCTAAAACTGTGGCGAGTTCATCTTTTAATTGTGTCTCGGTCAGTTTCATTGGTATGCTCCTTACTCTGATGATGGTGTGGACTCCGAAGTGCTTTGGATATATTTGAGTACTAAAGCGCGTAATTCTTTGCGGCTGGTTTTGCCCACCCCGGTGTGTGGAAATTCCTGGGCGAATTCGAAGAAATCGGGAATTTTATAGCTTGCTACACCACGGTTGCGTAGATACTGCCGTAGTTCTGCAGCACTGAGACCACTAGGCCTACTAGGCCTACTAGGACCACTAGTGCTGAGCTCGGTGTCAGTGGTGAGTACTTCGCGCACGATAAAGGCACAGGTTTTCTCCCCGTGCATGTCATCTGCTACGCCCACGAGGGCGGCGTCGCGGATCAGGGGGTGGGTGATGAGGTGGTTTTCGATGTCCTCGGCGGAGATTTTCTCGCCTCCGCGGTTAATCTGATCTTTGGAACGACCCTCAACGATCAGGTGGCCTGTGGGGAGTTGGCGGACAATATCGCCAGTGATATAGAAGCCGTCTGGGCTAAAGGAATCTGGGTCCGCGCCGTTGAAATAACTATTGATGGTATACGGGCCGCGGGTTAGCAAAATACCGGGTTCACCTGGGGCTACCGGTTGGCCAGAATCATCAATGATCCTGATCTCATCATCAGCGGAGATGGGACGGCCTTGAGTTGTGGTGACCAGCTCAGGTGGATCATCATATCTGGTATAGTTCACCAAACCTTCGGCCATCCCGAAGACCTGTTGCAACTGACACCCGAGCTCTGGGCCGATGCGGCTGGCTGCAGCGCTGGAGAATTTAGCCCCACCTACTTGGAGAATCTCCAGCGAAGAGAGATCGGGTTTGGTGTTGGCATGAACAGCAAGCCATGCGAGTGCCAAGGGAGGTACCAATGAGGTCATGGTAATAGCCTCATGAGCGATAATCTTAAAGGCCGTGGAGGGAGAGGGATCGGTGCAAAAGACGACAGTGCCACCCTTGAGCCAAACCCCTAAGACCCCGGGGGAGCTCATCGTAAAATTATGGGACACCGGCAAAATGACAAGGAAGCGGGTGTGCTCGTCGAGGCTGCATATGAGAGCGGATTCACGCACCGAATAGAGATAGTCGGCGTGGGTCCTAGGGATGAGCTTAGGGGTTCCGGTGGTTCCTCCGGAAACCTGCAAGAAGGCAAGATCTAAGGCATCGACAGCGTGGCGCGGGTAGGTAGCACCACTGAGCCACACGCCGGAGTGAAGGTAGAGGTTGTCGCTGTGGTCCTCATGTGGGCTAGCGATGATAACGGTGAGCGTAGGAAATTCTTCGCGCAAAGAATCCGCGAGTGCCGCGTGATTAAATCCTTGAAATTCGGCGGCGCACACCAGTGCTGTAGCTTTGCTCTGACTAATAAAATGCCGTAATTCGTGGCCACGGTGTGCCGGTAGGGCGAATACTGGCAGTGCCCCGAGGTGGAAGAGGGCGCCAATAGTGACGGCAAATTCGTAGATATTAGGAAGCTGCACGACCACGAAATCGCCGTTGTTTATTCCACTTTCGGCGAAAAAGGCGGCGGTAGCTTCGATATGTGTGTTGAGGTCCAGATAGCTGGAGCGGTGTATGTCTCCTCCACTGTCCTGGGCTACGAGTGCAGTGTGGTGTGGATATTTTTGCGCTTGGTGCGCAAAGAAATCAGCGAAGGTATCGGATGTCCAATATCCCCTACTGAGGTAATACGCGGCGCGCTCTGGTGGGTAGGGGGTATAGGTCATCATATCGAGTCCTTCTCGGAGCTCTGATGAGGCGGTCCTTGGGGCACGGGATGCACCACTTCTGGACCAAGATTGAGAACCGCGCGGATCGGCCCCAACTTCGTGGAGGTTTCTGCCAGTTCCTCCGCAGCTACCGAATCGGCTACAATTCCGCCCCCAGCGTACGCGGTGACATCACGTCCACCAATGAGCGCGCTCCGGATAGCCACCCGCCACTCACCGTTGCCATGGCGGTCCGACCACCCCACCGTGCCAGCATAAAAGCCGCGATCCGGTTCACGCTCTTTGAGTATCTCAAGAGCTCGGTTTTTTGGGTAACCGTTGACTGCTGCCGTGGGGTGTAATAGAGAGGCCAATTCAAGGGCAGTCATATTTTCTTTTAGTTCTCCCTGAATACGGGTCCCCAAATGCCACGTATGCGTGGTGCGAATGAGTGAAGGGTGGCGTGGAATATCCAACGTGCGGCTTAGCGGAGCGAGAATCTCTCGGAGCCCTTCGGTAACATAGGCGTGCTCAATATGATCCTTATGCGAGTTTTTTAATAACTCCGCACGCTGGTTATCGATTGTAGAGTCCTCACTGCGCGGGGCAGTGCCAGCCAAGGGCAAGGAGATGAAACTTTTACCGCGCTTGAGGAGGAGAATTTCTGGGCTGGGTCCTACGAAGTACTCGCCGTTGCCTACTGCGCTGAGATAGCCGTAGCCGGTGCCGGCACTGTGCATATATCGCGCCAGGATGGCCTCGGGGTGCGGTTCGTGAAGGAGGCGGTAACGCTGCGCGCGGGAGAGCACAATCTTGTCAACCTTCCCTGCTTTAATATCACCAATAGCGCGGTTGATTGATTCATAGTGCTGGCTAGGGCTAGGAGAATCTGTCACGGATACGACGGTGAGTGATTCCTGCTCAGTAAGGGTAGGGGTGGTAGAAGAGAACTGAAAACTGTCCGGAGCAAAAAGATAGGGTGTGCGATCAGGGTGGAAGGAAAGAGCTCCTAGAACAATTTCTCCGCCATTATTGAGGTAGTCAATTCCATCGTGCACGGTGGAGAATTTCTGAGCAATCCCGTGGGCGCTGAGGTTTTCTTCTGGTGAAATAAAAATAAAGCTGCGCATATTATTCTCCTCCCGCAGGATCTAATTGTTTGAACACGTGGCGGGTAGGAAGAACAACGCCGCACCGCTTGGCCACCCATAATAGTGCTTGTTCATGCTCGTCGCGGGTGAAGTCAGCTATGGCGTCACTGATAAGGAACGGCTGAATATCTTTCATAAAGGCATCGCCGGCACTGACTTGGCATCCCATATGCCCGTAGACTCCAGTAATGATGAGTTGATCGCGCCCACTGTACGAGAGTGCTCCAGCTAGGCAGGTCCGTTCGAAAGCCGAGTAGCGCCATTTTTCAATCACATGATCTCCTGCTTCTGGCGCCAAGGGGGCGATGATCTCCGCATCATGAGCGGTCTGCATTCCAACTCCCCACACCTCGTTAAGAAGACCCCGCTGGTGGGGGTGTTGCCGAGGGGGTTGCGCCGAATAAAAGACGGGGATGTCAAGGGAACGAGCTCGATCGGCGAGGGCTGCGATATTGGCTATGACGGTGCGGATGGGCTCCTGATCAGGGTGATAGGCGCGGATAAAATAATTTTGCATATCGTGAATCAGCAAGGCCGCTCGATACACATTGAGTTGCCAATCTGCGGCGCGCACAGCTGGCGGTTGGGGCAGACCGTAAGGAGAAATCTGGGGGATAGCCATTAAAGTGTCCAATCGCAAGATACCGGTAGAGCCTAGCTGTCGAGAGTTGCGCCCCCGTCGATACGCAGATCGTGCATCGTGATATGAGCTGATTCAGGGGAGACGAGGAAGAGGCACGCATGGGCAATATCATCAGGTTGGGCGAGTTTCTGCAGCGGAATTCCGAGGCGATACTCACTAGCGGTGCCGGCAATGACGCGCTCGCTTGCATCAACGCCATCTGGCCACATACCGGTGAGCATGGGCGTGAGTGTAGACCCTGGGGAGACGATATTGCAGCGGACATCGTAGCGAGCGCATTCGAGCCCTAAGGTGCGAGTCCAGGCTGTCACGGCTGCCTTTGACGCCCCGTAGCTGGCCATCCCGATGCGTGGAGTCGTTGCGGCATTAGAGGAAACCACAACAATGCTTCCGCGCCGCCGGGCGCACATGGCCTGGGCTATGGGTGAGACTACAGCGATGGTGCCTCCTATATTGACCTCAAAATTCTGGTTGCCAAAGAAGCTATGGTCTTCTTCTAAGCAGCGATCGGGCTGCATGACGCCAGCAACGTGGATGAGTGCATCGATTGGGCCGTGTTGATTTTCGGCGCGGGCAACGACCTGACGTACCCGTGCTTCATCGCGGATATCCACGGTGTCTTGGTCGATGGCGGTGATCGCCCGGTAGCGAGCAGTGGCATGCGCGATGACGGCACGTCCTATTCCTCCGGCTGCTCCGGTGACACAGAGATGTTGTGATGGGGAATGCATAGCTGTGGAGTTCTTTTCGCTGATTAAAGGAATGCTGATTAAGGGGATTAAGGGAATTCAAAAGTACGGTGTGCAAAGAAAATGACAGTGTCAGGCGTCTATTCATCTTTTTGCCGTCGCCGGTGCAGCCGATTTGTGATCAGGTCTACATTCCAGCCGAAGCCTTAAGCTAGAACGTAGTACAACTTTTTGTTAACTAAGCCTAACCAAAATGATGTACCCATTAAAGCACGACGATGCGATCGAGGCTAATTATTTTCCACCTTCTGGCTGAATCATCCGATGATTACTCGATTGCAAGCCGGTGGCCAGGGATAGTCATGGGTATGGACTGCCCATTTAGTGGGTGTGCTGCTTTTTTACCCCCGAGTTTTTGTGAGGTATTCAACTTTTTGAGAATCAATCGGGGCGCGTGAGGTTATCCGGCTTCTGAAAAGCTTTGGCTAACCATATCAATTAGGCGTTTACAAAAAGACTGGTCACCTTTTACGCCATCCAGCGCGAGGTGCCATTATCGCCTCAAGTGCGGATTTGCCCCGTTGAGAGCCCAGTGGGGCCGGCTTAAGCTCATCAAGCGAGAGTACGGTTGAGAAATCAGTCAAAAGGTTGACTTCTGCATCTGGCTCCCCAAGATTTTCTACAGATTTTCTACGTATATGGAGGTGATATCGAGCTTGATATCAGATCTCCCCAAATGCTCAGATACACCCTCTGGTTTCCATAGCCTGCTCACGGTGATGCTGAAAATCTATTCCCCCCAAGTCGAGCTATGTGGCCCCTTAATAGATAACAGATTAGCGGTCTGCACTTGCAGGTATGGATCAAATAAAAAACGGAAAGTGATTATATGAAGAATCTTCTCGCCCCCAAAGCTCACCAGCGCGCTCTCGCTGGACTCATGAGTATAACCGTGGTGGCCTCTGGGCTCGGCGTCGTTGCTACGACTCCCGCATTTGCCACCGAGGTTTGCGCTTCTGTGCAGGCGCCCGGCAATATAGCTCCCGAGGATATGACCCTCACCATTGACAATGCTGATGTCAAAAATTTCCGTTCGGGAGATACCATCCATCTAACCGCCAGCGGGGTCGCCCCTCGCAGCGCTGAAAACCCTTTGGTTATCAAAATTAATAAAGGTGCTAATAATTGGGTTCGCGCCGATCAGGCTCAGGGATCAAACCTCGAAATTTCGGGAACAGAAACGGAATCCCCGAACTTAATAGTTCCGTCCGATCTATTTGCTAATGGCGAATTGGATATCCACGTTGTCCTTCCGCAGGATCTTCCTAATGGCCAAAACTTCCTGACCGTCTTAGGTGGAGGGCAAGGGGGCGAACGACTGTCTTATTCTGTCCCCTTCTTTGTGGATAACACCGCAGCTGACGACGGTTTGTGTGGCACCCTCACCATCCAATCTCCTGAGATTAAAAGTGTAACCGGGTATGCCACGGACTCTCGACGTGCCAAGGCCGGCGAGATCCGCGTTTCCCTCGTCGTCGAGGGGATGATGGCAGGCGCCACACCCACGATGAGCATCGGTACCCAAGCGCTGACACTGCCCGATGATCTCGTGGTTGATCCTGCGGGTGTATTAAAAACTACCGTGACTCTACCCGTGGGCAGTGCTCTTGCAGGAGCGCATATGCTTACTGTGAGCGATGGTACGACCACAAAGGAACTCCGTCTGCTGACCACTGGATATGCCATGATTAGTGAGAATGCCGCTCAAGGCTCCCAAGCTACTGTGCGAGTAGTCAACCTCCCCGACGGCACTGAACTTACGAGTGTCGGCGTGGAGGGGCAGAACTGGTTGAGTGCCCCGGTAAGCGCCGTGGGTGGAATAGCGGAGCAAACTGGAGTGATGGTTCCTGCCGACGCACCATTCCGTGAGAAGGTGCGGGCCACCTACTCCATAGCTGGTCGCGACTACACGGTTGACACCGGTGAGCGGGTCAATGCCCCTCGTGATCTCATAGCCACGGAACTCTATGATTCTCAGTCGATGGAACTAGGGAAGGGCTTATACCAGAGTGCCATCAACGATAAGACTGGCAAGCTATTTGTCACGCGGGCAAATCGCAGAGAGGATTCTTCGATCTACAAGATTGATGCTAAGACCTTCACGATAGAGCAAACTCTTGATATTCAAGATCGTGATTCCACAGGTGAGAGCGTGCGTGGAGCCTTTGGTGTTGGGTTAGATAATGAGCGTGGTCTCGTCTGGGTGAGCAATACACTGCAAGATACCGTCAGTGTCTATCGCCAAAGCGATCTCAGTCTGGTGAAGACGTGGAGCGAGGGGAGTACCGCGCATCCACGCGATGTTGTTATCGATGAGAAAACAGGTTTGGCTTATGTTTCCATGGTTTCTCGTGCCACCGGCGCTGTGCATATCTATGATCTCGAGGCTGATGCTCCCGTAGCCATTGATCTCGGCCCAGATTTTGCCATCACAATGTCACTTGCTCTTAATGCTGACAAGGGCTTGCTGTATACCACTTCGAGGGTCAACCCGAATATTGCCAAGATCGATATCGCCTCGGCGAATAAGCAGGTGACGACAAAGAGCATGGATTCCGATCTAGTGGAATCCGCATCGGGTGTCGCGTTGGATCCGGTACACAATAAGCTTTATATCACCGCGCAGGGAACCGGTAATACCGTGGTATTCGACGCCGATACCATGGACTTCATTACCGAGATTCCTACTGGAGCATCAGCGTTGAATGCCCGCTACAATCCGAGCGATGGTCGCATCTACGTGGCTCACCGCAAGGCAGGTACGGTAGTAGCGATTGATACGGAGACCGATACGGTTGTGGCCCGTCTGGACGCCGGTATGAATACGAACCATATCTCGGTCGGCGCTGACGGCACTGTCTATGCGGTCAATAAGGCAAGCCAAGCTGATCCAGAGGCCAAAGATAGACTCTTCGCCTTCAAGCTAAAGGAGCAACGAGGCGATGACATGTCGAGTTCTGGTCCGCTGCCAATGTGGGCCACAGTTCTGATCTCCATCACAAGTATCCTGGGTATCTTTGGATTGATCATAGGCGGCCTGCGCAATCTAGCGATGCAGTTCGGTATTCGGTTGCCATTCTGAGGCTGCTAGCTCTTGTCATCATCTAGTTCGCTGACTGGGTACGGGGGTAGATCCCGCCCCCGTACCGGCATGGACATATAAACAAGTCCAAATTATATGACGTATCTAACATTTGGGAGCTGTTTGAGCTCTCATGCCACATTCCACTAAGGGTGACCTCATTAATTAGAGGTTTAGCTAAGGGTAGATTTACCTCCCATGTGATACCCGTATCTGAATCTACCCATAGAAGCTGGCTTGAAGTGGGAAAAAGCGTTGATTTGAGCTGTGGCTTACCTTAGGATTTGCAACGAAGGACCGGTTATATCAATCGAAAGATTGAATATAAGTTACAACTTATCGGTGACTACCGTGGGATCGCTATTTTCTTGAACCTATATAAGTCGCCTGACAAATTTTGGTATCTACAAACAAAGGAATTTTTCTTCAATGAATAAAACTTCAATGAATAAAATAAGAATAAGTGGCACCCAACGCGCTCTGGCAGGACTCATGAGTGCCGCTCTCCTCGGCTCCGGTCTCGGAGTCGTCTCAAGCACCCCTGCCTTCGCTAACGATGCTGAGTGCGCTAGCGTCCAACCGCGCGCTTCTCGCGGCATCATAGGAACCGATCTGAAAATTGTCGGCGCTGATACGAAAAACTTCCGCGCAGGCGATATTGTCCGTATCACCGCAACGGACGTTGTCCCTCGCCCTGGTGGATTCCTAGTGCTGAAAATCGACAGCAATGATAAACAGTGGGACCTTGCTGCGCAATCACAAGCTTCCGGACTTCAAGGCTTTCAAGGGCGCTCCGATACTTTAGAAATACCCGCTGATATGTTCGCCGATGGCAACCTCGATGTTTCCGTCGTCCTACCTGGGAACCTGGAAAATGGCCAGCATGTCATTTCGGTCCTCGGAGGCACCGATGGTGGTACCGCTATTTCTGCTCACCTCACCTTCGATGTCAATAACACCGGCGTAGATGATGGCATTTGCATGACAAAGGTCATTGAAGCCCCCACATCTTCTCCCGAAATCACTTCAGTTCGAGGTAACGCCGCCGACAACCGCCATGGACCAGCTGGCCTGCTCCGCATCAAGATGGAAGTACCCGGTTTCACCGCCGGTGAAGAAGCAACTGTCACCATAGGCGAAGATGCTTTCTCACTCGGCACCTTCACCGTGGGCGATGATGGAGTTCTCAAAGCTAGCCTGCGTATGACGGAACCTAAGGCGCTAGCTGGCGTTCACAAAATCGTCGTCACCGCTGGCAGCATGAGCAAAGAACTCACACTTGTCACTACTGCATATGCTGAAGTTAGCGACGGAGCGCCGCAGGGCGCACCTGTGACTGTCAGCGTGGCCAACCTGCCACTTGGAGCTGAGGTCGTACGCGTGGGCACCGATGGTGCTAACTGGTTGAGTGCTCCTGTTAGCGCTGATGATCGCGGCCAAGTGGCGATAGACAATGTGATGGTCCCCGCCGATGCCCCATTCGGGGAGCCAGTAACTGTTACCTACAGCTCGTCTGGAATCGAAACCACTATTTCGGCTGGCACTAATATCAATGCCCCTAGTGCGGCTCTCAATGTTAGTGACTACGAACAGCAGTCAGTAATGCTCCCCACTGGTCTCTACCAGTCAGTCTATGATTCTCGTACCGATACAGTGATCGTTAATGGATCTAACCGCACTGATGACTCCGTCTTCTACCGCCTGGATGCTCAGGATCTCAGCAAGAAGGACGAAGTCGAAATTGCTCACCGCGATGACGAAAATGGTATCTTCGCTGCTTTTGGTATCGCCCTCGATACCGAAAATAACCTGCTGTGGGCTGCAAACTCCCGCCAGGATGCCATTGCCGCCTATGACGGAACAACACTGGAACTTAAAAAGCAATGGCCTGTAGGTACCGCACAGCATCCCCGCGATGCCATTGTGGATGAAACTACCGGCAAGGTGTACTTCTCCCTGGCAGATCGAGACCACGGCAAAGTCTTGGTCGCTGATCCAAACCTCGAGCTAGATCCAGTAGAGATTTCCTTGACCGAGGATTTCAAACTCGCGATGGATCTCGAACTCGATTCGGCTAAGGGTTATCTCTATACCGTTGCCCGAAACTCCAACCATGTGGCAAAGATCAACGTGAAAACTAACGGCGTTGAGCTCTTCACGGTTGACGGTTTAATTGGCGGAACCGGAGTGGCTCTCGATCCAGAACGCAACGAGCTATATATTTCATCCCAGAAAACCGGTGAGACTACGATTCTCGATGCGGACACCGGAAATAAGAAGCAGACTATCCGTACTGGTGCGACCGGACTTGGTGTCGCTTATAACCCTGTGGACAAGCGCGTTTATGTGGCCAACCGTGGTGATGGCAACCTCATTGCTATTGATCCCGCAACCAAGGATATCGTTGCAAAGATTCCAGTTGGGCCTTTAGCTAACCATGTGAATGTCGGCCCCGACGGTACCGTCTATGTGACAAATAAGGCCCGCGCGGGTGTCGGCGACGATCGGCAGGACGGCTTCTACGCTTTAAAGCTCAAGGAGCAAACCCCACCGCAATCCCCCAGCGGAAACGATGGGACCTCTAGCGAAAGCGGTCTGCCTGAGTGGGCGACTATCGTGCTCTCAATCGTCGGATCGCTAGGAATACTCGCCGTGATCCTCGGTGGTTTACGCACCCTTGCGATGCAGTTAGGCATCCGCCTGCCTTTCTAAAACACCAAGCGATCGTAAATTCCTACCTAGGTTTTCCTTCTCATCAAAGGAAGACCTAGGTACGGGATTACTGATCCACTAGGGGAATGGGGTTGCGGCCCTATTCCCCTCGTGCTGTCTTCTTCTCCAGCAGATAAAGACCTACGCCTACATGATGACCGCATCATGTGTACCCTCTCAACCTGCTTATGAAAAAGGAATCCATGAACGCCTTGCCATCCATGCTTCGTCCCCACCTCTTAGCGGGGCTCGCAGCCCTTCTGATCCCAGGATTAGTAGCGTGCTCATCTCAAGACGTGCCGCAGGATACGCAATCCTCCAATCGCACTATCACCGATATCGATGGTCAAAACGTTGTCGTACCGCTTTCCCCTCAGCGCGTGGTAGCACTATCTGAACCTACTTTAGATAACCTCCTCGCCCTGGGTATCACCCCGGTCGGGGCGGTGGCAGGCCGCGGGCAAGCAACCTTGCCCAACTATCTTATTGAGATAGCAGGTGACGTACCGCTGTTGGGAAATGTTGCCCAACCCAACTTCGAAGCCATTGCCACGGCTCAACCCGATATTATTTTCGTCGACGGCACCAGCATTAATAACAATCCGCCTGTGATTGCAGCCCTCAACAAAATCGCCCCAGTGGTTTATACCGGTTGGGCGGGGGGTGATTGGCGCGATAATCTCCGCATCACTGCAGACGCCATGAACCTCAGCGATGAAGGCGAGAAATTGATCACAGCCTACGATAAAAAAACTGAAAAAGTATCTAAGGAACTCGACGCCTACGCGGATTCCACCTTTAGCGTTGTGCGCTGGCAGGGCAATAGCGCCTCCATGATCTTAAAGGAACTCCCTGCTGGTCGAGCCCTCGAGGACGTTGGACTGCGACGCCCACCCAATCAAGATCGCGAAGGGCGTGGTCACTCCGACCCCGTTTCCTTGGAGAATCTCCATGATATTGACGCAGACTATATATTCTTTGGCACCCTCGGAGGCTCTGCCGTTAACAACCCCCAAGCAGGCGGTAGCGCTGGGGTAGAAGAGGCCGTAAAAGCCATTACAGCAGCTAAAGATATTCCGGGTTTTAGTGCCCTCGAGGCTTTTCAGCAAGACCATATCATCCCAGTGGATGGCTCCGTATGGACATCCGCAGGCGGCCCGATCCTGATGAATCGCCTGATCGACGATATCGTAGAAAAACTCGTCTAAGAGAGTAGAAATGTCATGACCATAATGACTCACACTTCCATCTACCGCAGCGCAGCACTGAGGCTTAGCGTAGGGCTTAGCATGGGGCTTATTGCTCTCATCGCGCCAGCACAATGGGCCTATGCCAATGAAGAATCAACCACGGCTACGCCAGTAAGTGATGCCGAGGCCGAGAGCGAGTACATCGATATTGACGTCGATGATGCTCAGCTCAGCGTACAAAGAGATGCCACATCTGGCGACAAACTACGCATCAAGGGTTCAGGGTGGACCAACCAAGCAGGGACCGGTTCCACTATTACGGTGAAATTGAATTATCTGAAAGACGGAGTAGTTGCCCAGTACCAGCGCGGTGGCCCAGATACCGGCAATCCGGACCCAGACGATGTCTTCTCCCACCCCAAAAGTGGTGTCAAAGATCGAACGATCTTCTGGCAATTCGTAGCCGACCCGGATGGTTCTTTTGATGTCACCCAAACTCTTCCCCTCAATCTCAGCCCGGGTCAGATGCTCACGATTAACTTCGCTTCTGGTCTCGTCGAGGGAGATACTTCCCGAACCGTGGTCACCCCGTCGCTTCGGGTTGAGGGGCAGCAGTGGATTGCACCACCATCTGATAAGCCCACCTGCCAGTCACCTGTCGCCTCTCCGGAGGCTATAGTCTCGGAATTTCCCGACGAGAATAATACGCTTCTGGTCGAAGGGCGCGGTTTTTGCAATACATTGCCCAACGGCGGCGGAGCTCGTGTTGTTATCAAATTTAACTTCGGTGGCATCAAACACTTCGAAGAATTTGCGGTGCACCCCAACCTCACTGTATGGGATATCGTTGTCACAAATGACGCAGACGGCAGCTTCTCACACCGCGTGCGGCTGCCTGAAGACACCCGCGGGCAGTGGGGAACCCCCACTCCGCTCAGCGAGGGGGAACACACCCTCAACGTATTATCAGGTTCTCTCCAAAGTGGCGATATATCTCGGTCCATTCCGCTGACTTTTATCAACGGTGAGTACAGCCCCAACGGAGTCCCTGATCCTATTGATTACAAGGCCGATCTGATACCCGCTAATCGCGCCGGGGTGTCTATTCGCCCCTTCGATACCGACCTCATTATCGAGGTACCTGAGGGACAGCCTGGGGATTGGGTGTATATTTC
Organism: Corynebacterium sp. ES2775-CONJ; assembly: GCF_024814515.1. NCBI lineage: Bacteria > Bacillati > Actinomycetota > Actinomycetes > Mycobacteriales > Corynebacteriaceae > Corynebacterium > Corynebacterium sp. ES2775-CONJ. The sequence continues at coordinate 237,318 of NZ_JANUXT010000002.1, read as the reverse complement.
CACCTACCTCCCCGATGGTTCCCCCAGAATTCCGTGGAAAGATCAGTGGTTTAGACTCAGCGATACCAGGAGTGTACTGCTGCCTAATAACGAGGACATTCCCGAGGGACCGTTGAAATTTGTGGTACAAAATGGCAATCGTGGTCAGCGCGGTGAGCTTATTGGCTGGGTTGGCTATGAGTTCAAAGCGATCAGCTCCACGACAACAACCACCGCCCCAACCAGTGCTTATGGAGTTATCGCTAGGGAGTTAGGACTTCTCAATAACAGCCTGACCACCTTGGAAAAAACCATCGACACTCAATTCCTTGCCCCCAATGAACAAGATAATAATAAGGATCAAGCCACACAGGGTGATACGGCTGGTGCAGATGAAACTGAGCAGGAGATCATTACTCGCCGAATCGTGCGTCGCCGTAGCTTAGTGGCCCCCACAACGGCAACGAACAGGGTACAAGGTCCGAGCTACGACAGCCGCCCAATATCACCAGTAGATCCACCTGTAACAAGCATCGGTGAATTGAATTTCTCGAATGCCGGCAATGTCACCGGCACTGTTGAGGGGGAGCAACTAGCCATCAAGGTTCCAGATTTATGGACGGGGCAGTGGGCGAATCTCTATGTCTACCCCGATCTTCCAGGCCAAGAACCTATCGACGCCGGCTGGGTACAGGTAGATCAGTCAGGAACTGTCTATCTGGATACCAGCGGGTTGCCCGATGGTGACTATGCCATCAGCCTCAGCGATCGCGGCGGGAATCTGGTTGGATGGCTCGATCTCGGGCTTGGTTCTTCTGCAAGTCTTGAAGCTCAGCAACAAGACCTAGCTCCTCAGAATGCGCAAGCAGATACCATTCGTCCAGTCATTAAAGCTAACGGGCTCATGGGCCCCACCGACTGGGTGTTAATCCTCGCCTCGCTCATCGTCACTGCTTTGACTGCAGCAGGAGTTTCATTGACTGCGGGCAGAAAACATGCCTAACCATCGCAATTCACCTATCAACTTGGAGCCGAAAAGGACGTGTACATATCTTATGAATTCAATCTTCCCTGTTGTACCCCACTGTGTCACCTCATCTCGTATCCGCCTAGTGCGCTGGGGCGTAAGTGTGCTTGCTGTTACAGGCGGTATCGTATCCGTGGCCCTGCCTACTGCTCTTGCGATCCCGCCAGGAGGTGCAGGACCTGATACGCCAGGGACATCCTCCTCGGTTTCCCCCTCTGTGGTGGAACAGTGCGGGACGCTGAGCTACCAAGTCAACGGGTACCCCGCAGGTGAAGTGGTCAATATCAAGATCGATGACGGGCGTGGCTTCGGCGGTGATGCGAGCGTCCAAGGTCAAGGTGTGATCGCACGACAAAAGATCGATAGTAGCGGTACCGCCTCAGGCTCCATCTCGGTGCCATGTGATCTGCCCCCCGGAGAGCACTACCTACGCTATCTAGCCACCGAAGGAACGAAAAACCTAGGTTATACCAGCGTGGGCAATTCCTACTTCACAGTCACCGCCACCGTAGAGACACCCGCTACTAATCAAAATACTCAGTCCACCCCCACCCAAAGCGCCCGGGGGCGCGTGGGGCAATCAAGAAATTCAGATCGCGCATCCGCCCAACCAGGTGGACGTAATCGCCAAGCTGCGCAGCCTCGAGAAGAAGTAGTCTATGTCGACGAGTACGTCGATGCCCCCGCTCAAGCGGCTTCGCCTAATCAAGCTGCCCAGGCCCCACAGAACCTGGATAATTCCGCTGCGCGCCCTGAGTTTTCGGGAGATACTCATGCCGCCGGCTCCGCAGCCTCAGCACCTGCCAACACTGGAATCTTCGATAAGAAAAAGCAGCAGCAACAAAATGTGGCACAAGCTGCAGCGAATGGCAGCTCTCCATCGGCCCCATATGTGGGATTCTTTGTTGGCCTGGCGATCCTCCTTGTTGGCATGACTGCAATTAATGCGTGGCTCGTGGTTCAAAGGCGTCAATAAATATGCGATCTCGTTCCCCTCTATGGCTATATGGCGATATCTATGACGAGGCATAGGCGGCGACTGAGTTTTCTGCTCCTCGTTGCTGCGCTAGTCCTCATGGTTTTTGCTTCCTTAGCGCTGGGTTCCAATCCTCTGAGCTTAAGTGCAGTCATCGAGGCGCTATCAGGGCGCGGAGATACCATCAGTCGTACCGTTGTGATCGATCAACGAATTCCGCGCACTCTCGTGGTGATGCTCGTGGGTGCAGCACTCGGTGTGGCCGGAGCACTCATGCAAGCCTTAACCCGCAATCCGCTCGCTGATCCAGGCATCTTGGGCATCAATGCCGGTGCCTCCCTGGCCGTGGTCACCGGGGTAGCATTTTTGGGTATTCAAGGGATTGGCAGCTATATCTGGCTTTCACTCATCGGTGCGGTACTAGCCAGTATCGGTGTCTACGTTCTCGGTGGGGTAGGGCGCGCCTCAGTCAGCCCCGCCCGGTTGACACTAGCTGGTGTGGCCATATCGATGGCTATTTCTGCCTTTGTTCAAATGATCTTATTGAGCAACCAGAATGCCTTTAATGAATTTCGGTTCTGGGCAGCGGGATCCGTTGAAGGGCGGGGGGTGGATGTGCTGCTCACAATCAGCTGGATGATCGTTCTCGGCCTATTCCTTGCTTTGCTCGTCGCACCGTCGCTGAACGCTCTCAGCCTCGGGGAAGAAACTGGTAAAGCTCTCGGTGTAAAGGTGGGGCTTACTCGAACTCTCGTCGTGATCTCTGTGACCTTCCTATGTGGAGCCGCAACAGCCGCGGTCGGCCCCATTATGTTTGTTGGCCTCGCAGTTCCATATATGGCACGCGCTATCTGTGGGGCGGATCAACGTCTTGTGATCCCAACCTGCGTCGTGGCGGCACCAGTATTCTTACTCTTTGCCGATATCGCAGCGCGTCTGGTCGTGGCCCCCTTGGAGATCCAAACTGGAATTATGTCCGCACTCGTCGGTGGCCCAGTATTCCTTTATATTGTACGGGGCAAGAATCTGGAGACATTCTCATGAGTACGCCAGCGATAGCACCAACTCGATCCGATGCCCGGTTTTATACCCTTAAGGGAATTCGGTTAGAGAAACGATCCGTAATTGTCGGCACCATCTTTGCTGCGGTGATTGCCACCGCTATGATAGGCGCGCTGAGCTTGGGGGAATACCCCATGAGTTATAGTGAAACGGTCGCTAACCTCGTGGGCATGAGCGAGGATCCGTTGGGGCAATTCTTCGTCCGCGATCAACGTTTGCCACGTGTGATTGCCGCCACTTTAGTGGGTGCAGGTCTGGGAGTGTCGGGATGTATTTTCCAGCAGCTCTCTGGCAACCCCCTAGGTAGTCCCGATATCATCGGCTTTACTGTGGGCTCCGCTACCGGTGCGGTTTTGATGATCACTCTCTTTGCGGCCTCCCCGGCCGCGATTGCCGTAGGAGCCGCGATGGGTGGAGTTGCCACCGCAAGCATTGTGTATCTGCTTGCTAGGCAGCATAAAAAACTCTCTGCCATTCGGCTGGTCCTTGTTGGTATTGGTATGGCCTCGATTCTGCAAGCCCTCAATGGACTTATGATCGTTAAGGCCTCCCTGAGCGCTGCTCAAACTGCTGCGCAGTGGTTGGCGGGTTCGTTTAACGCCACAACCTGGTCCGATGTGAGCGTTGCTGCGCTAGCTATGGGTACCTTGATTCCCATAGCATTTTTCTTAAGCCGGCCCTTGAGCATCATCATCAGTGGAGATGAACTAGCAACAGGGCTAGGTGTGCGGGTGGAAGTGCGACGCAATCAACTAATTGCGGTGGGTGTCCTTTTAACCGCGCTTGCTGTTGCGGTGGCTGGCCCCATTTCCTTTGTCGCCCTCGCGGCCCCGCAGATCTCTCGGCGCATGAGTCGCAGTTCTGGGGTGGGCATGGGTAATGCTGCACTCATGGGCGCTGTCCTCGTGATGGTCTCCGATTTGTTGGCCCAGCGGCTCTTTGCCCCCACCCAATTACCCGTGGGAGTCGTCACAGGACTATTGGGTGGGGTCTATCTTATCTGGCTGTTGGTGCAACAATGGCGCACCTAGACAGACGGCACGATGACAAAAGAATTATCCATGAGAGTGGCGATCTATATAAAGAGGCAATGAGCGTGAATTATCAACAGCAAATCTTCGAGGAAGGGCAACCGAGCGCAAAGGATAGCGCCCTCCAAGTGCTTGAGCTATCCGTTGGTTACGGATCTCATTCCATTATTTCTCATCTCACTTTAACTATTCCCCGTGGTGAACTGACCGTTATCGTTGGCCCCAATGCATGCGGTAAGTCCACCCTGTTGCGCTCGCTGGTGCGCGTCATCCCCTCCCAAGGATCCATCCTTCTAGAAGGAGCAGATATTTATTCCTTGGGGGCTAAAGAGGTGGCCAGGAAGATGGGTCTTCTGCCGCAGAGCCCAGTGGCCCCCGATGGGATCGTGGTGGCCGATCTGATTGCACGTGGACGTTATCCGCACCAAGATATCCTAGGTCGCTGGACCAAAGCTGACGAAAAAGCGGTAGAAAGTGCGATGCGCCGTGCCCACGTTCTCGATTTACGCGAGAAGCGTATCGACGAACTCTCTGGTGGTCAGCGCCAGCGAGTCTGGCTTGCTTTAGTGCTCGCCCAGGACACTCCCATAGTGCTCCTTGACGAACCCACCACCTATCTGGATATCACCCACCAGGTGGAAGTGCTCAACCTCGCTCGCGATTTGCAGCGCCACGGTGTGACGGTAGTCATGGTCCTCCATGAACTAACCTTGGCTTTTCGCTATGCCACACATTTAATTGTGATGAAAGACGGAGCAATTCAAGCCACTGGACCCGTTGAAGACGTGGTGACCGAAGAGCTCATTAAGCGCGTATATGAACTGGACTGCAGGTTGGTGAAAGATCCCGAGAGTGGGCGCCCAATCGTGGTTCCTCGCCTCACATAGGAGCTAGCAAGCAAGGGGCACCCCAGATGGCGTGCAAGGAGCAGCATCACTGGCACTTTAAGATCTCGCACATTAAGGCCCGCTCATTTTATGGTCGATTATCGTAGGTCGAAATCGGATATAAAGCGTATGTAATATGGAATTCAAGTTTAACTGCAGTCTCAGTAATACTGTGCCAGTACTGTGTCCTTATTCGCGTCTGCTATGGCGCACAAGAAAAAGAAAGAATATCGGGGATTCATATGCGCCGCTTTTTCATAGGTCTCGGCTTAGCACTTTTAACATTGCTCCTTATTGTGGGTTCCGCCTTCTTTTATGCACAAAGCCAGGTATTCAAACAAAAAGAACCCACCATAACGTCTACCGGCATCGCCGCATCTTTCAAAGATATAGCGGAATTAGCTGTGGAGGAATATACCTTTACCAATGTGGGCAAATTTGCAGATGAAGGCCACCAGATCTACGGCCTGACGGTTCCACTTACGGGCAAGAATTTTCTCATTACCTACGACGGCACCGTTAAAGCGGGGGTCAAAGACTTCAGCCAGATCGCTATTGATATGAGTGATAGCGCGAAGCAGGTCACGTTGAAAGTACCGCGCGTAGAGATCATCGATTCCAAGATCGACCCCGACAGTGTGATTGTTTACGATCAAAGCTACAATCCCCTCAACCAGCTCAGCGTGGACGATATGACCCGTTTCCTTACTGTCGAAGGTAAAGCGGCAGAAACTCAGGCCATTGAGCATGGCATCCTCAAGCGCGCCGGGGAGCGCGTTGAGCAGCTCCTCGATACTCATATTAAATCCCTGCTCCTTCATACAGACAAGGAAGACTACGAAGTTACCGTAACCTGGAAGTAGTCTGGAGTAGGCCAGAGCAGACTGTAGAAAAACGCCCTCACCTTTGTACTTAGTGAGGGCGTTTTTCCCATCGGCTGGTGTGGTGAGTGTTGAGATAGGACCCATTAGCGAGGATCGCATATATATAAAGGCTGCCGTAGCACTCAACCCCGTGAGTGAAAAATTTCCTTGAACGCAAACGAGTAAAAATATCAGGTATGCAGCATAGATGCGGTAAGCTTTCCATATTTTTCTATTGACACGCAGACTCCTCGTCGCATAAGGTGAGAAATCTCACAAGGTTTTCTTATGACCTTCTTAACGAGAGGAAAGTGTCGAGTGACACAACACCACATCAGGCGCGGAGCAATTGCCTCTGTGACCGCTATATCCATGCTTGCCGGGTTGACAGCCATACCTAGCTATGCCAATGATTTCGCTATCAAGACAATTTCACAGGTCAAGGACATATCCTTCGGCGACAAGGTCGGACGTTTCACGACTCCGACCCAACTCAATATCAAATATATGCCTGATGCACGCGATCGTATCCCAGAGAACCTGGAGTTATTCTCGCTGATTAACGGCCGCGAGTACCTAGAAGGTGCGCTGCACATCAGCAATCCTGATCGCTACGATGAGTCGCAGATATATATGGGTAATTTTTCGGGTTGCGAGCCAATTGAGGTAGGCAACGAGAAAGAAGAGTATTCAGTGGTACCCAGAGACACGGTGGAGGGGCAAATAAGGGACGGACACCGCCATATCAAGCTCTTCAACGATCCCTATGGCTTCGTGCAGAATAAGCCAAATGACAAGGTCAACTACGCGATCACGACACCCGTCGTGCTCAACGGCCCGGGAGTGTGCTACCCTTCGGTTTTTGCACAGACGCACACAGCACCCATTAGCAGTTATGCAAACTTTGATTATTACACTCCATGGGTAGCTAATGATGATACCGATCAAGCAGGAATCACAGGTAATGGTGCGAACACCGTCCCGTATTTCACTTATTACAGCGAGGCGGATAAGTCTAATAGCGCCGACTATATAAAGGCATTTGATAACGGTACACCCAATAATATTCTCGACGATGTAGTGGTCACTCACTCGGCCCTTCGTGGTATCCCGGGTCATAGAACTAGTCAGTTCGATGTCGCAGTCGGGCCCGAGTACGTTCCATCACCACAAGGTGACTACTTAGAATTTGCCTTCGTGACCCGCCATCTCTCAGATCCTTCTCGCCCAGGTGCTGGCCGGAATAGGGATAATTTACAAGAGGTGGAAGGATATTCCGGTAAGGCCGTCATTCCCGTCATTATCCTGCCGAAAAAGCAAGAGTTTTCACTTAGCTATAACGATCGTGTTGTCCAAGCTGGAGAGACACTTATTCTCGAACCAACAGTAATCTCAGCGCCACCAGCCCAGTCGACATTCACGTTTAAGAATAATGTCGACTCGTGGATCACCATTGATGAGGCAACGGGAACGGTTACAGTCAATCCACCCAGAGATATCGTCAGTGTGACGAAGGATTTGATGGTAGTTGTCACCACGGCAACTGGTGATGAGAAGGAGGTGCCGCTGAAGCTGCAGGTATTCGGTAAGGCGATTGTGCCCCCTGTTACCAGCACCACCTCCACTCCAACGTTAAGCCCAGCTCCGAGTGCGCTGCCGACGCCATCGTCAGGAACCGCTATTCCACCGATTCCGAGCAGCACTACGACTCCGACTGTAGAACCATCCCCCAGTACATCTACTACACCTAGCGCTACGCCCACCGCTACGGCTGCTCCAAGCTCCACAACCACGCCTACTGCGACGCCTGCTCCAAGCGCTACAGCGACCTCGAGCGCCTCGCCCGCACCAACCACATCAGCGACCTCTAGTGTCACACCGACCGCAGAGCCAACACCAACTAACTCCAAGGAACCTGTGCCTGAAAGCCCGAAGAAGGGCTCAAGTGACAACGACGGGGAAGGCAAGTGTACCGCCCATCCTCATATCATCATGCCAGCGCTTGTGACCATATTATTGGGGCTAGCCGCGGCATTGCCGTTCGTCCACATTCCACGAGATGAACGATTAGAGAAGAACAACCCGCTTGTCCGTGACGTTCGTAATTTTTTGCGGGCCAACCGTGGCGGACTAGCAGTACTGACGGCGGTATCAGGGCTTATCAGCTTGCTATTCACACCAGCCACCTGCGACGGACCCACCCTAGCTGATCGAATGAGTTCCTAAAAAAGGGGCTCAGCCCACGGGGCCTGTTGGAAACGACGTGCCAGAAAGCGATGGGGTTGGTTGTGGCCCACCCCGTCGCTACCAAATATATTAAGGCGAAAACCAGCCGGGCTTAACTTCACCGACCTTATTCTCGCGGGCGGATTGGATAGTGAGCCAGCCGACAGAGTGTTGTTCAATTCCCTATATGCCTTGGATTGAGCATGCCTATCTCCTAGGCGCTGGTTAGTAGTTAGCCTGCTTCCGTATTTATTCGGGCGCAGAATATGGCTGTGAGCGGTAAAATCGTGAGGTATCAGAATTTTCTCCCCCAACAAAAGAGGACCTCATGGCTCAAGACACAGGCGAAGAATATCCAGAGCAGAAAACACCAGCAGATATCTCAATCACTCCCGAGTCAGAAACCCCGCTCGAGGCTACCGATACTGAGGCGGACCACTATACGGTGACCGCAGTAGAAACTGATATTGACGGTGACATTACCGTGGAACTAAAAGCCTTGGACACCCCAGAGGAGGGTACTGACCCGGCGCAGGTTGTAAACAACGATCAGGCGCTGAGCGCAGATGTCGAGGTAGAAAAACCCGATATTGAGCAGGAGCTCGACGCTGGCGTCGTGGAAGAGGGACAACAGCAATCCGCTACCCAAGAAAAGCTGAATGCTGTCAAACAAGAGGGTGCTAAGAAACTCCACGAGGCCTCAGAGAAGTTTTCTGAAGCTTCAGAAAAAGTCAAAGAGGGGGCAACAGAGAAATTCCAAGAAACTTCCGCCAAGTTCACCGAAACCACAGAAAAGGTGAGGGAGGGAGCGAGCGAAAAATTCAAGGAAACTTCCACTAAACTCACCGAAGCTACGGAGAAAGTAAAGCTCGAGGCAGGCGAAAAATTCCAGGAAGCGAGTGAGAAGCTACAGGATTCCTCCGAAAATTTTCAAAAGAACTGGCCGAGTTATAAGGTGCGCATGGCTGCCCTGGTGCGCACAATCGGACGCGAGATCGCCAACGTTTGGGGTGCGCTTAAGCACTGGTCCAATAAATCCGTGCTGCGTGCGCTCGCAGTTTCGCTCGTCATCGTTTTATTTCTTTATGCCACACTGGCCTCGCTCTGGCTGGGAGATCTTGCATCCAGCTACCAATTTGCGGCTCTTACTCAAGTCGAAACCTTCAAATACGCCATTATTGCGCTGGTTGCTAGCGCCTATTTCGTTTTTCGATATTGGGAGCGCCGCGATTCTGCGACTAATCAGCTGGCCGAGGACGGTTTGAGTACCGATCGCCGTCTCGATGAGGCCATGGAAAAATTAGGTTCAGATTCCCCGCAGGTTCGCATTGCCGGCATCTATACCCTTGCAGATGTTGCTGATATCCGAGGTGGCTCTTATAAACAGCGAGTGGTGGATATCTTGTGTGGTTATTTGCGCAGTCATCGCGGAGACGATACCGATGGAGAGCGTGCTGTTGAGTCAACGATCTTCGGCGTATTCTCCGAGCATCTAGTTTCTGCTAGTGGCCTCGAAACTGCAGCGGGGAAGAAGCAGCTCAAGCCAATAGAACAGCTCTGGTCCGATTGCCGTTTCGATTTCCGCCACGCCTATTTCATCTCTGAGGTTGATCTCAGTCAGGCATCTTTTGATTCGGTGGCAGATTTCAGCGGGGCCACATTTACTCGCCCAGCTGTATTCAACTACGCATCTTTCGATGTTGATCCCGTATTTACTGATGCCCAATTCCTCGCTGAGGCCTCCTTCTTCCATACCGTATTCAGGCAAGGAGCGTGGTTCGGCGGGGCTAATTTCACTGAGGACGTGAGATTCGATAACGCCCAATTCCGGGGAAATGTGAATTTCTCTCGAGCCCGCTTTGAGAAGGATCTGTGGTTGAGCGGGGTGACCTTTGCTGGCGATACATTCTTTGGTGAGGCGAAAATCAACGATAAGGCGAGCTTCGTTTCGTCCACGTTCACCGGGCACACTGACTTCCAGTACACCACCTTCGGTGGCGAAACCATCTTTGACGGGGCACGCTTTGCCAAGGGCGTTTGGTTCTTAAACTCGGTCTTCTACCAGAAGGTTTCTTTCCGTGACGCCTCCTTTGATGCCCACTCTGGCTTTAATGGCGCAACTTTTAGCGCAGAGAGCATCTTCGATGCAGCTACCTTTTATAAAGATGCACAGTTCGAAGGGGCTCGCTTTAAAGACACGGCCTCTTTCGGCTCTGAAGAGGCACCTACTCGGATGGAGACCGGATCCAGCTTTGATTCCGCTGAAATTGAAGTGAGTGATCCTCCAGTCTTCGAGGTTGATCCCGTTGTAGAGTACTTGGTTTTCAACGATGCCCAATGGCCGGAAAGCCTCAAATCCTACCGCTAGATTTCTCATCAAACGCTCGTGCTCCTAAAAGCTCATGCTGCATCCTCAGACCTCAACAAATAAGGATGCAGCATTGTGCTGCGATCGCGTGCGCCACGGACGTAGGCCCCTCGAGACGTGGATGCGCACACTATGAGTGATCGAGCAAGCCCACTCAAAGTCGTATAATTGAGGTAAGCCTTAGCCTCGAGGTCTTTTATTGCTATGGTGACCGTAGATATAAGAAATCCGGCGAAGCAGAAGATTAAGCAGGGGCGTCTAAGGTAGGTAAAAGTATATACGGGCTCATCATGAGGGTCCTACGAGTGGAAAATTTTACGTGCACAGTTTTACGAATCTGGGACCACAGTCCCACAATGAAGGATGTACGGGTAAGCTCCCCGGATTTCATTCGGCAGTGCCAACCATGCGGAGGAGACTTTATTCGCTGCTGGTTTGCCCATCCATATCAACCCACTAAACAAGTGATGCGAGGCTATACTCTCGTCGATATTGATAAACGCAGTGGTGAGTTCACTCTATACTTCCTGATCCACGAACCTTCAGGGCCGGCATATTTGTGGGTCCAATCCGTTGAGCCCGGGGACACCTTTGAGGCATCCTATTACGGTTCGACTCCCTTTGACCTGCCTGATCCACAGCCGAAAGGTTTCATTTTCATCGCCGATGCGGCTGGATTTCCCTACGTCAATTGCCTCGCTCGTCGCTTGACTGACGATCATGCTATCAGGGTGTGAATGCTGGAATGGCGAAAAAGTGATCGCACAATCCCGCTGCTGGACCATCCGAATATTGACATCGAATGGGATCAGCCTGATTCACAATCACTGCTCGATGAGGCCAAGGAGTTTGATTGGGACGGGTGGTTCCCACACCTAGTGTGCGAGGCAAAGGTTTTGTTGGACACAAAGCGCTATCTGCTCAAAGAAGTGGCGATGGACAAAAGGTCTATGTACGTCCATGCCTGATGGGTCAAAGGTAAAGAAATGGGCAGTAGCAGAGATATATGAGTTTGACGCTGTGAGGTGGTAGCGGACCTTGGGCGAGTAGGCTGTTCTGAAAAAATATGGTTTAGCAGGTGGGATAGTTCACTCTCACGTTGAAGCTTAATACCTAGAACGATAAAAACTAACGGAGAGCTCAGTCATATTCGCAGATAGGAGGTATCTGGCATCATCGCGGTGGGTGTGAACAAGAAAAGCTCTGCGGTGGAGGTCACAACATCAGCACCCACTGGGCTTATTATCAGAGTGAGAATAACGAACGATTCTTCGCACACTGAGGGAGATACTGAAGCCTCAAGCGAAACGCTCCACTAATATCAGGCACCAGAAGCTCCGAGGTTCGTCACAGACACACTTCGATTGGGGCCAGGGCTAAGCGCATAGCTCCTTTGACCGACTGGAAGTTTGGCCGAGCACGAAGGTGTAATTGGCTATCTCACGCTAACTTCACGCTAACTTCACGCTAACCTTAAGCTATGGCGGTGCACTTGGCGGATTCCGCTTTTGACCTCCAACTCTATGGTGGACTTGCGCGTAGGCCACTCCATGAAGGTGTGAGTCCAATAGGGGGCCAAAATGGCAAGCTTGAAAGCAAGTGGTGGGTGTGGTTTACTATCTGGGTTGCCTTTTATAGGTTTGAGCTCGCGATGCCCGATTCCGGGGCAACGGCGGCTTGAATGCCCTTCGGGGCCGAAAATGGAGGCAGCAGTACATAGACCGCGTGTGTCAGTCCGGAACTCTGCCACACATAAAATTTAGGTCAAGGAGACCCCTAGTGATTCAACAAGAATCGCGTCTGAAGGTCGCCGACAACACCGGTGCACGTGAAATTCTGTGCATCCGCGTCCTCGGCGGCTCCACCCGACGCTTCGCTGGTCTGGGCGATGTAATTGTCGCTACAGTCAAGGAAGCAACCCCCGGCGGCAATGTTAAAGCCGGTGAGGTTGTCAAAGCTGTCATCGTTCGCACCAAGAAGGAAACCCGTCGCGCAGACGGTTCCTATATCAAGTTCGACGAGAACGCTGCTGTGATTATTAAGAACGATAACGAGCCTAAGGGCACCCGTATTTTCGGCCCCGTTGCTCGTGAACTTCGTGATAAGAAATTCATGAAGATCGTATCCCTTGCACCGGAGGTGATTTAATCTTATGAAGATCCATAAGGGCGACATGGTCGTCGTAATCTCCGGCCCCGATAAGGGCGCACAAGGCAAGGTTATTGAGGCTTATCCTAAGACCGAAAAGGTTTTGGTTGAAGGCGTTAACCGCATCAAGAAGCACGTAGCAAACTCTGCCCCAGAGCGTGGTGCAGAGTCCGGCGGAATCGTGACCCAAGAAGCTCCTATTCACGTTTCCAACGTGATGGTCCTCGACTCCGACGGCAAGCCAACCCGCGTTGGCTACCGCCTCGATGAGAACGGCAAGAAAGTCCGTATCTCTCGTCGTAATGGGAAGGACATCTAATCATGAGCGATTACACTCCACGTCTTAAGACTCGCTACCGCGAGGAAATTCGTACCAAGCTCAATAAAGAGTTCTCCTATGATAACGTCATGCAGATCCCTGGTGTCGTGAAGGTTGTTGTCAATATGGGCGTGGGCGACGCTGCCCGCGATTCCAAGCTGATTAACGGCGCTTTGGAAGATCTCACCGCCATCACTGGCCAGAAGCCTGAGCTGCGTCGCGCTAAGAAGTCGATCGCTAACTTCAAGCTTCGTGAAGGTATGCCCATCGGTGCCCGCGTAACCTTGCGTGGCGACCGTATGTGGGAATTCCTCGATCGCCTGCTCACTGTTGCTCTGCCACGTATTCGTGACTTCCGCGGCCTCTCTGATCAGCAGTTCGATGGTCATGGTAACTACACCTTCGGTCTCTCCGAGCAGACCATGTTCTACGAGATCGACGTTGATAAGGTCGACCGCCAGCGCGGTATGGATATCACCGTTGTAACCTCCGCTACCAACAATGATGAAGGCCGCGCTCTCCTGCGTGAACTCGGCTTCCCATTCAAGAAGTAGCATAAAGGTACTAAGGCGAGTAGATCGCCTGAGCATTACTTTCCCACCCGCTCTTGTGATGATCACGAGAGCGGGTGGTTTTGTTTTTCGCCGCCTATCTCCGCCTATCGCCTCACAGTCAGATGAGTAAAAGGTGGTCAATATTACTGCAGGCAACTGGCTCTCCTACGCTAGCCTTGAGGATAACCCCCATACACGGGATTTTTATTGTGCCCACGTCATTTTAAGGAGCCAGCAATGACCTACGAAACCATCCTCACTGAGACGCATGGCCGCGTCGGATTGATTACCTTCAACCGGCCCAAAGCCCTCAATGCCTTAAACAAGCAACTCATGGAGGAGGTCGTTGCCGCCGTAAACATATTCGACACAGACCCAAATATCGGTGCCATTGTGCTCACCGGCAGTGAGCGGGCCTTTGCCGCAGGCGCGGATATCAAAGAAATGTCCACGAAATCCGCACCTGAGATGTATCTCAGTAACTGGTTCTCTGGCTGGGATGGCCTAAGCTCTGCGCGTACCCCGATTATTGCCGCGGTCAACGGCTATGCCTTGGGCGGAGGGTGCGAAGTGGCTATGATGTGCGATTTCATTATCGCTAGTGATACCGCAAAATTCGGCCAACCAGAAGTTAATCTCGGCATCACCCCAGGTATGGGCGGTTCGCAGCGGCTTAGCCGGGCTGTGGGTAAGGCGAAAGCAATGGACATGTGTTTAACCGGTCGAATGATCGATGCCGAGGAAGCAGAGCGCGCAGGCCTGGTTGCACGGGTGGTTCCCGCAGCCGATCTCCTCGATACTGCCCTCGAGGTCGCCACCACGATTGCAGAGCGTTCTTTTATTGCAACCTCCCTCATTAAAGAACAGATCAATACAGCCTATGAGAGCACACTGCAGCAAGGCCTGCTTTTTGAACGTCGTACTTTCCATGCCCTCTTTGCTACCGCGGATCAAAAAGAAGGGATGGATGCTTTCGCTCATAAGCGCGTCCCGGAATTCAAGCACCAGTAACCTCACCGATTAGAGCGCGTAAATCTCCCGCTCAGATGACATAACCCTCAGGGTGGGGGAGAAGAACACTGTCAATAACTCAGGGTTTGCCCTCACCCCGTTTTGGATAATCAGGGTGGTCAAGAATGCTATCCCTTTGTTAGCGTTACTTATAAGAAGAGACATCGCTTTATAGAGCCAATAGAAAGGTCAGCCAGTCATCGTGGCCATATCAGCCGTAGCAAATAAGAGCGTACTTATCGGAGGTTCGGTGCTACTAGCGCTGGCCCTGGCAACGGGCGGGGGAATCTATTATGTCTCCAACAATAAACAGGAAATCAGTGCAGCTGACTACCAGGAGCTCTCCAAGCGAGATAACGCAAAAAAGGTATCCATCTCTGGCACCATCGAAGCCCAAAGCTCGGTGGCGCTAACCACAAACCTGGCAGCACCGGTTAATAAGGTATCTGTCAAAGTGGGCGACCGCGTCCAAGTAGACCAGATCCTTGCGCGTATGGATACCAGTCAGATTGAGCGCCAGCTTGCTACTGCACAAGCGCAGCAAGCTGCCCAAGATGCGGCATCGATTAGCCAAATTCAAGCGGCACAGCGCCAATACGATCAGCTTGTGGGCCTGAATAACGATGGCCTCAACGGGGAAATATCCGCAGCGCAAGCCGCCTTGCGCCAGGCGGACGCTCAATATCAGCGCGCTCAGGCGGAGTATGATTTCCAGCGCTCCCAGGTTGATCGAGGCAATGATCCGAGCATTATCGGCCAGACCGCAGCCGTCGAGGCAGCACGGGACCAGGTTTTAAACTCAGCACTTGAGGCGGCTCGCACCGGTACCACCATTTTCTATCGCGCAGAAGACCAGGCCCGCGATACCGCGGAACTAGCCGCGCTTAATACCAAACTGGCCCAGTTGATCTCGCAACGCGGCCTGGCCACAGATCCCATCGAGATTGCCCGTCTCGACGCTGATATCGCCTCCACCCAGGCCTTAGTAAAAGCCCTGCAGGAGAAACTGAAGCGCTATCCGGAGAACTATGTGGGCGCTGGTCTTACCACTGCCAGCAATGCGGCGGGACTCTTAGCCAGCCTGCGTAACCTCAACGATGCGCAAAATCTACTCAATAATACCCTCGGGGGCGTGGATCTAAAGCTTCAGAATGCCCAGCGGGAACTAGCTCTGGCCTTTGATGCTAAGAAGGATGCTGCGACCAATGTCATCGCAGCACAGCGCAGTGTCGATAACCAGGTACAAAACCAGCAAGCCGCTATCGATGATGCGATGCGCTCCGCGCGGGCGAGCCGTGCGGCCAATGGAGCATCAAATCAGCAGTTGCAAGTAGATATTGCCTCCGCCGAGGTGCGCAGCCCAATATCTGGAATTATCACCCGCGTAGATGCCAAAGAAGGCACCCCGGCTACCGGTCCCTTGATGATGGTGGCCGATGACCGTCGCCTCATTATCCACTCCACCATCAAAGAGATCGATATCTCCAAGGTAAAGGTAGGACAAGAGGTAGATTTCACCACCACCGCTACTGAGAATAAGAAGTTTGAGGGTCGCGTGTCCTTTATTTCACCGGCTGCTAGCACCGATGGCTCTACCGCTATGAACCCCCAAGCAGCAGGTTCTGGACAAACTAGTTCCTCCAAACCTACCTTTCCAATTGAAATTGAGGTTATAGGCGACCGAGACGGCCTCCTATTAGGCAGCTCTGTTAAAGCGAAAATTATTACCAAAAAAGCCAGCGATAACCCTCTCGTATCCAAAGACTCCGTGTTTAAAGGTCCCGACGGAAATTTCGTGCTCGTTGTCGCGAAGGAGGATGGCACCGATATTATTCGCAAGCGCCGCATCGACCTGGGTAAGGAACTTGACTTCGATTATGAGGTCACGGGCGGAGAGGTGAAGACGGGTGATCGCATCCTAGGTGACTATCAGCGCTTCATAACCGATGTGGATGATGAGGTTGAGGTTGCCGAAGACCCCGCTGCTGCACCATCAACCACCGCGCAATCTGGGGATGACGTCACAGTGGAGAAGGTTAATTAATGACTCAAATCGATAGTATGCCGCCGCAGCTTATTGATATGAGAGGCATCTACAAAACCTTCAATGCTGATACCGAGAATGAGTTGACTGTGCTGCATAATTGCGAATTCGACGTCGCTGACGGGGAATTTGTTTCCATTGTCGGGGCTTCCGGGTGCGGTAAATCCACGTTGATGAATATCATTGGGATGCTCGATCGTCCCACACGTGGAAAATACCTGCTCGAAGGGGTGGACGTCCTCGATCTTCGCGATGATCAGGCTTCGCGCTACCGCAGTAAACACATCGGATTCGTTTTCCAGAACTTCAACCTCATTGGGCGCATTAGCGCTAGGCAAAATGTGGAAATGTCGATGATGTACGCAGGTGAATCCCGCAAAGAGCGCGAAGAACGCGCTATGCATTTACTGGATATGGTGGGTATGGCCGACCGCGCAGGGCACGCGCCGAGTGAATTATCGGGTGGGCAGAAGCAGCGTGTCGCTATTGCCCGCGCCCTTGCTAATAACCCCTCGCTTATTCTTGCCGACGAGCCCACCGGTGCCCTCGACTCCAAAACTGGCCGCATGGTGATGGACTTATTTCATACCCTCAATCAAGAACAGCAGCGCACCATAGTCTTTATTACCCACAACCCCGAGCTGGCTAAAGAGACGACCCGCACGGTCACGATGCGTGATGGAGTGCTGCGCGGTCCCAGGGCTCCCCGAGATCCTGAGCTGATTAAGGCAACCCAACGGGCCACAAATCGAGGTGACCACCAGTGAGCGTACTTGAATCGCTGAGACTCGCATGGAGTAATATCGCCGGCAATAAACTGCGCTCATTGCTGACGCTTTTAGGTGTCGTTATCGGTATTGCTTCCGTGATCGCTATTCTTACCCTCGGGCAAGCTCTGAAAGTGAATGCCAATTCCAGTCTGGCCAGCCTTGGTGCGGCCGACTACTCCCTGCAGATCCAGCCCACTTTAAGCGAAGAAGAGCTCGAAGAGCTCGGCGGGGAAGACGCTTATTTTTACTTCGGACCACTCGAGGACCCCGAGGATGGCATTAGCGAAGATATGATCGAGCGCCTTCGTCAGGTTATGGGTGATGACCTCGCCGGTGTTGCCATCGGTGATCAATCGGCTAGTTTTGGTAATTTCAACTCTGGTGAAGCAGACGCGGACGGAACCGTTAGCTTTGTGAATGAAGATTATGCTACTTTGCGGGATATTCCGGTTGAGGTGGGTCGCGGGATTTCGGCCGACGATATTGCCAATAGCCGTCCTGTGGCGGTGATTTCAGATCAGCTGGCGCAGGCGCTTTTTAAAGGAAATGTTAAGCGCGCTATTGGATCCACACTCGATTTTGAATCCGAAGAGAGCTTCGTCAGTGTGAGCGTGATTGGCGTGCAGAAACCAGCAGAAGGAAACCTCTTCAATATCAGCGGCCCGCGAAATGCCGCTCTTATGCCGTATTCCCTCCAGGAGTACTTCACCGGTGAGGAGAACTATTGGCAGAATATCTTTTTGCGTAAAGGGCCGCGCATTGAGCCTGCGGAATTTATGGATAAAGTCTCATCCTTCTTCGAATCCTATTACCAGGACAACCCCGACTACAACGTACGGGTTTTCGACGGGGCGCAGAGCTTGGCGATTCTCAATACCTTCCTCTCGACCATCAGCGCGGCCATCGCCGCGATTGGCGGTATCTCGCTTTTTGTGGGCGGTATCGGAGTAATGAATATTATGCTCATTACCGTCACCGAGCGCACCAGAGAGATCGGTATCCGCAAAGCCCTCGGTGCCACTAGGCGCGATATCCGACGCCAATTCGTTATCGAAGCCATTGTCGTGTGTATGATCGGTGGACTTATTGGCCTTGCCACCGGATCGATATTGGGTATGATTGGCTCCTATTTCATGGGCGGGGTGACTGCTCCTCCGCTCTGGGGCATTCTAGTATCCATCGGATTCTGTTTAATTATCGGAGTATTCTTCGGCTGGTATCCCGCCAATAAGGCTGCAAAATTAGACCCCATCGAAGCGCTGCGCTACGAATAGAGCCCACAGAAACCCCCTAGGAGAAATTCCTAGGGGGTTCTATTCCGTATGCGAGGAGTAATTAGCGGGGGATGAAGTGATTGAATGCTGCTATAACGATCGCTGCCAAACCGATGAGGCCAGCAATGACCCCCACCACTATGCCCACTATACGTCCAACGCCCATATCCTGAGGATTGGCGGGTTCATCAGGTTCAAGGTCAGGGGTTGGCTGCGCAGATGTCGTTGGAGGTTGCGGAGCTGGGGAGGGAGTGTGAGAAGGTGCGGGATCGTGATTGGCCTTCGGGAGTGCTCCGTAGGCCAGCTCTAAGAGCTGTTGATTTGTCTCGGCATCGCGCTCTATAGCGGTGCGCATATCGGAATTGAGAACTAGCGGATCAACGACCGTGACAGTTAACTGCTTAGCATGGTCGGTTAACGGGTGGCCTGGATAGCGCTTCTCGTCGCGATCATTATTGAGCTTCCGACACGCTGCGTCGGTACTTAAGCCCAATTCGCAATCCACAAAACCTTGAGCAATGTCGTAATTAACCACCGCGAACGGGGAGATCTCTGCAGTAGGTGTGCCTGCCTCGAGGTCACCGATAATATCGCGAAGGCGGTTGGCACCATCGGAGACGATTTTCTCGCGGTTATTGATCAAAGCAATACGCTTATCGAGGCTATCCTGCTCTTTTAGAGCATCACGGCGGGCCAATAACCCTGTGGAGCTTTGGCGCAGCAACTCTAATGCCTGTTTACTCTCCTTGAAGTCAAAGCCCACCTTGCTGAGATCAAGAGCTCTAGCTGCAGCATCACCTTCCACCTTCATCATCGCAAGACCCAACCGAGCCTTGGCGATATAGCAATTATCCTCAGATAATTGGTGGGCTTGGTTCATCTTCGGGGTACGCTGCGTATAATCTGCGTATTTTTGCTGGTAGGCAGCAGTGTGATAGACGTGGCGCAATTGGCTTAGGTCGTGGAAAGTATGCAACTCGCCCATATACTGGGCACTATCAGCAGCCTTGTCCACATAGTATTTATGCGGCATGGCATCACTAGTCTCTATCTCATAGCCATCAACGTTAGTCTCATGAGCTATCCCCTGAGGAATGACAGCTGTAGAGGCAGGCAGCAATGCGGCGCCAGTGGCTAGTGCACTAGCAAGCGCCACACCAGACAATAAATGACGATAATTGTGCATGATATGTCCTTTCATCTTAAAGATCTATATACGCGGAAGGAACTGAGCCAGCAGCCCGAGATGCTGCGCGATGAAGCCACCAATGAGCCCAATAGCTGCAAGAACCGCAATGATGATGCCCGCAATGGCGCCACCACTAAGTCCGGTTTCACTTTCGGGTATCGGGGTAGGAGCCGGGGTCTCGTCCTCAGAGAGATTGAGCAGATCATCATTCTGAGGAAGTTTCTCTGGCCACAGTTCAGCGAGCTTCTCGCGGCTGGCGAGATAGGTTTGTCGTGCCTCGTCGACGCGCATACGAGCGGCAGTAACTTCAGTATCAGAGCCTGCTTTATTCACCGCAGCGAGATTTTCTAGCGCCTTGTTCAGGCGAGAGCGGCTATCGGTGAAAATCTGCCATGCCAATTGCTTATGTTCGCGAATTTCGCGCCGGTGGGCTTCCTCTGGGGTTTCGGTGCTCAGAGCTTCGCGCGTGGGATCGACAATATGCACCAGCTCATAGTGCTCGATCCCGCTGGTATTATTTTCCACCACAGTGGGTACGAAAAAAGATCCGTTAGCAAGCGCAAGGAAATTGCCTTGGGTCCTATTGGAGGTTTCGCGCCCATTGGGAATATCAAAAACGCGCTCTTTTCCATCATGAGTGACAGGTGTGAAAGTTGAGGGGTCGAACCATATAAGCTGGCCACGCTCACCAGATAACATGACTGGCTGATTCTGGCTATCCCAACTAACTCCTGCCCACCCTGTGAGATCGGGGCGTGCTGCTAAGCCTTGATCCGCCGTCACATCGCGATTGGCATAGATCAGCCGCTGAACTTGATTGCTACCGGCTGAGGTGAAATTATTCCAGCGGATAATGTCGGCCCCATTATTAGCCATAGCCGGCATCGACTCATTGGAATTATCCTCTTGTGACCCCGGCATGAATTTTGCCACCGCCTCAGGCTCCCGGGCGCGGGGATCAATGCTGATCAAGGCCTTGCGCTTGGCCGAATTCTCACCATTGAGATAGATATCCGCATTCGAAGAATAAACGAAAGTGCCATCAGGCATACTGAGCAGCACTGTGGCCATGGGCTCTGGCGCAAAACCGGGGGCGTAGGGGCTATCACCCGCAATATCGTTCGTAGCAAAGAGCTCTGCCGCCGAAGGCAGGACGATATCGGAGCTGATAGCGGGAGTATCGCCGCCGGAAATAATATTGAGGTGGCCGATCTTTTCCACCGTAGGGGTCGATGATTGGTTGTTCTCCACCGAAATGGCAATAATATCGCCAGTCGTATCGTGCACCCCAATGCTATGAACAGTGCCTTTGGTTGTGCCAACGGGTTCAATTTGCCCGAAGCCAGAACTGGTGACCTTTACTCTTTTAATGACAGAGCTGAAGCGATCGAATCTACTTGGGGATTCACTGAAATAAAAATAGCCGTGAACGGCGTCAAACGCGGCAATATTATGGCGCGACAATGGGAAATCCACCTCGGCTATCTGCTTCATGTCGGAATTGATGAGATAGAGACCATGGCCACCCACCGATACCAAAACCTTATCTCCTAATTGGTACAAACCATGGTGCTGATCATAGGTGGCAGGCGAGCGCCACTTCTGCTGCATGACCTCTAGCGAACCAGTATCAGAATCAGGCCGTGCTCCCTGCCCCTTGGCACTAAAGGAGAGCGGATCGAGCCCTTGACCTGGTTCATAGAATTCGGAGAACATACGATTGCCCTCGGTCGTAAGCGTGGTTGGAATATTCTCCCAATTGATATAGCCCGTATCTTGTTTAAAAGCACCGCCGGCAGTGGAGAGCCGAGCAATCTTTACTGGCTCGCTCGGGGCATAGTAACTCTTATCCTGGTACTGCTTACTGCGCACGGTGGCCTCGAGGTACGAGCCTGAGTTATCGATAACTATCTTGGGATTGCGAAGGGTCATATCAAGATCGCAGGTAGCCGAGAGGTCTCGAGCTTTTTCCTTAGTGCCACAATAGTTGCGAAAGCGAACCTCACCACCGAATTGCGCCTCAGTGCGCTGGGTTACGGAATCAAAACGGTAGCTCTGAAGTGGGAAGTGGAATGTCCGATCGGTAAAAGTAACCCCATCCTCTAAAAAGGTTGGACCGCCGGTGTAATTATTAAAGCTGGTACGAATACCCCAGCGAAGCTCTTCCACCGGAACTTCGCTGGCTACTGCGTGGAGTGGTAGGAGCGCCAGGCTGGTGCTGGTGATCAAAAGGGCGCGTGATATTGCTAAAAGTCGCACAGTGAGTTGCTTGCCTTTCGGGAACAGGGAAAAACGAGACTAGGCGGTATTGGATATTTCTACCAAAATAGCACAGGGATTAGGCTTACCTAATATTGCCTGATCGCAGGTCGTGTCCAGGAAACGAGTACCCATAAGTTTTGTACGAGAGCGGGCGGGGAACTAATGCGGAATGCGGGAGGGCTGCACTAATGCAGGGAGTGTTGCTAAAACTCCGTTAGTCCGCGTACGCGGTCCTCTTTAAACTCGCGTGGGCCCCGGGGCGGACTGATAGGAGCGGAGCAATGGGAGAGGGAAGAAGTAGAGCTTGGCTCCCTCTCAGCGACAAAGGTGTGCTGATAAAAGTGAATAGAAGAATCGCGGGACTTGAACGGAGAGTTCGGTATTCAGAGAGATGTCTAACTGAAAAGGGGATAGGGGAATTTGATCCGATGCCCGACCATTTTGTCAGAGATATAAATTCCGTCTGCTGCGCAAGACCTTACCTTGCTTCGTAGCAACAGGTGGATTGCAACAGGTTATATCACGACTTTCATACATACGTGATACCAAAGTTTCAATTCGCTTCATAGTGACAGGTGGATTGCGACCGGGAAAGCGGCAGTGCACTGTGTCATTGTTGGTTTGTTTCAATTCGCTTCATAGCGACAGGTGGATTGCAACAGAACCTAACGAATACACCCCACACCCACAAAGGATAAAGTTTCAATTCGCTTCATAGCGACAGGTGGATTGCAACAAAAGATTGTAACCCAGGAAGTTTTAGAACTTTCCTGTTTCAATTCGCTTCATAGCGACAGGTGGATTGCAACTCCGCCCATTTTTTGTGGGCACCTAGCAGGGAGTTTACACCCCACTTTCACGCGAGCCAATTTTATCTCCTTAAACATTGTTGAAAATATCTAGATATTTCTGTTTGCCCAGCTCAGAGACTTCACGAGAGAAGTGCCTCTTAGCGCACTTCTCAAGATCTCTACGCCTAGGTTTGTAAAAAGCGAACGAGTAGGTAAGGGCCATCTTTAGATATTTCTAAACTGTATCTGCCCCAACGTCATTATGAATCAACTTTATCTCAGGCGTGCATTCAATAGAAGTGTGAAGTTCGACTCTGCCAGTTTGACGGTTTGGCGACATTGCGATGGGAAGAACCTTCCAGGACTCGGCACTACTCTTCGAGTCTTGATTACACCAGAGGACAAATAAGCGGCGTCTTTTAAGTGCCTGGCTGGCATCGCCTAGTAGCGAAGAGTTACTTAGTCTGGGCCCATTTTTCTGCGATACGAAGGGGAGTTCGCAGGAAGCTCGTGTCAGCTCCCGTTTTCTCCTGGTCCCTATCCGGTAAGAGTTCCATCGATCGTAAGGTGGCGAGCTTTTATCCAGTATTCAAACCTGTGGCGGGGCGGGCTTAGGGAATCATATACCGCGGGGCGAGCGGGAGCCTTTATCTCCATAACTTTGAGGTCGAAGTGCTTGCCCGACTAGTTAGAGACCTCAAAGGTTGTTCGTTGTCACCGTCGGCAATGTAAGGGACCAACCGAGTCCAGAAAGATATACATGGAAGCCTTCATCGTTGTAGAGGTCAAGTTTTATCACCGTGACCGCAAACTTTAGTGTGCGCATATATTTCAAAGGTTTGAGAGTCACGATCCCTGACTCCCCTTTATGGTTCTTCACGGGAGCCTCTATGTGCACGGGGGTACTTCACAGATCTCCACAGCAGGCTTCGGTATATTTAATTAGCGATACACTCGCCGAGCTTGCCGCTCCGAAAAGGCAGGCCTGTGCTTAACTGCTTATAATGTCCACTCGAGGGAGTTAGTCGTGCCTGCACTAAATATTTACTGCGATGAGAGTACGCACTTACCCAATGATGGTCAGCCGTACATGGTCTTAGGTGCAATAATTTGTCCTGCAGCACGATCGCGCGAGGTGGCAGTAAGACTTCGAGAGATCCGAGCTAAGCACCAGATCCCGGGTACGCTCGAGCTTAAGTGGACGAAGGTTTCCCCATCGAAACTCGGGTTCTACCGCGATATTATTGACTACTTCTTTGATGATGATGACCTGAGCTTTCGAGCCGTTGTGGCGTCCAAGCGCGGTCTCGATCACGCGCGCTTTGGTCAGACGCACGACGATTGGTATTACACCATGATGTTTAATCTCATCCGCAACGCAATCCCCGCCCACGACGAGGCATTCGTCTACTTCGATAAAAAAGATACCAACGGTCAAGACAAAATCGATCGCCTGTCTCAATCACTCATCAACGCGGAGTACGACTTCAGCAGGAGCAATATCCGCCGAATGCAAATTGTGGAATCGTACCAAGTCGGTCTACTACAGCTTGCTGATCTACTAATCGGCGCTATCAATTACGCAAATCGAGGGGATACGGCGAGTGAAGCTAAAATGTATCTGATTGAAAGAATCAGGGAACGCTCAGGGATTAATCTGATTCAGAGCACGCTGCCCTCGGAAACGAAAATGAATATCTATCGGTGGCGAGCTCACAAATGAGTCCGCACCGACCCTTCCATACGGGACCAGCTTTCGATCAACGATCTATGGCCCTCGATGAATATATCGAGAATCTGTACCAAATATTCCTTGCAGATCTAGTTGATCGTCCGCTTCCTTGGAAAAGAGATGGCCTAAGCGTCAGTCTCCGCAGGCACCCCGAGGTTGATGGACGTCATGCAATTTTTTGGCATATTATCTCTGGCGGGTCAGGATCAGAAGCCTCACGAAGAATAGAACCCCATCGCTGCATTCGGATTCGCTGGATCCGACTTCTCGTTGAAATCTTCAATATCGAATTCCCCAAGGAAACAGACATTCGTTGGTGGATTGACCGCAAGAGATCTTCGCAACCGCGCTACGTGATCACCAGGCCAGAGTTTGACTATATCGTTGTGATAGAACAGCGTGAACGATACGCCTTGCTTGTTACTGCATACTATATCGATCACGAGCATCGCCGTCGGAAGCTTAAAAAGGAATGTGATACTTTTTGGCAACAGCAAGAGCCGCCCACATAGTGAACGGCTCCAGATACTCCTTCAACGCATGGTTGATGAGCTAGGGCAATCATAACACCGAATCTAGGTTCAGGGAAGTGCATCACGCACGGACACGTTATACCTACTCCCTGGAATTTTAGGAGGTTATCTAAGCGGCCTCATGGGTTGAGGGTGTACAGGGCTGGGGTCTGTGAGAAACCGAGACCATCATTCAACTTCTGAATGCGAATGCTGAACTATCCAGATTGCTTTCAGGTGGGCTCTCGTCGTAGCACTGTCGCAATGAATCCGTTGAGGCTCAACCCTCACCAGGGAACAGGAACGCACATTGCACGTGGTCTTAACACTGTGCCTGCTCAGCGTGGGTGAAGGATTCAACCAATCTGGGTTCACACCAAGTGACGTGAGTTTAAGTCGCTATGAGATGGAACCCTAGAAGTAGCGGTAAGGTGGCGCTTCCTGCCTGTCCCCTAGGGATCCCCCTTTAACATTCATCGAGTGCATGATTAAGATATGCGAGAACTGCGAGGGGGACGGCCTTCGAACTCTAGCCAGAAGGCTGACTTCAGGCGTGTCAGAAGGCCCCCTAGGTTAGGCGTAGAGATCCTTGGCTAGCGATTGCATGGACCCGGGCCTGTGGAAAACGGCTGTATGAGATTGGTGAAGGTGTGCTGATCGCGCTTCCAGAGCTCATTCTTTGCTTATTCGCCACGGGCCTCCACTCCTTTAGGGGGTTAAGGCCGGTGAGAATGGGTGACCCCACACCAACCCTAGGTTATATGAAAACCAGAGGCCCGTTGGGAGAGAGTTTCAATTTTCCACCAAAAACCTAGAAAAACCTCGCGAGTAATCCTAGGTGCTGCGCCACCCCAATAATTGCCGCGATGATCGCAAGAACGCCAATAACGATTCCAGCGATAGCGCCGCCGCTTAAACCAGACGAATCTTGATCATCTGGATGTGGTAGCGGGGTGGGGTTGTCAGGGATACTCGGCATGTCGGGGAACTGTGGGGTATAGGGGCGGCCAAAAATTTCCTCGTAGGCTTTTTTAGCTTCGTTATAGCTATTGATCGCCAGTTCGAGTCGGGCGGCTACATTTCTAGCCTCTACCTCATTCTTATTTTTCAACGCCTGGATATGGGCCCGCTGCAGATTACGCACCTCTTCTTCTGTGCTCTGCGCGATACGTAGGGAGATGCGTTGCTGCTCTTTGAGCTTATTAAGTGCCTTTTCTTCTGCCGTTTCGGCGCTCAAGGGCTCGCGGGATTCATCGCGCAGGCGAATGAGTTGGTACTTTTCGTCGATACCCTTCCGGTAGGTGGGGATAAAGAAGCTGCCGTCGGAAAGTGCGAGCAGGTTATCTTGGTAGACCTCGAATAATCCGTTGCCATCGCGAATGCTGAAATCTCGCGGGGAGTCGCCTTCTTGCTCAAGGCGTTCCAAGGTATCGGGATTGATCCAGACGAGCTTCGAATGAACGCCGTCGACTACAACGAGGTGTCCGTGGCTATCGAAGGTGGCGCCAGAAATTCCGACGACGGAATCTACTGGTTGTGGACTGCGTACTTGGGTGAGCCGGCCCGATTGGTAGCGCAAACTCTCCGCGAGAGAATATTGAGCATCGTCATTCTTATCCCACCGAATGATCCTCTCACCATCAGTGGCGATGCCCTCGAGGACCTGGGTGCCCTGATAGCTCGTGGAAGCAGGGAGATACTCGGCTAGGTGGGCTGGATCATCTGGATTGATATGCACCAGGATATTGCGCAAAGTTCGATCAGAATCTTTCAGCCGAGGGGCAGCCAAGCTGTGGTAAATAAAAGAACCATCGTCCATGCTGAGCAGGCGCGGGGCCGTGAACCCCGCAAAGAAAGTGGGAGCATAGGCCGTGGTCTCATCAGTAACCGCTGCTCCCAGAAGTGTTGAAGTGTTGGGTAGGGTGAGGGGAGCAGAGAGGGTGCCCGTGACAGGATCGACGATATACAGTTCGGCCGTGCGCTCATCTACTGGAATATCAAAAGACTGGGGCTTCTCTGCCACGCTGATTGCTACGATACGCCCAGTCTGGTGGTGGACGGCGAGGGCGAAAATAGGATTGTTGGTGCTACCGAGCCGTTCCTCTTGGCCGAAGCCGGTAGCGGTGACTTTCACTCGGAATAAGTCAGAGCTAAAGCCTTGGCGGTATCCATCGTGGGTATGTGGGTCCCACTTGGTGTAGTAAAAATAGCCATGGTCCGCATCGAATGCATTGACTCCATTGGTAGCAAGAGGGGCAGCAAATTGAGCCCTATCGCCAAGCTGCGGGTCTACTATGTGGAGACCTTCGCCCGTCACCGCCACGAGTGCTTTGTTGCCGTGCTGGTAAAGATTATGGCGGGCGGAATCATAATCTTTCGGCGATATCCACTCACCGCTTTCGGCTCGCAGATTCGACCGATCGCTGGATAGACGCTGACCCTCGCCATGAGTACTGAAGGAAATCGCATCGAGGGAGCCCCCTTCACGGTAGAAATTCGAGAAAGTCTTAACGCCCTCTGCCGTAAGGGAGACGGGAATATCTTCCCAGGAAATAGTTCCCTCAGCCTTGTTGGCTGCGAAGATACCTCCAGTGGTCGCGAGCTTTCCAATGGCTACGGGTTCATTGGGGGAGTAAACCTCATTCTTTAGATACTGGCGTGAAGAGACGGTGGCATAAAGATAAGAGCCTTCCTTATCTATTACAACTTTAGGATCCTTGATTGACAGATCCAGATCGCAGTACACATTGAGGTCGCTACCGTCTTGGCCATTGCAGTATTTCCGGTAAGCAACCTCGCCTTCGAATTGAGCTTCTGTATGCTCGCGAGTGGCATCGAAACTATAGTCCTTGAGCGGAAAGGTGAAAGTATAGTTTCCCGGGTCAGGCTGGGTCGCCCCACCGTGGACGAAGGTAGGTCCGTTGGTGTAGGAGTTAAAAGACGAGCGGATGCCCCAGCGGAGAGAATCCATGAGAGCGGGTGCCGCCGCGGCAGTGGCTACTGGGAATACTGGCAGCAGACTGCTCAGGCTGATCATGGCCACTAGACGGCTGATACGAAATGCGCTCAAGACATATGTCCTTTCTACTGTTTTAATTCACACCAGTCATATGATCATCGCCTCGCAACTGTTGAGTACACGCCCTGTGTGAACGAGGGCAGCTAGGGTAGAGATACCTAATGGCAGTTGCAGCCGAGTAGGGCGTGAATATATATCGTGGTTGATGCTCACCATACGCGGGCTGGGATAGGTTTACCTAACTTGAGATATCAACGGGGAAGTTGGGAGCAAGAGCGCACACCAGTCACGAGGTGCAAGAGCCGAATAGCCTACCGGTGAAAGCCTTGTATGAAGATTGTCTGCTGAGACAATCGGTGGAATTCCGTATCATTTACGTTTTCTTAACCTACGGGCTACACCAGCCCGTATAGGCCTTCCGCAGAGCCGCCGGGGATAAAGGCCGGGGATGAGGGCAGTAGCGGGCGAGACGTTAAGATGTGCGCAGAGGCGTCGATAAGCGAGGGCGATGGGGGGCTTGTGCCTCTTGTTGCATGTGGGGGTATAAACGTGTAGCGTTATCGCTTGGACTTTTATGCACCGAGCAGGTTATTTTCTGGATAATCTGTGTGGTCATCAAAAGCTCCCCAAGACAATTTTTCAACCTACATTGTTGTAGGCCCCCCGCCTTGTGCGACCGCAACCAAAGAGCAGCGAGCTTCCCCACTATTGAGTGAGGGCGGCGAGAGTGGCCAAAAGCGTGCGGTAACGTGATGAAGGTGGCGTGGAACCGCAACGAGAAAGGCTATAAGGGTCTCTATCTATGACCATGACTGATCCTATTGCCGACATGCTGTCGCGCGTGCGTAACGCTAACCACGCACACCACGACACCGTGTCGATGCCTTCCTCCAAGCTCAAGGCAAATATTGCTGAGATCTTGAAGTCAGAAGGCTATATTGCTGATTACACCGTCGACGATGCCAAGGTTGGTAAGACCTTGACTCTCGAACTGAAGTACAGCCAAAGCCGCGAGCGTTCCATTTCTGGACTGCGCCGCGTATCAAAGCCAGGTCTGCGCGTTTACGCAAAGTCCACCAATCTGCCTAAGGTTCTTGGCGGCCTCGGCGTGGCTATCATATCCACGTCCCAGGGTCTGCTGACTGACCGTCAGGCTCACGAGAAGGGTGTAGGCGGAGAAGTTCTCGCCTACGTCTGGTAAGGGAGGAGCGAGAATATGTCACGTGTTGGTAAGGCACCCATCGCTGTTCCTGCCGGCGTCGATGTTAAGATCGACGGCCAGTTTGTAGAGGTTAAGGGCCCTAAGGGCACCTTGTCTCACACCATCGTTGAGCCGATCAAGGCGCAGCTGGAGGATGGCCACATTGTTGTGAGCCGCCCAGATGATAGCCGCAAGAACCGTTCACTCCACGGTCTGTCCCGCTCTTTGGTGAACAACCTCGTGGTTGGCGTCACCGAGGGCTACACCATCAAGATGGAAATCTTCGGTGTGGGCTACCGTGTACAGGCTAAGGGCAAGAACCTTGAGTTCGCTCTCGGCTACTCCCACCCAGTGTTGATCGAAGCACCGGAGGGAATCACTTTCGCCGTTGATGGAAACACTAAGCTGTCCGTCTCCGGTATCGACAAGCAGAAGGTTGGACAGGTCGCCGCCATTATCCGTCGCCTGCGTAAGGATGATCCTTATAAGGGCAAGGGTATTCGTTATGAAGGCGAGCAGATCCGTCGCAAGGTCGGAAAGACGGGTAAGTAAAGCATGAGCACAACCGAAAATAACAACGGAAAGCGTTTGCCGGTAGGTAAGGATATTTCCACCCGCCGTCGCATCGCCCGCGCACGCCGCCACTACCGTATCCGTAAGAACCTGCGTGGCACCGCTGAGGCTCCACGCCTTGTTGTTCACCGCACTTCTCGCCACATGCACGTCCAGGTGATCGATGACCTCAAGGGACACACCTTGGCAGCCGCTTCCTCCTTGGAGCAAGCAGCCGCAGTTGAGGGCGATAAGAAGGCTAAGGCAGCCAAGGTCGGTCAGCTGATCGCTGAGCGCGCCAAGGCAGCTGGCATTGAAAAGGTCGTCTTCGACCGTGCCGGCTATAAGTACCACGGCCGTGTTGCTGCACTGGCCGACGCAGCTCGTGAAGGTGGTCTGAAGTTCTAATGATCATCTCTAATAACAACAACGGAAGGAACGCCTAAATGTCCGGACGTGAACGGCGTGAAGGCGGACGCTCCGCCGATGAAAATAAGAATGAGCGCCGCGGTGGACGCCGCGACGATCGTCGTAACCAGCAAGATGAGCGCTCGCAATATATTGAGCGCGTAGTTACCATCAACCGCGTGTCCAAGGTTGTCAAGGGTGGTCGTCGCTTCAGCTTCACCGCACTTGTAATCGTGGGCGACGGTAAGGGCATGGTTGGCGTAGGCTACGGCAAGGCCAAGGAAGTCCCAGCAGCCATCCAAAAGGGTGCAGAAGAAGCACGTAAGTCCTTCTTCCGCGTACCTATGGTTGCCGGCACCATCACCCACCCAGTCCAGGGTGAAGCAGCTGCAGGCGTCGTTATGATGCGCCCCGCTGCTCCTGGTACTGGTGTGATCGCTGGTGGCGCTGCTCGCCCAGTGCTTGAGTGCGCGGGCATCCAGGACATTCTCTGCAAGTCCTTAGGCTCCGACAACGCTATCAACGTGGTGCACGCTACCGTTGACGGCTTGAAGCAACTGGTTCGTCCCGAAGAGGTAGCCGCTCGCCGCGGTAAGACCCTCGAAGAGGTCGCACCAGCTCGTATGCTGCGCCAGCGCGCGGGACAGGAGGCTTAAATCATGGCCCTGAAGATTACCCAGAACAAGGGACTGGTGGGTGCCAACCCTAAGCAGCGTAAAAATATCGCCGCTTTGGGCCTCAAGCGCATCGGCCACTCCGTCGTCCGCCCAGACAATGGTGCCGTGCGCGGTATGGTTCAGACCGTACGCCACATGGTCACTGTCGAAGAAGTGGCAGGGGAGTAAACAATGAGCGAAGTAATTAAGCTTCACGACCTGCGCCCATCTAAGGGTGCACACAAGGCAAAGACCCGGCTCGGCCGCGGTGAAGCCTCCAAAGGTAAGACCGCCGGTCGCGGTACCAAAGGTACCAAGGCTCGTAAGCAAGTTTCGGCTGGCTTCGAGGGTGGTCAAATGCCAATCCACATGCGCCTTCCTAAGTTGAAGGGCTTTAAGAACAACAACAAGGTTATCTACCAGGTAGTCAACGTTGCTGATCTGCAGGAGCACTTCCCAGAAGGCGGAGATATTAAGGTTGCCGATTTGGTAGCCGCTGGTCTCGTGCGCGCTAATAAGCCCGTAAAGGTGCTTGGTGAGGGCGAGCTGACCGTCAAGGTCACCATTGAGGCACAGAAATTCTCCAAGTCTGCTGTTGAGAAAATCGAAGCAGCTGGTGGATCTGTCTCCGAAGCATAAATGGGGCATAATTCGGCCTTATAGTTTTAACGCTTAAGAGATCACCCCTCTCTCTATCCTGTTGTGGCATAGAGGGAGGGGTTTTCTGTGCCTATAGCTCTCCTTCTTCATCTCCCGTAAGGGCCCACAGCCCATGATTTCTTCAAGTGCACATGCTGCTGAGAGTTTTGGCCTAAGATCCCAGGGCGGGTAAGGCTGACTATATGACTTTTTTCACGGCGGTTCCCTTCTGCCTTTTTGGGCCTGGTGACTTAGAGTTAGGAGCTAGTGTGCGCCGTCAATCGTTCTTAACGTCCGTGCGTTAATTGAGCGACAAGGTCGTACTGACGCTAAAGAAAACACGAATTCACTGAGTTCGTGGACGTGAAAGGATTACGGGATGACGCTCAATGATGTGATCGACAAATCGGTAGCAAAAAAAGTGCTCCTTCTCAATCACTCACCAGCCCGCTTGGCCGTTCGCGCCATTCTCGCCGGAGTCTATCTCACCCTCGGTACTGCCTTTGCGGCCCATATGGGGGATAAGGTCGAAGCCCTAGCCCCAGGCCTCGGTGGACCAGTCTTTGCCATGCTGTTCTTTGTGGGCCTGGCGGCAATCATTTTATTGGGGGCGGAACTGACGACCTCCAATATGATGTATATGTGTTTTGGGCTCTACCGCCGCGTGATTTCCGCGAAGAACGCCACCATCATTTTGGTCCTCAGCACCGTCTTCAACCTTATCGGGGCCCTCATCGTGGGATTCCTCCTTTCCCGTTCGCATGTATTCGCTCATATGACTGATACCCATCTAGCGGCGGAGATACTCTCCCATAAATTAGATAAAGACCCCGTCGGTTGGATCATCGAAGGCATTGTGGCCAATTTCGTGGTCAATATGGGCATTATTGGCGCATTGCTGCTGAAAGACTATCTTGCTAAATTCTGCATGCTTCTCTTTGTCATCGCCATCTTTGTGGGCCTGGGGACCGAGCACGTTATTGCAAACTTCTCGCTGACGAGTATTGTTGGCTTTGCATCTTCTCCGCTGCCAGAACTATTCACCTCCGCACAGATAGGCCAGAACTGGCTATTTGCCTGGATCGGCAACCTCATCGGCGGTGGTGTTTTCATGGGCCTCGGTTATGCCTGGCTTAATGCGGGCCCCGATGGCTATGTTGACCATATCCAATAAGGATCTACCAAAGGGCAGCGGCGCGACCTCAGTGTGACTGTCGAGACGGGAGTGATCAGTAGTTCTTCCGGTGGCGATCAACGAGGTTTACCCCCTGCCTTTGCTCCCGTTAGGGGGATGAGGGGAGTAGTGTAGTATGCCGCTGGCTTTAGATGGTGGTAGAGTACAAAAGTCAAACATTGTCCATTTTCTTCCGCGCACTTAGTGCACCGACTTTTGAGCGTTTGCCGCTAGGAGAGTCATAAGCTATAAGCGCGGGAGATTAATCAACGAGCACGAAGTATTTAGCGCTGCTATATCGCTTGAAAAGTCTCCACTGATGTTTGATCCATGTACCGCCTCCATCGACGGACTATGGCCAAAAAGAGTGGATGATTTTTTGAGTATATTTAGCGGCGGCGAATACCTGGGAGGCCTGAGTGTCCGCCATTATCCAGGCATTTAAGGATGCGGATCTTCGTAAGAAAATCCTCATCTCACTTGCATTGATTATTCTCTACCGCGTGGGAGCCCAAATTCCATCGCCAGGTGTAGATTACGCCTCAATATCGGGGCGCATTAGGGAATTAACCTCCGACTCATCGAGTGTTTATTCCCTGATTAACCTTTTCTCCGGTGGCGCGCTCCTGCAGCTATCGATCTTCGCCATTGGTGTCATGCCCTATATTACGGCGTCGATTATTGTCCAGCTGCTTACCGTAGTCATTCCACGCTTCGAGGAGCTGAAGAAGGAGGGGCAGTCGGGTCAGGCTAAGATGGACCAATACACCCGTTACCTCACTTTGGCGCTGGCGCTGCTGCAGTCCGCGGGTATTGTCGCACTCGCAGACCGCGAGCAACTCCTAGGCTCAGGTATTCGAGTCCTCCAAGAAGACCGCAATATCTTCACCCTCATCATTTTGGTTACCACAATGTCTGCTGGTGCCATTCTTGTGATGTGGCTTGGCGAGTTGATCACTGAGCGCGGCGTTGGCAACGGCATGTCGCTGCTTATCTTTGCCGGTATTGCCACCCGTCTCCCTTCCGATGGTGCTAATATTCTCGCCAGCTCAGGGCAACTCGTTTTCGGCCTTGTTGTCTTCGCAGTCATCATCTTGGTCGTTGGCGTGGTCTTCGTTGAGCAAGGGCAGCGCCGCATCCCCGTCCAGTACGCCAAGCGTATGGTGGGACGCCGTCAGTATGGTGGTTCGTCCACCTATCTGCCGCTCAAGGTCAACCAGGGTGGCGTGATCCCGGTCATCTTCGCATCGTCGCTGATTTATATGCCCGTGCTCATTACCCAGATCGTGAACTCCAATACCTTTGAGGTTCCCGATAACTGGTGGCAGCGCAATGTCATTCAGTACCTGCAAACGCCATCGTCATGGCAGTATATCGTGCTGTACTTCTCCCTCATTATTTTCTTCAGCTATTTCTATGTCTCGGTTCAGTACGATCCGAACGACCAAGCTGACAATATGAAAAAATACGGCGGCTTTATCCCTGGTATCCGTCCCGGCAAGCCAACTGCAGACTACCTGTCCTATGTGATGAACCGCCTGCTTTTCGTGGGCTCTCTCTACCTTGGCTTCATCGCTGTATTGCCAAACCTCATGCTCGAGTTCGGGGTGAGCTCTCAATCGGGCTCAACACCTTTCGGTGGCACCGCGATCCTCATTATGGTTTCGGTCGCCCTGACAACCGTCAAACAGATTGAATCTCAACTGCTGCAAAGCAATTACGAAGGACTCCTGAAATAATGCGTATTGTTCTCCTCGGCCCTCCTGGGGCAGGCAAGGGCACGCAAGCAGCTATCCTCACCGAAAAGCTGGGTGTGCCGCATATCTCTACTGGTGATCTGTTCCGCGCCAATATCGGCGAAGAAACTCCACTCGGAATAGAAGCAAAGCAGTATATCGATGCAGGCAAATTGGTGCCTACCGATCTCACTGCGCGCATGGTGGAATCTCGCCTGAACGAGAAGGACGCAGCACAGGGATTCCTCCTCGACGGATTCCCACGCACCGTCGAGCAGGCCGATCTTTTAGATACCATGCTCGAGAAGCAGGGCCATCAGCTTGATGCAGTGGTGCAGTTAGATGTTGCTGAGGATATCGTTGTTGAGCGTATGCTCGCTCGTGGCCGTGCCGACGATAATGAGAAAACAATTCGCACGAGGCTTGGGGTCTACCGCGAGGAAACCGCGCCACTTATTGAGCACTACGGCGAGAAGATCCTCAAAATTAACGCCGAGGGAAGTATCGAAGATATCAGCTCTTCCACGCTTCAGGCCCTCGGTCGCTAAAACAGTGCACACGCGCTAAGAAAAGCTCGCTCCTAAAACGCTTAATCGTCCCCTTTGTACCAGGCCGAAAGCTTTGACCAGCTCAACTAGCCTCTGCTCATGCGAGTGAGGTAAGGAGGAACGGTCTTGCTTTCGGCCTTTATAGCTATGTACATGCCGCGCCGCCTCGGTATAGTCCTGGCGGCCGTACCTGCCACACGGAGCAGGCAATGAGGTATAACTGCCTCAGTCTTTTATCCTTTCGACTATTTCCAAGGAATACTCATGGCCTTTCGTAAACGCCGCACAATTATCAAACCCAAAACCCCAGCCGAATTAGATGCTATGCAGGCTGCTGGCGAAATCGTGGGGAAGGCGCTGACTGCCGTGCGCGACGCCGCGAGCGTAGGCATGAGTACGCTGGAGCTCGATCGCATCGCCGAAGATATTATCCGCAGCAACGGCGCGATTCCCACTTTCAAGGGTTACGAAGGTTTTCCGGCATCTATTTGCGCATCCGTTAACGAAGAGATCGTGCACGGTATCCCGCATCCGGACGTGCGCTTGGACGAAGGAGATCTCGTCTCCATTGACTGCGGCGCCACACTCGATGGCTGGGTGGGAGACTCCGCTATTAGCTTCGGCATTGGTGAGTTGGCCGCCGATATCCAGGCACTTAATGAGGCCACGGAGTATGTGCTCCACCAGGGTATAGCCATGATGGTGCCGGGTCGTCGCCTCACTGATATTTCACATGCGCTAGAGAAAGCTACGCGGAAGGCCGAGCAGAAGTGGGGTTATTCCTTCGGAATCGTGGCTGACTATGGCGGACACGGAATTGGTCGCACCATGCACGAAGATCCGTGGCTGCCCAACGAAGGCAAGGCGGGGCGAGGCCCAGAGATCGTAGAGGGGTCGGTACTAGCCATTGAGCCAATGTTAACTCTGGGTAGCCCTTATTCAATTGTGCTTGATGACGGTTGGACAGTGGTAAGTGAAGACGACACGTGGGCAGCCCACTGGGAGCATACTGTTGCAGCTACTGCTGCGGGGCCACGCATTCTCACTCCCCGCTATTAAGGCAGATAAGGAATGAGGGTGGGGCGGACCCTCGATTCCCCCGGTTATTATCCAATATTCTAAGTCCCATGATCGCTTCACCAGGGGCGGGGATGGTGGATTCGTCAACTATAGTGTGAGTAGTTTCGCTTTCGCTTTTCCAGACCGTTATAGTGGTAGCTATGATTTCTCAGCACACGAATAAGAAGTCGGCGACGAAACGCCGCGTAGCCTCGGCTGCGGCAGCCTTTACCATGGCTCTTGGCCTCGCCGCCACCCCAGCAGCAGGTGCCCAAGACTTTGTCGGCGGCTCCTCCGATATTCTCGGCAACGTGCGCGAGGGAGCTTGGCAGACTCGCCAAAATATATATCGTCACGCAGATGCCACATTCAATCCCCAGGTTGCTGAAGGTATTAAAAACGCAACCGATGGTGCCGTGAATTTCGTTTTCCCAGGCCTTATCCAAGAGCGCGAGCGCACTTTCGACTATGGCCCCTGCCCCAAAACCGCCCGGGTATGTGTTGATCTCGCCCGTGAGCGCGCATGGCTGCAGGAGGATGGACATGTAAAGGGCGGAAATGTACGCATTTCTGCTGGAGCCCCTGGCTGGGAAACTCAAACTGGCAACCTGCGCGTGACCCGCAAGGTACTAGACGAGGTATCCTATGTCTTCAACAATGCCGCCATGCCTTATGCTATTTACTTCACCCATAACGGCCAAGCCTTCCACGAGGGTGATCCTGATCTTTGGTCGCACGGCTGCATTCACCTCTACCGCGATGACGCCATTGCCTTCTGGAATCACTTACAGGTAGGTGACCCGGTCTTCATTTACTAGGCTGAAAGTAGTGGGGGCTGAACGAATCCCCCCCAATGCTCACTGCCAATATCTAGAACGCGGTTATTCTCACGGTGTGAGCATAACCGCGTATTCTTTTGGTATCTCTGGATATATTTAGCGGGGTTGTGGTGGTGACACGCCGTTGTCAGTTAGGAAAATATCCAGGGTATGTGTACTATGGGCAGATGGTGCAGATGTGTTTTGTCTGTGCTATTCCAGTGGTAATCAAACGAACCGGCCGACAGGCTGGGGAAATGCAGAGGATATGGCTAAAAAGGAAGGCGCTATCGAGGTTGAAGGTCGCATTGTTGAACCTTTGCCTAACGCTATGTTCCGTGTTGAGCTCGATAACGGACACAAGGTTCTTGCTCATATTAGTGGCAAGATGCGCCAGCACTATATTCGTATTCTTCCCGAGGACCGGGTAGTAGTGGAGCTTTCTCCCTATGACCTGACCCGTGGTCGTATTGTTTACCGCTATAAATAAACTATTCGCCTTCATGCTTCACTGAATTTTCACGTGTGGCAGGGGCTTTTTGGGCATTATTCCCTAAAGGAATAGCTCCAGGCTCCTTCTAGCGTGAGACTTTCATCCACACCTTTGGCCGCGGTGGCTAAAGCCTTGCACTTTTATTTCAAAGCCTTACTCATCCCGGCTTCCGATCCGGGTGAGGGGGTTAATTGGCAGGGACGAGCATGGAGAAAACCACCGCAACAACCGGAAAGGTACCGCCACTATGGCACGTCTTGCTGGTGTAGATCTTCCACGCAATAAGCGTATGGAAGTCGCACTTACCTATATTTACGGCATTGGCCCCGCCCGTGCTAAGCAGTTGCTCGAGGAGACCGGCGTCTCCCCGGATCTACGTACCGACAACTTGAGCGATGAGCAGATTGCTGCTCTGCGTGACGTTATCGAGGGAACCTGGAAGGTCGAGGGTGACCTCCGCCGCCAGGTCCAGGCAGATATTCGTCGCAAGATCGAAATTGGTTGCTACCAGGGTCTGCGCCACCGTCGTGGGCTGCCTGTTCGCGGCCAGCGCACCAAGACCAACGCCCGTACGCGCAAGGGTCCGAAGAAGACCATCGCCGGAAAGAAGAAGTAATCCATGCCTCCAAAAGCACGCGCTAATGCACGCCGTTCTGGGCGTCGCGTCGTAAAGAAGAATGTGGCTGCAGGCCACGCTTATATCAAGTCCACCTTCAATAACACCATTG
Organism: Corynebacterium sp. ES2775-CONJ; assembly: GCF_024814515.1. Classification (NCBI taxonomy): domain Bacteria; kingdom Bacillati; phylum Actinomycetota; class Actinomycetes; order Mycobacteriales; family Corynebacteriaceae; genus Corynebacterium; species Corynebacterium sp. ES2775-CONJ. Next base: position 199,262 of record NZ_JANUXT010000002.1, on the reverse strand, counting down.
TGTCCATTACGGATCCCTCTGGTGCTGTGATCGCTTGGGCATCCTCTGGCCACGTTGGTTTCAAGGGTTCCCGCAAGTCCACTCCATTTGCCGCTCAGCTCGCTGCTGAGAATGCTGCCCGCAAGGCCATGGAGCACGGCATGAAGAAGGTTGAAGTTTTTGTGAAGGGTCCGGGCTCCGGCCGCGAGACCGCAATTCGTTCCCTCCAGGCTGCTGGCCTGGAAGTTACGTCAATCTCTGATGTCACCCCACAGCCATTCAATGGCTGCCGCCCACCCAAGCGTCGTCGCGTTTAAGGAAAGGAAAAAGGTAACTTACTATGGCACGTTATACCGGCCCAGTAACCCGTAAGTCCCGCCGCCTCCGCGTCGACCTCGTCGGCGGAGACCGCGCATTCGAGCGCCGTCCATATCCTCCAGGACAGGCCGGCCGCAACCGCATCAAGGAGTCGGAGTACTTGCTCCAGCTCCAAGAGAAGCAGAAGGCCAAGTACACCTACGGTGTGCTCGAGAAGCAGTTCCGTCGTTATTATGCCGAGGCTAACCGCCTGCCCGGCAAAACCGGTGAGAACTTGGTTGTTTTGCTCGAGTCCCGTCTCGACAATGTCGTTTACCGTGCAGGTCTAGCGCGCACCCGCCGCCAAGCCCGCCAGCTGGTCTCCCACGGCCACTTCTTGGTCAACGGCAAGAAGGTAAATATTCCTTCCTTCCGCGTCTCCCAGTACGACATCATCGACGTTCGTGAGAAGTCGCAAAAGATGGTGTGGTTCGAAGAGGCTCAGGACTACCTGACCGACGCAATTGTTCCTGCGTGGCTTCAGGTTGTTCCCGCTAACCTGCGTATCCTCGTGCACCAGCTGCCCGAGCGTGCTCAGATCGACGTTCCACTGCAAGAGCAGCTCATCGTCGAGCTTTACTCGAAGTAAAACTTTTATATGCCTGGGCTGAGTACAGCTCGGGCGCATACAAGTATCTTCGGATTCACTCAACTTTTTACCCTTTCCGCCCTCGCCGACGTCATATAGTGGGCGTCAAATCTAGGAGAGTTCCATGCTCATTTCTCAGCGTCCAGTCCTCACTGAGGAGAAGATCGATAGCGCTCGATCCCGTTTTACCATCGAGCCACTCGAGCCAGGCTTTGGCTACACGCTTGGTAATTCGCTGCGTCGTACGCTGCTATCATCTATCCCGGGTGCGGCAGTGACCAGCGTCAAGATCGACGGAGTGCTGCACGAGTTCACCACCATCGCTGGTGTTAAGGAAGATGTCACCGATATCTTGCTCAATATCAAGGGATTGGTATTGTCCTCTGACTCCGAGGACCCAGTTGTGATTAACCTCAACGTGGAAGGTCCTGGAGTTGCAACGGCCGGCAGCATTACGCCACCGACCGGCGTGGAAATCCACAACCCGGACCTCCACATCGCAACGCTCAATGAGCAGGGACGACTGAATATCGAGATGGTTGTGGAGCGTGGCCGTGGCTATGTTCCTGCCACCATGTTCGGCTCCAGCAGTGAGATTGGCCGGATCCCTGTGGATCAGATCTATTCTCCAGTGCTGAAGGTGAGCTACAAGGTCGAAGCAACGCGTGTCGCGCAGCGTACCGACTATGACAAGCTCATCATCGACGTGGAGACCAAGAACTCTATGACCCCAGGTGACGCTCTCGCTTCGGCAGGCAAGACCTTGGTCGAGCTCTTTGGGCTCGCCCGCGAGCTCAACGATGCGGCAGAGGGTCTGGAAATCGGACCATCGGTTCAAGAAACTGAGCATATTGCGGCTTATAATATGCCTATCGACGATCTTAATTTCTCGGTACGCTCTTATAACTGCCTCAAGCGCCAAGAAATCCACACTGTGGGTGAACTAGCAGAATGCTCGGAATCCGATTTGCTCGATATCCGTAACTTCGGACAAAAGTCCATAAACGAAGTGAAGATCAAGCTCGCTAATCTGGGCTTGACCTTGAAGGATTCACCTGAGGATTTCGACCCATCGCAGCTTGAAGGCTACGACGCCGAAACCGGTGACTATGTTGATTTGGATCCAGAAGAGTCCGAGTAAATAGCCTTTAGTACCCAGCTTAAAAAAATTATCTGCTGGGTGCGCCCAATCACACCTGTCAACGAGGAGAACCAAATGCCTACACCAAAGAGGGGCGCCCGTCTCGGCGGTTCTGCGAGCCATCAGAAGCACATTCTGTCTAACCTCGCAGCTCAGCTGTTTACCCACGGCGCAATCAAAACCACCGACGCCAAAGCCAAGCTGCTTCGTCCATACGCGGAAAAGCTGATCACCAAAGCGAAGTCCGGCAGCATTGCCGACCGTCGTAACGTGCTCAAGCTCGTCAACAACAAGGACGTTGTTGCTCATCTCTTCGATGAGCTCGCACCTCAGTTTGCTGAGCGTACCGGCGGTTATACCCGCATCATCAAGCTCGAAAACCGTAAGGGTGACAACGCTCCTATGAGCCAGATCTCCCTCGTCCTCGAGGAGACCGTCTCCGCTGAAGCGAACCGCGCAGCGCGCGCTGCAGCGTCCAAGGAAGCTCAGGCCGAGGAGACCGAGGCAGAGAAGTAATTTTCTACCCAGTCTTTACAAACCCCACCGTGCAGATCCACTCTGCTCGGTGGGGTTTTTCGCTGCTGATAGCTAGCTTTGCTACGGTATAGGGCGTGATTGAGAACCCCACTACTCGCATACGCCTCGACCTCGCCTATGACGGCACGAACTTCCACGGGTGGGCCAAACAAGGAGATTCCTCGCTGCGTACAGTGCAGAAAGTTCTGGAGGATAATCTCGCTCTTATCATGCGACGCCCCATTAACCTGACCGTTGCGGGTCGCACCGATGCAGGTGTTCACGCCACCGGCCAAGTGGCTCATTTTGATATCGATCCTCAGGCTCTTAACACCAGAAGTCTCAATCATGACCCCAAAAACCTTGTCAGGAGGTTGGCGCGCCTGCTGCCAGAAGACGTGCGTGTCCACGATGCTTCTTATGCTCCCGGAGGTTTCGACGCCCGTTTTTCAGCCCTGCGACGCCATTATGTCTATCGTCTTAGTACTCACCCTCGCGGTGCGCTACCCACTAGGCGATGCGATACCGCGCACTGGCCCAAAAATATCGATGTCCATGCCATGCAGCAAGCCGCTGCTGAGCTCGTGGGACTTAACGATTTTGCAGCATTTTGTAAATTCCGGGAAGGTGCCACCACCATCAGGGACTTGCAAGAATTCACTTGGCACGATATCTCCACACCTACTGAACCCCATACCTTTGAGGCCCATGTCAGCGCCGACGCTTTTTGTTGGTCCATGGTGCGCTCCTTAGTGGGCTGTTGCCTCGTTGTCGGGGAAGGTAAACGCCCTGCTGGTTTTGCTGCCTCGCTGCTTGCAGAATCCTCTCGATCATCACAAATACCCGTGGCTCCCGCCCGTGGGCTCACCCTTGTCGGGGTGGATTATCCCGAAGACTCTGCCTTAGGAGAACGTGCAGATATGACGAGACAGAAGCGCGTCAAGCTCGATTGATAGGAAAATGTGGCCCCAAAGCCCTTCACGGAGCCCTCAGCATCTACTAAAATGACAGATACTACTGTGGTTATTTGAACAGACCGCCTAACTGAGAGCGTGGGGCTCGACGTGTGGGGGTCACGGGCAATTATTCTGGCTGCCTAAAATAAGAAAGGTTTGAATAACCTCTGATGGCAGTTACTCCGACCACGAAAGCCCAAGTTACTGGGCATAAATTTCTGTGGCGCCGCGTTGAACACGCACTGATCCTCGGTGATGAGCGCATGCTGCATGATCCTCTAGGCAGGCGACGACGGGCTGTACTCTTTGGTCTCGCCGCTACCGTATTAATCGCCATATGCTCGGTTGCCTTGGCGTTTTTTCGCCCTGCCATCGATCCAGGGCAAGCGGAATTGATTCGCGCCGATAGCGGGCAGCTGTATATGCGCATGGAGGACCATTTGCACCCGGTGGCGAATCTCACCTCCGCGCGACTTATCCTGCAAGAAGCTGTCGAACCTGTCAGTAGTAGCGACCAGTCCCTCTTTGGGTTAGCCAAAACTACCCCCATAGGAATCGTAGATGCCCCCGCTCTCTTCGCACCCCAGCAGGGCTCGCAACCAACCTTCGATGCGATCGCTTGCCATGAGATACAGCCACCGCATCAACGCCTAGACAAGGGCAGGGATATGCTGGTGGTGATACTCAGCCCGAGCGAGCGGGTGAGCGCGACTTTAAGACCGATCGTCGATAGGGAAGCTTTCTTAGCCCGCACCAGTTCCGGCGATTTCCTCATTAGCGAACAGGGTCGTTTGCCCTTGTTGCCTGATACTAGCCCCGAGGGGCGAATGATGCGGCGTGCTTTAGGCATTGAGAATGCCACACCACTGTGGTTTGCTGCCGATGCCATGATAGACGCCATCGACGAAGTTCCACCTTTCCGCGACTTTGATATCAACACCGTGCTCGGCACCGGTTTTGACTACTGGGGTGAAAAGGATGGAACCATCATAAGACTGAGCCCAACCCAGGCAGAATTGATCATGGCCAAAGGGATTGAGTATCGCCAAATCCCCAACAGCGAACTGCGTAACTATACCGATAGAGTCGGTTACTATATACCGCTTCCTCCGACACGCCCAATCCTCATAGACCCAGCGGAATTTATGCCGTGCATCAATAGCACAGGTCAGCTTCTCATTCCGAGGCAGCGAGACCCTGATATGATGCTCTCACCGTCTTTCGGATCACGCGTGGATCGACCCTCGCAGGGTTCCACTCTTAGCTATATCGGGCCAGGCTATGCGCTTGCTGTTGATACCGGTTCAGGGGTGCATATTATTTCTGAAACTGGCAAACGGCATGGACTTCGCTATCCCGAAATGATAAAAGAGCTCGGCATCGACTCAACAACGCCTATGAGCTGGGAGTTGCTTTCCCTGCTCCCTGAAGGGACTCCGCTGAGTCAGGAGGCCGCGCTCTCCGAAGTTATTCCGCAACAAAGCCCGTGACGCGCGGGTGAAAGGAGAAAATTCCCCCCAAACTGTCCGTACATCTAACTATCGCGGTATGATTGCTGGCAATACGCGGGAAAACTAAAGTCCCCCGTACGTCGGGAAGGAGAATGGCGCGCTTTATGGCAATTCAAACGCCTGCGGTTGAAACCCCAGAGAAACCGCATACCACTCGCGATCAGGTACGCGCCAAGATACACGCGATAACTTTCCACCACGAGCGAATGAAGACCCGACGATTTGGTTTCTTGGTTCGCCCGCTTGTTCTCGTTGCGGGCTGGGTAGTTGTCATCCTCGGCCTGGTGACCATTCCTTTTCCAGGGCCGGGATGGCTCACGGTATTCGTGGGCATAGGAATACTTAGCCTCGAGTCCCACTTGGCCGGCCATCTTTTGGGGTGGGCTATCGGCCTCTATGATCGATTCTTTCAGTGGTATCGCTCAAAACCTCGAATCGTTCGCTACTTTCTCATCTTTCTCATCTGTTTAGTGGCCTGGATCATGGTGGGCTCAACTGCGGTAACCATGTGGAGCTACGGCGCTTTGCCTGCGCTCGATCCAGTGATGCAGTATATTATCTAAGTTCGCATCCTCGAATAGGCAATGGTTAGCACCAAAATCAGGCTGGCCAGTACCACGAGCCAGCTCGAAGCCAAGGGAATGGACGATTGGTGGCGTCGTGGTGCGGCGATAGCGTGAGCGGCTGGTGGTGTTGAACTGACTAAAGATGCTTCATCCTCTGGAAGGCGATAGTCTAAGACCCTCGGGATATCAATGGCGCCGCTAGTAGGATCAACACTGGATATGACAAGCTCGCGCAATTCTCTCGCCGTCGCGGTAGGGTATTTCTGGCGTAACAGCGCAAAAGTTCCACTAATGAGCGGGGCAGCAAAGCTTGTTCCCTCGAAAGACTGTACCGAAGACGCAGACTGCTCGATTCCGCTCGCGAGAAAGCCTCCCGAATTTGACAGCGCCGCGAATACTTTCCCCGGGGCTGCAACCTGAGGTTGGGAGGAGTCTAGGGAATAAGCAGCATGATGATAAGGATCCGAAAGAGCCGCAACTGAGACTACGGTGGGCATAGCCGCTGGCACAATAAGTGAGTCCGGCGTACATTGAGCATCTTGATTACCGGCCGCGGACACCACCACGATATTCGCCTCCTCCGCGCGGTTGAGTGCCGCTTCCAGGCCAGAGAGATCAACAGAAAAAGGCCCTTGGGGGATACAACTGACCACAGAAATATTGATCACATCGACCCCCTGATCAACGGCTACATCTATAGCCTGGCTCAGGGTAGCCAACGTGCCACCAGCATCGCGGTGATCGCTCATCTGTTTAATAGAGACGATGCCGGCATCGGGCGCCACCCCTACGATCTCGTCTTGATCCCACCGTGCCGCAATAATGCCGGCCACAGCCGTTCCATGAGCATCGCAGTCTTCTAAAGCATCTCCAGACTCAGGGTCGGCTATGACACTGCCCCCCGATGCTAGATTCGGAAGGCGTGGATGGGTACTAACTCCAGTGTCGATCACGGCGACTCGGGTGCCAAAACCGGTAGCAAAAAGGTGGGCGCGGCGATACTGGTCTGCTAGCGCTGCCTGTTGTACCAGTGCCGCTGAGTTTGCTGGGACCCCTTGGGCGCACTCAGCGGCTGCTGATGGAAGGAGCAAGACTGCGAGTGTTCCCCATGCACTTAAACCGGCAACAAAGGAGGCTATTTTCATAGAGCCAAACCTCGTAGGAGGCTAAAGAGACCAGCCGTTTGCAGTGCTAAGGGAAAGATCGCTGCGAGCGCAAGAAGTTCAATGCGCTCTAGCCACACCACCACCGTGGGTTCGAGAGTAGAGATCTTATCGGCCATACTTGGGGCCGCCACCATCATGAGCGCGAATATCAAGGCAACAATGCTTAAGCTCGTACTTGAGAGCAGAGCCGCTAGCGGAAGCAGGGCGAAACCTGCGAGGTGCGCAGGTATCCACAGTGCCCAGATTTCAAGGGAAAAACGATGCCGGTGGGCGTGTAAGATCAGCGCCAAGCTGAGCGCGAATATCAGCCAGAAATGGAAAATACTCAGATCGAGGATTTCCCGCAGACCAAGGATCAACAGGCCTAAGGTTGCTAAGCTCAACCAACTTCCGATAGCTATCAGCATGCCCGAATACATGGTGCGCGCATGTCGAGTGCGGAGGGGGCTTTCTTCATAATCCTTATCCGCTATATCAAGCGGCTGCCCAATAGTTGGAAGTAAAGGTACCCGCAAGCCCGCGATTTTGGCCAATATTTGCGGCCCTGCGGCGAGCATAATCACCATGACGACGATGGAGACACTCAAGCCATGACCTAACCACACCATCGTGGGGTTAAGCGAAACCAAGATACCCGGCGAATACAAAAGGCCTCCCAACCCTAAGGAAAATATTCCAAGGGCATAGGCGACTGTGAAAACCACATATCCGCGAGCTGGAATGAGCAGTTGCATGACTGTGGCTACCACAACGACTGTCAAGGCGGCAGCGGCTAGGGAGAGAGCCCACCCGCGCGCAAAATCAGTGGCAGTTATACCCTCAACAAGCAAGTCTGGGCTCAATAAAAGCTCGCTGCCACCTACAGCGATGAGGGCAGATACAGCGGTGAGAAGCGAGATAAGCGGAATAGCTATATGAAGCTTCGCCCATATGCTCATACTGCCAAAAATTCCGGCTACGAGTAATAAGGTGACCGCTAACGGAATCGGCAAGGGCAGTAGAAAAGCTCCACCTACTAGACTAGCTGCCCCGCTGACCGCCGCGAAAGTAGGGGTATGAGCAGTTCTGAGCTCTTTCGGGGCGGCGGCCGCTAAAGATTCCGCTGCATCGCGCACTAATGGGGGAGGCGTGGCAGTAGCGTTGCGGATAATCATGACATCGCCGTGGCTGAGCCCCAGCGACTTGAGGGGAGCGTGCATATCGAGGATGATCCCCGCAGCTGTCAGAACCTGGTAACGCCCTGGGTGAGAATGGATATGAGCGAGATGGAAAATCTCTGCCATCATATCGCTCAAGCTACTCGAACCCGGTAGGTAAAGATCGATGTGTTGAGGATTATCGCCAAGTTCAATCCGAATAAAGCTGCGAATACTCTCGGTATCTCGAAGGGATGAATTCATCTTAGGGGCGCACTCCTTAGGGATAAGTGGGGGAGAAACATAGGGATAAATAAAGGGCAAAGTACAAAGTACGTAGTTTTAGACTGCGGTTGGCTCGTATCGGTTCCCCAGTGAGCAGACGAGGTCCAAGCTGAGAGAATGCTCAGAAAATGGGGGTGCGATATGGGGTTTATTTTCGCAAGGGCCTTACGGGCGCACAGCAGAGCTACTAAGGTTTTGATTGCTTTCCACGTGAGGTGAGAATGCAACGCGACGGTAGGGATGCCGTCCGCGCGCTTAAGCGATAGGGCGCATAAGGGTCCTGCCCTTTCGTGTACTGCCAAGGCTTCTAGAGGGGTTATCGCGCTTATAGGACAGAGCGCTCTATAAGCGATGAGGAAAACGTCGATACCTACCCGACCTAAGGAGACCGCCATGGCCCCGCCTCGTTTTAGTACCGTCGTCGCCCCTATCAGCCTTAGTGAGCGGAACGCCATTCCACCACTTCCCACTCAAGCACTAGTCCCTGACCCTGTTCCAGCGGCCACCAAGCCTAAACCCATGCCTGTGATGCGCATTGTTATGCCATTAGTAATGGTGCTTGCAATCGGCGCCATGGTTGCTCTCATGGTTATCAATGGCGGCACTCTCAACCCAATGATGCTCATTTTCCCCATCATGATGCTCATGGGCATGCTGATGATGTTTAGCCCACAACCAGGAGAAGACACAGATGAAATCCGCCGCAGGTATTTGCGTCATTTGAGCACCCTGCGTACCCAAGCGGCACACAATCACCAGGCCCAGCGGCTCAACGCCCTTCATGAGCATCCCGCACCAGTAGATCTGTGGAACCTTCTGGGCACTAACCGGATGTGGGAACGTAACGCTTATGACCCCGATGCATTAGCGCTACGTATAGGACTGGGGGAAACAACCCTAGCCACCCCCATCGAACTGGACGACCAAGGAAATATCGAGGATCTAGATCCGGTATGCGCAGTCAGCGTGCGGCATATGGTTAAAGCGCTCTCGGTAGTCCCCGATATGCCCATCGTGGTGCAGCTGCAGGCTTTTCGGGCGCTCGATATATCTGGCTCCCAAGCGCACGGGCTGCTCCGGGCCGTGGTAGCTCACCTCGTTACTTTCCACGGCCCGGATACGGTAGGGATTGAGCTTCACGGGGAGACCTTTCGCAGTTGGGCGAAATGGCTGCCGCATACTCATCCGGTGGCGGTGGAAAAAGCAGCTGAGAAAATTCTCATCCTCGATAATAAGGTGCCTGCCTCGAAGGTAAAGGAACTGGTTGCGGCTCGGACGTGGACCACAATTATCGCAGTGAATCCGCAGGATAAAACTCTCAAAAAGCTCGCCGACGATGATGGTTTGGTCCTCGAGGCACGAAGCAAAGATCTCGTTGCTCACACCGAGGCTGGCGCTGAAGCACTCGGGGTGGCTGACTATATGGGTCTGCGGGAAATGACTCAACTAGCTCGAAAACTCAGTGCCTATCGACGCCCCGATGCCGCAGGTAGTGGCGGTTCCCAAGACTTTTTGAGTTTGCTCGGTATTGAGGATATTTCTGCCGCAACGCTGGAGAAATTATGGCAACCGCGGGGAGCGCGGCGATTAGCGGTGCCCGTAGGCGTCGATGATGCGGGAGCGCCGTTGATTATTGATATCAAAGAATCAGCGCATGGTGGTATGGGCCCGCACGGATTATGCGTCGGCGCAACGGGTAGCGGTAAATCGGAGCTATTGCGCACCCTTGTTATTGCCCTAGCAGCCACTCACTCTCCAGCGGTTCTTAATTTTGTATTGGTGGACTTTAAAGGTGGTGCCACCTTCTTGGGTATGGATACCCTGCCGCATACCTCTGCGGTGATCACGAACCTAGCAGAAGAGTCCGTACTCGTGGAGCGGATGCACGACGCTATATCGGGGGAAATGAACAGGCGCCAAGAACTGCTGCGTACTGCAGGGAAATTCAGCAATGTTGATGAGTATAATGCAGCCTGCTTAAAAGACGATTCCCTAAAGCCTATCCCCGCATTAGTCATTGTGCTCGATGAGTTCTCCGAACTTCTTGGTCAGCATCCAGATTTCGCGGATCTTTTTGTTGCTGTTGGTAGGCTCGGTCGCTCCCTTCATATTCACCTCCTGCTAGCCTCGCAGCGGCTGGAAGAGGGGCGGCTACGAGGGCTTGATTCGCACCTTAGTTACCGGATTGGGCTGCGGACCTTCTCAGCGGCGGAATCGCGGCAAGTATTAGGGGTACCAGATGCCCACCATCTCCCAAGTAAACCGGGCGCGGGCTTTATGAAAACCGATGCCGATCGCCTAAAAAAATTCCAAGCCTCCTATATCTCAGGCCCATGGATGCGCCCCGACTATTCTCAAAATCTCGATCAACTCGATTGTCGTGGTGTTCGAATTTTTGATGGATGGGAGTACCCTCAGGAAGAAAAAGTTGAACTCCACGTAGCAGATCCGCGCGGCACTATAGTCGACGCCGTCATCGAAAGTGCCCAAGAAGTCGCACATAAATACGATCTCTCCGCGCACCGCTTATGGCTGCCACCCCTCCCCGAAGAACTGCCAATTGCCCAGGTAGCAGGCCCGCAACCGTTCTTGCATGCCGCTGTAGGCTTGATCGATCGCCCTTATCACCAGCGCCAAGACCCGTTCATTATCGATTTCACCGGTTCCAAAGGGCACCTCGCCCTGGCTGGAGGTCCCCAAACCGGCAAAACCACAGCTTTACGCACAATTATTACCTCCCTTGCAGTCACCCACTCCACCAAACAGATTCGGTTCTATATTCTCGATCTGGCAGGTAAGGACCTTTCGGATATCACCCTAATTCCCCATTGTGCGGCCGTGGCCCACCGCGGTGACGTGGAGAAGATCAACCGGATCGTCGATGAAGTCTTAGGGTTTATCGATGCCCCAGCTCCAGAACATACCTTCCTCGTCATTGATGGTTGGCACACAGTAGGTAGTGATTACGAGAATCTTCTAGCCAAACTTGGCCGCATCGCTGCCGATGGACTTGCTGCCCGCGTGCATCTGGTCATCTCCACGGCGCGATGGACGGCATTGCGCCCGGCCATCAAAGATCTCATCTCCAATCGTTTGGAATTAAAAATCAGTGAAGCCTTAGATTCCGTCATCGATCGCAAAGCCCAATTAAGTACTCCCGACCTCCCCGGACGTGGGCTTAATACCGCAGCTGAGAGTATCCTTTTTGCGCGGTCTACTGCCCAAGATCTCGCGCATATTGCCTCCGTAACTAAGGATCAAGATCATGTGCGGGCCCTTCAAATGCTCCCTCAGCATTTATCGCTTGATTCTCTTTTAGTACCGGCCACGGGTTCTCATGCTCGTACTACCGAGATCGTCCTCGGTATCGGTGGCGCCCGTCTTGAACCAATAACCTGGGATACCAACCGCAGTCTGCATGTACTCTGCTTCGGATCCCAAGCAAGCGGTAAATCCACAGCACTGGCCACAATCATGCGTGGCATATGCCAGTTGGGAGCAGAGAAAGCGCGCATCGTCCTCATCGATCACCGTCGTCATCACCTTGGCACCATTAAACAAGACATGCTTGCTGCCTACTGTGCAAGTAGCGCGAGCACGGAGCAAACAATCGCGGCAACGGTGGTTACCCTGAAATCTAGATTGCCCGAAGCCGATATCACTCCAGCAGAGTTGAAGGCTCGCTCATGGTGGCAAGGCCCTGACATCTATCTTGTCATCGATGACCTCGAAGTTGTTGCCGACTATCTGCTCCAACCACTCGTTGAATTGCTGCCCCACGCTCGCGATATCGGCCTTCACGTGATCATCGCTCGGAAGTCCGGTGGGGTAGTGCGCGCCCTCTACCAACCGTTGTTGAGTGAATTAAAGGACCAATCCCCTCTCTGTCTCATACTCGACGCGGACAAAGACGACGGTCCCATTCTCGGAATTAAACCTCGGGCGTTGATCCCAGGTCGAGCCACCATGGTGCTTCGCGGACATGATAGCGGATTAATTCATATCGCAGAGCCCGAACAGGAAACCGATAAGGAGCAATAATGGACGACGATGATGTATCTGGTGCCCCCACCCCACACCCACCAGACAGCGATCCAACGGTGGAGATTACCGTTACAGTCCTCGATACTGCCACCATCTTTGAAGGTCCAGATACAGTTTACCGCTACGATCTCACTGTCGGCGGAGTCATAGATGGTACCGCGACTAGTGCCATCATAGATCAACTGCGTGCTATCGCTGGGCAGTCGTGGCCCCATATCGCCGTGACGATCGATGCCCCGCGCCGAGTAGTTGATATGCTACGTGTGGCCCTGGATGAGACCGGAGTGCAAAAAAGCTCGCCACCACCGACATCTCCTGAGCGCTCCAATCCTTTGAATATTCCCACTGAGCGTGAAGTCAAGAGATCGAGTTCTCAGAGCCTCTGGCGGCCCAGTAGGAGGGCCCTTATGTGGAGTGGGCTGAGCATACTATCGGTCATCGCACTCCTGGGCCTGGGATCGCTAACAGCGTTTATCCTCCATAACTCACGCGCCCAGGCTCCCGACCTCCTTGCAGCAACTCCTACTAGCTCTGCGATGGAGACTTTATCTAAAGACCCGATGGCCGATCGTGGTGCAGCCGAAGAGGTAGAAGAGTCTTCTAGGAATCGAGAGAGAATTTTTGAATCTGATTTGCTGAATTCTGCCTTGATCTCGGTCGTATTGCCGCCAACTTTCACTATTGAGTTGCGTCGAGAAACTCCCGATATTCTCACCGCGACTGGTCAAGACGAGAATTTGCGTGTGCTCATAGCCGCCGATCCTCTCTACGATGCTGATCCTGAGTTTGTGCGCCAGGAATTGGAGCAAGAGGCAAGAGAAAACCCCACGTTCACCCTCCTGCCGCCTAGCCAACAACCGCGTCAGGGGGAGGTTCGCTATATAGAGGAACCGGGCGATGGATCTCATGCCCAGTGGGTGGTCTGGATTGAAGGCGATTTTATCTACTCGCTCGGCTGCCACTCCCGTTTCGATCTCAAGCTCTCCCAGCAGGCAATGTGCGCCAAGGCTGCTGAAAGCCTGACAGCGCGAAAAAAAATTGATGCACCCAAGGGAACCGTAGAGACCCTGCTGTAGTCCTATCTCTTGTAAGTGCTTAAAACCGCAAGCGATCTGGCTCGGTAACACTAAGCCTTTACCCCATGGGAACCACGTTGGAACCCCCACCACCCCAATCAATGGAGGATATATCGAATGAGTAATCTCTTTCGCACCGAATCAGACGTCATGGTCGCTACAGCCGGCCGCGTCGACGATACGAATAATGAAGTTCAATCCGAGCTCAACCGGCTCCGCGGAGTCGTTGACTCAGTACGCGGATCATGGTCGGGCACCGCTCAAGTAGCCTTCGACGGCTTAATGGAACGATGGAATACCTCGGCGCTTGAACTTCAAAAAGCGCTCAGCAGTATCAGTGACAATATCCGCTCCAATGCTCGAGCGTTTGAAAACGTCGAAGCCGATAACGCCCAATCACTACACAACGTTGGAGGCGGGCTCAACCTCTAAATGCTTAAGCCTCCCCACCACATAGCTTGCGCAGCTTAAATATTTCGCCCCGCGTTCAGCCATAGTAGCGGCACACTGCGTGCCTCACAGTAGAAATAAAACACCACGAAAACCTAGTGGTGTTGCGTTGTACCAAAACTTAATAGAGCACGATTGTTGAGCCTATTATATTCTTGCGACCTCTCAACCTATCGGGCTGCTCACTGGTTAGAAACCCCAATGATCCCCGCCTCGATCTAGACACGTATCTGTATCTGATTAGAGGTTGTTGTAGCTTTCTAACCACTGATAAAGCTCATACCTTAAAAGAGCCTGCGGTTTATGTTGTTTTCCTTCGACATATGGCAGCTGAAACCACCAGCAGAACATTACTTCCCATCACCTCACCGGCCTCTGCTTTTTCAAGCTCAGGCTTTCGATAACATCCTCAAGGGCAGTAGTGAACTCAACTCCATCTCATGTCACGATAGGTCACTGTTTCGAGGGCGATTTTTTATATTGTCTCTCCAGTCGATGTCATATCAGCATCCTTGGACAAAGCTGCCGAGAAGGCGCTGGGAGTTAAGGGTTTCAATTCCGGTATATGAGCACCCCACGCGCTCAATCAACTACCAGAACTAGCCGCTTGTATATGACAGTGGAATCCGTCTGTCCTCGCAGATAGGGATCACCCACGAAGGATACTTTTTATGACAGTCGTGCTCTATGTCCTTAACCAAGTGGTTTTCTAGAGCGATTGTTCTAGGTCGTGCCACTTTTCGCACAGCTCATTCTCATTGAAGGAGAAAAAATAATGGATATGATTAAATACGGCTTCGGCGAAATCGAGGCGGCCTCAGGCGATATTCAGGCCACCTCAGCTCGCATCAATGCTTTACTCGATGCCTTGAAATCTCAGATACAGCCCATGGTTGCTAGCTGGGAAGGCGATTCGGCCGCGGCCTACCAGCACGCTCAGCTGCAATGGGACAAAGCTGCTGCCGAACTCAATACCGTGCTTGCTACCATCGCCCAAACCGTACGTTCCGGTAATGATCGTATGGGTGAAGTTAATAAGCAAGCCGCAAGCTCCTGGTCCTAAAACCGCGATGTGTCAGTTACAGGGTAGAGGCCCTTAAAAAGTAATGCCAACGAAGATCTCTCCCGACAAACCCCTGATGATTGAGAGTGATCCTCTTAATAAGCGCGCGGAACCGATGACGATAGCTGTGGTAGGCCCAATCGAGGAGAATTCCGCCCAAGGGTCGAGCGTGAAGCTCTGAACCTGTTGCTGACCATCTCAATCCTGCACCAAAGCACAGGGCTCTATGGCCTTATGTATCGGTGCAGGATTTTGGCCAGGTGTGGAACGTCCGCTAGAATTGGTCCTCTGTGTGTCTTCTCGCCACTAAGACAAACGCCACGTAGCGCCAAATCTTGGAGCGGAAGAAAAAGCTTATATCACTGGGTCTCCACCGGCCGCCAGTGATGAGGGCTGGAATGAGGGTTGAAACTTCTACAGACTTAATGCGGTAGAAGGTGTCCGTTTTCCAGCTCTGGAGTTGCACATATTTTTGGCTGGCAGTTCTAGACAGACTTTAAAGGAGTCAATAAGTGTCTACTTATCACCCAAAGGGCGGTGACATTACCCGCAAGTGGTATGTTATCGACGCCACTGACGTGGTTCTGGGTCGCTTGGCTGTTACCGCAGCCGACCTACTCCGCGGCAAAGGCAAGCCTCAGTTCGCACCCAACGTTGACTGTGGTGACCATGTGATCATCATCAACGCTGACAAGGTACATATTTCTTCTAATAAGCGTGACCGCGAGTTCCGTTATCGCCACTCCGGTTACCCAGGTGGTCTGAAGACCATGACCCTGGGTCGCTCGTTGGAATTGCACCCGGAGCGCGTAGTCGAGGAATCCATTCAGGGCATGATGCCACATAACCGTCTTTCCCGCGCTTCCGTAAAGAAGCTTCACGTCTTCGCTGGCCCTGAGCACACGTACGCTGCTCAGAAGCCAGAGACCTTCGAGATTAAGCAGGTGGCACAGTGACCGATCAGAATCTAAACGACACCACAGCAGCCGACCTCGCCGCAGCTCAAGCAGCGACTGAGGAATTCACCACCACCATCGGAGAAGCCGTTGCTCCCGAAGCTGAGGCTGAAGTTGCTGCTCCCGTCTTGCACGAAGGCCCTATTCAGACCGTTGGTCGCCGTAAGCGCGCCATCGTCCGGGTTCGTATGCAAGTGGGATCCGGCCAGTTCATCTGCAACGGACGCACCCTGGAGGAGTATTTCCCCAATAAGCTGCACCAGCAGCTGATCAAGGCTCCACTGGCCTTGCTCGATCGCGATGGCCAGTTTGATATTCACGCCAACCTTGTTGGCGGTGGCCCCACCGGTCAGGCAGGCGCATTCCGCCTCGCCATCGCCCGTGCGCTCAATATCTACAACCCTGAGGATCGTGCAGCCCTGAAGAAGGCTGGCTTCCTCACCCGTGACGCTCGTGCTGTTGAGCGCAAGAAGGCTGGTCTGCACAAGGCCCGTCGTGCCCCTCAGTACTCCAAGCGTTAATATCTGCTCGATTTCAGTACAGATATACACAAGCCGCTCTTCTTTGGTCTCCAAAGAAGAGCGGCTTGTGCTCTATCGGAAACTTCGCCAACGTGGCCATATTTTTTGGGTTTAGAGACTAAAGAATCGAATCATCGCGGTTTTTAACTACGAACTTTCTATATTCACGACTATCCTGAGAGGGATTGCACAAACCTGGAAAGGGGTTATTTCACCTATGACTCGACTCTTCGGCACGGACGGTGTCCGCGGGCTCGCCAACGAATCACTGACCGCCCAGATGGCCTTGCGTTTAGGCCAAGCAGCAGCAGAAGTACTTACGTTTGAGCACCGCACCTCAAAACGTCGTCCCACCGCGGTGATCGGGCGCGACCCCCGGGTTTCGGGCGAGATGTTGGCTGCTGCTCTTGCTGCCGGCATGTCTAGCCGAGGAGTAGACGTTCTCCGGGTCGGTGTCTTACCAACACCTGCGGTGGCGTACCTCACCGGATTCTATGGAGCTGATATGGGTGTGATGATTTCGGCGTCCCATAACCCTATGCCGGATAATGGCATTAAATTCTTCTCCAAAGGAGGGCATAAACTCCCCGACGAGGTCGAAGATCTTATCGAGCGCACTATGGAGTCCCTGCCAGAATCTGGCCCGACTGGTCATGGTATTGGACGCGTGATCGAAGAAGCTGTCGATGCAAAAGAGCACTATTTAGCGCATCTAGCTGAAGCTATGCCACGGCGCCTCGATGGTCTCAAGGTGGTCGTCGACTGCGCCAATGGAGCCGCCTCAACGGTCACCCCGCACGCCTACCAGGCTGCCGGAGCCGAGGTCATCGCCATCTATGACCAGCCGAATTCCTATAATATTAACGATAATTGCGGCTCAACCCATATCGACAAAGTACAGGCTGCAGTGCTCGAACACGGTGCCGATTTAGGCCTAGCCCACGACGGCGACGCCGATCGATGCCTTGCCGTCGATGCCACGGGCGCCCTGGTGGACGGGGATAAGATCATGGCTATCCTAGCGCTGGCTATGAAAGAAGACGGCGAACTACGGAAATCTACTCTCGTAGCAACAGTCATGAGTAACCTCGGATTGAAGATAGCCATGGAGGATGCTGGTATCACCGTACGTACCACCCAAGTAGGCGATCGTTATGTTCTCGAAGATCTCAATGAGGGTAATTTTTCTCTCGGTGGCGAACAATCCGGCCATATTGTCATGCCCGATTACGGCACAACGGGGGATGGCACACTAACCGGTTTGGCTTTGATGAGCCGCATGGCGGAGCAATCGAAAAGCCTCGCTGAGCTCGCCCAAGTTATGACAACCCTGCCACAAGTCCTCATCAATGTGCCCGTGGCTAATAAGGCTGTCATCGCCGACCATCCCAAGGTCATTGCGGCTATCGCTGAAGCGGAAGCCGAGCTCGGGCGCACTGGTCGAGTTCTCCTCCGAGCCTCCGGTACGGAGGAGCTTTTCCGGGTGATGGTCGAAGCTGCCACGAAGGAAAGCGCCGGACGCATAGCCGGCCAACTTGCGACAGTGGTCGCCCAGGTCTCCTAAAACCGCTCGGATATGATAAAGCCGCATACGAAACTCGGGCTCGCGTGCACTTGGATGGACGCGTGGGGAAGCGAATAAAAAAATCTCTCACACAGGGAACCGCTCGTATATGAGAACAGTCTGATCTTCCAGCCAACAAATATTTCTTTTCGGCTGGGCGCTCAGTATATTCATCAGCGTATACGCGAGCCCAGCTCCTCTAAGGAAAGCGGGATAGTGAGTATATGCCTAGGGATCTACAACTCAGCATCGAGCTCAGAGACCTCATTCACCAGCGCGCGACCTCGGCTCACTCTGCTCTTGACTTACTGCCGGAAGCCCCCGTCGACGATGTGCTTCCGCACGCCCTGGGCGAGTACTTTATCCCCGAAATAGAAAAGCTTCGATCTCACTACCAAGAAGTCTGGCGGCGTCGGATAGCGGCACGTCGCACGGTTGCCGAGCAATTAGACGCCCTTTATGATCACACTTGTACCATCGTTGATGTTGATGAGACCATAGCCCGAGAACTGCGAGCTCATGATGAGTAGCTTTTATGTGCGCTTTATGGTCTCAGTCCACCAATTGATTGCGGCAAGCGATGGCAAAATCAATATTGCTCCCAATGTGCAGTCGCGTCTAGGTCTCAGCCTCGATTCGGCGGAGAGTTGGCAACCCGCAAGCGTTGTAGCTGCGGCAATACGCATCGCCCAACCTCTCAATTCTGGGATAGACCAGATAGATCATCACCTCAACACCGAACTGTGCGCGAGTGGCTTGACTACACACGCCCATCAACTCACAGCAGCTTATCGAGGCATATCCGCAGCAGACACCGCCGCGCAGCACATCAACGAGCACTCTCTGGCGGCTTTGCGTGCAGCAGATATCATCCACCAGCATGCAATCAACGGGATCGCCAGTGTGGTGGAGGATTTTGAAACTTTCAGCAGTTCCCTAGCAGATACCCTCAGTCGAACTGATCTAGCTCGCGAAGCGATCGACTACGCAAGCCTAGTCACTCAAGGCCGCGAAGCTATTGAGGCTAGTGCGCACGCGATTATTCGCATCTGCACTCTGCATGATAAAAAAGTGGGAGAAATCCTAGGCCACCTCTTAGAGAGTGTGGATACGGCTATGCACCCCGGAGGTGATGTGCCAGGCGCCATGGAAATATCTTCTTCCCAGCCCGACCCTCCGGTGGTCACCGATTCCAGCGGGGGACTTTTACTCTCAGCAGCAAATCTGGACTCACCGGTGGTGTCCCTCATGAATACAATCGGTGCCAATCTCCACCGCTCTATGGTGGCGGCTCAAGCCTTCTGCCAAGCGAGCCACACTATTATTGAGGTATTGGCAGATATGATAGAGCACTCGCTGCCAACTACAGACCAGGTAGTAGCAGCCACTCCAGTGGCTGCTAGTCCTTTAGAAGAAACGCTGGAGCTTAGTTCGCAGCACCAGACCCCACCAATGGCTGAACCGAGTTCACCTATCGAGGCCTCACCTCGAGCTACAGTCGACCCGGAGACCCCAATTACTATTCAGCCCGGCAACGCAGAGACGGTTTTTCAACCAGACAGCGAAGTCTCGGGGCTAGGCCGTGGGCTCCATAGCTCTGGATCTTGGTAGCTCGTATGGGTTATGACCGTTTTATTGCAGAATTCCAAGAAGAGAACTCTCGAGCAATGAGCGAATTTGAAAAACGTATGGTTCAAGCTGCAGCAGAGGTCGCCCGAATTCGGGCGCAGCACCAGCAAGAATTACCAGCGCACACCGAGCATGAAACAAAAAGCGCGCCCTCCCACCAAAGGGGGAAAGCGCGCAGTATCCTCAGGCCGGTGCGATTTTAAAATGGCATCTCAAGGCCGCGAGGTTCAGTTAAATCGGCACGTTCTTTTAATTCCGCAGCATCAAAGGTTCTCATACCTGTAGCCTCGGCATCCTGCTCTGTAAAACCTGAGAGCTTACGATCCTCATTGAGGGTGGCCAACAGATAGCCCGTGATAAAACCGACGATATTCTCACGCCTCTTAGCCTCTTTCCCCAAACTAGAGAAGAGACGGAAGTGAGCATTTTCATGCAAAGTGGTGTGTGAAGCATCCTCCCACTCGCGGTAGAGACAGGAGTCCTTCCACGCTTGTGCCACAGCCGGGGCGTTTCCGTAATCCAGACCCGGGTAATCGCCACTACCGATAACCAAACCAGAGGCTGGCACATGTGGCGCCGCCAATTCAGCAGCAGGGGATACTTGAGCGGGGTACGCTGCCACCACACTCTTCAAATCCTCATGACCAGTGGCTGCTAATACCGCCGCACCGGCTCCCATGCCATGACCGAAAAGACCCAAGCGCCCAGGAGCAACGGTAATATTTCCGGCCCCGAGACGAACGCCCACTAATACCTGGAGAGCGGTTTCCAAGTCGGCCGCGAAACCTTGGTGGTCAGGATTGATACCTGTTTCAGTATCGGGCGCAACCACCACGATTCCCCAGCTAGCAAGGTGCCTGAGGGTAGCATGGTAGTGGCGAGAGTTTTTCAGCCAGTCATGGCCAAAAGCGATGCCAGGTAGAGCTTCACCCTCGGCTGGGCTATAGACCTTGCCAGGTAAACCTGCATAAGAGAGATCTCCCACGAGTACGTGGTTCGGGCCTCTGCGGGAGTATTTTTTAATCTTTTTAGTTAAATTTACGCTCACGAAGTCAAGGGTAGTCGAAAATGCTCGCTGTGTTGGCATAGCGTGGTGATATATGCCCTCGATCACGAATTAAGCAAGGGTAGAAGAGGGGAATCTTCTGGGTACCGAGGTGCTGCTGCCATTAATATTCTGGCGCCCTAGCCGTGGAGAAGGTGCTTGGGGGATAGGGAAAGTGGCACAATAAATCCCATGGATCTTAATTCGGTGGTTGTTGATCTAGCTGCTATCGCCCATAATACTCACACTCTCAAGGACCTCGTCGCTCCTGGGCAACTGATGTGCGTGGTCAAGGCCAATGGCTATAATCATGGCGGCATCGAAGTTGCTCGCACCATGAGCGCCAACGGTGCCGACCAATTCGGGGTAGCCACTATCCAAGAAGCCCTTGAGCTACGCAGAGCCGGCATCACCCAGCCCATTTTAAGTTGGATATGGTCCCCGGAGGGGCCTGTTGTCGAAGCCATTGAAAATGATATCGATCTTGCTGTCTTTTCCATCGAAACGGCCGAAGCGATCGCAGCCTTGGCTCGTCGCGGGGTAAGAAATACCCAGTCGACGGTGCGGGTAACCATAAAAGTTGATACCGGTATGCATCGTTCTGGCCTATCTATTGATCACATACCCGAGGTGGCGCGGCTATTACATCAAACCGAGGGTGTTGATGTCACTGGGATGATGAGTCACCTGGCTGCCGCCGACACCCCCGACGACCCTTTAAATGATGAGCAGGTCACAGCTTTTCGGAAAGCGATCGCGCTGGGGCGCTCTCATGGTCTCACCCTGGGCACCAACCACATCGCGAATTCTGCTGCTCTACTGAGCCGAAGCGATTGCCTTTTCGATATGGCCCGCCCAGGACTTGCACTCTACGGTGCCAAACCCTTTCCCATGCCGGAATGGCGGCTGTGCCCAGCTATGCGCTGGGAGGCCAAAGTATCCGTGGTTAAACCGGTGAGCCGTGGAGAGGGAGTGAGTTATTCCCATACGTGGCATGCCCCTGCCGATGGTTATATCGCAGTTATTCCCATTGGGTACGCTGATGGCTTGCCGCGCCGGCTACAAGGCAGCTTAGAGGTAGATATCAATGGCCGCCTTTACCCGAATATTGGACGCATTTGCATGGATCAGTTCATCATTGATCTTGGCGGTAATGAACACAGGGTAGCTGTAGGGGATACAGCAGTTTTGTTTGGTTCCGATACTCTCGATGTTGACCACGTGGCTGAGCAGTGGGGAACGATAAATTACGAAGTGATCTGCAGTCCAACGGGTCGAACGAGCCGCCTTTATCGGGAAGCGAGTTCCTAAGTAATAACCGGTTGAAGGTGACTATCGAAGGAGATTAAAAGAATGCTCAAGACTTTTCCCCAATCAGGGAATATCCGCCTGGAAACTGCAGCTGATACCCAGGAGTTCGCTGCGCAACTCGGTGCTGCGGCAGAGGCGGGCGACGTCATTATTCTCGACGGCCCATTGGGTGCCGGGAAGACGACGTTTACCCAAGGTCTTGCTCGTGGTATGCAGGTAAAGGGCCGTATTACGAGCCCCACCTTCGTCATCGCGAGAGAACATCGATCGCTAATTGGCGGGCCTACTTTGATCCACGTTGATGCTTACCGATTACTCGGTGAGGATCCTCATGCTGTGGATGCTCAAGGGGCCCTAGATTCCCTTGATCTAGATACTGAATTGGATCAGGCTGTGGTGGTGGCCGAATGGGGCGGCGGTCTTATTGAGCAATTGGCTGATAGCTATCTCTTTATTTCATTTGATCGCGAGACCGCCGTGGTAGAAGATCCCACCTCTCAAGCTCGCTATATACGGTGGCATATGGTTGGTTAGATGCAGTGCTAGCCACTGAGCCACAGCTAGCCGCAGAGCCAACGGTCGTTTTTAGGGGTGAGTTTCGTTCGCGCTATCACCGCGTAGGTAGAATACAATGAGCTGAGACCACTTCGGTGGGGCACTAACCGCATGTATACAGGAGATAATCGAGAACATTATGGAAATGACTGCAACTATCCGCAATATTATTGCTGTCGCTATTGCGATGATCGTCATTGGTTTTGCCGGCATTATTACAGCAAGCTATGTCAGCCATGCTGCAACGGAGCAAGTTGGCCCCTTGGAAAAAGCCGTCAAGACTGTGGATGCTGCAGGTCTTACCGTCACCGGCATTTCTCCTTATGATGTTTACGGTTCGGACTACCAAGTGGCAGCCATTGTATGCCCAGGGGAAAGCCGTTCCTCTGTTGCTGAAAAATTCAATGTAGACGAGTCCGAGCTCCAAGGTCTTCCGCGCCGCCCCATCAAGGAGGGCTACAACTATATGCTTGTGGGTTCTCAGCTGGGCGAGATTCGCACCGAGCGTCTTGACCGCGACCTTGTTGATCTTTGCCAAGTAGCGACCCAACCATTCCAGGCCCAAGCGATGATCCCATTAGTTAAGAGTCCTGCTGGCGCGTGGACTATCGCGGCGCAATAACCTCGGAGACTATATTATTTTAGTCCTGTGGCCCCAGCTCTGTTAGAGGAAGCTGGGGCTTTTGTCATGAAATGGGCACAGGCTCGCATCCTGCGATGGGGGTGACTACCCTTAGTCTGGTGTTAGTACTAGCAATAGATACCGCGACCGAGAACCTCGTTGTGGGAGTAGTGCGCACCGATCAATCAGGTGTGCCAAAAGCTCTGATAAGCGAACGCATTGTTGATGACGCCCGTGCCCACAATGAGATGCTGGTTCCCACTACTCTCGAGGTTTTAGATGAGGCAGACTTAAGCTTTGCTGATCTCGACGTCATTGTGACAGGAACTGGGCCGGGCCCCTTCACGGGCTTGAGGGTAGGAATGGCGACCGCCCAAGCCTACGCCGATGCCTTAGGAATTCCAGCAATTGGGGTACCCAGCCATGAGGCCCTGGCTCATCGACTGTTCTCTCAATACCCCTCTGCTGCGCGTATCGTGGTGGCCACGGACGCGCGCCGTAAAGAAATTTATTGGTCATCTTTCCGCCTCCTGGAGGGGCGTATTCAGACAGTAGCGGGCCCAGAGGTATGCCGCCCCGAGCAATTAGGGCAGCCACAGCCGGAATCTGATCTTGGTTTCACAGATATTGACCTGCTCTCAATCCCTGAGAACATTGCACCGCACTTAAACGCTGCCTATAAGGGCGTCACCCGTGTGCATCTCCATGCAGGCGCGCGTGATCTGGTGGCCCAAGCAGACCTGAGTGGATTAGAGCCATCTGGTGCTGTCAGGACAGCGCCGCTGGTCCCATTATATCTTCGGCGCCCCGACGCTAAGGAGCCTAAAAAAGTGCCGCTATCGAAAGCTCTTTCGCCACATTTTAAGCGCATATGATGGTCCATACCCAGCCAGGACACTAAGAATCGGAATAATCTGTGCAGCTTAGAGAAGTATACTCAGGTGATATTGACCGCCTCGTGGAGTTGGAAAGAGAACTGTTTCCAACAGACAGTCCGTGGACTGAAGCGGATTTTCGCGCTGAACTAGCTCAGGAGTTCACCAGCTATCTCGCCGTGGTTGATCCGCAGCGACCAGAAAAGCTTCTAGGCTACGTGGGGTTGGCCTTTCTTGGCACTCCAGGTGCCTACGAGGCTGAGATTCGCACCATCGGGGTAGATCCCCACTTTCAGCGGCGGGGCGCGGCCAGGCTTTTGATGGAGAATGTTGTCTATCTCGCCGAAACCTTAAATGCCCCCATTTTCCTCGAGGTTCGCTGTGACAATATTCCAGCCATATCGCTGTATGAAGGTTTTGGTTTTGTGAAAATTGGGGTGCGTAAAAACTACTATCAACCTTCCGGTGCGGATGCATTTACCATGGTGCGGGAGAAGAAAGAGGATGAACAATCATGATCGTTTTAGGTATTGAATCTTCCTGCGATGAAACCGGCGTGGGTATTATTGAATTGGGCGAGGATCACAGCATGACCATCTTGGCTAATGCGGTGGCGTCATCCATGCAGGAGCATGCCCGCTTCGGCGGGGTCGTGCCCGAGATTGCTTCTCGTGCGCATTTAGAAGCTATGCAACCGGTGATGCGGCAAGCTTTAGCGGAAGCTGGGATCAGCCGACCCGACGCGGTAGCCGCTACGGTGGGACCTGGACTCGCTGGCGCACTTTTGGTGGGAGCTTCTGCTGCCAAAGCCTACGCCGCTGCGTGGGGGGTGCCATTTTACGGGGTTAATCACCTAGGTGGGCACGTTGCGGTGGCCAATCTGGAAGGCGACGATTTACCGCACGCAGTAGCTCTCCTCGTGTCAGGTGGACACACCCAGCTGTTGGAAGTGGAGAAAGTGGGCAAGCCGATGCGGGAGTTGGGCAGCACTTTAGACGACGCTGCTGGAGAAGCGTATGACAAGGTCGCCCGCTTGCTCGGACTCGGCTACCCAGGAGGACCGGTCATTGACACACTAGCGCGTACCGGTAATAACACCGCTATTGCATTTCCGCGAGCTCTTAATAAGGCCTCCGATCACACCGGCCCACACCGTTTTGATTTCAGTTTTTCGGGTCTAAAAACCGCGGTGGCGCGCTATGTTGAGCAGGCCGAGCGCGAGGACCGAATGGTTAGCATTCCCGATATTTGTGCATCGTTCCAGGAAGCTGTGTGTGATGTTCTAAGCGCTAAAGCTATTCGTGCGTGCAAGGAAACTGGTGCCGAGGTACTGCTTCTTGGTGGCGGGGTTGCAGCCAACTCCAGATTGCGAGAACTGACGGCGCAGCGCTGTCAATCAGCTGGAATAACTCTCCGGGTTCCGCGCTTCGAATTGTGTACCGATAATGGATTGATGATCGCGGCTCTTGCTTGCCAGTTGATTGTAGAATCTGCTTCGCCCTCAGCGTGGACTGTAGGCACTGATACCTCCCTTGAGGTGGAGATTCCACTCCTGGCGCGGTAGCAAAGGAGAGCGCAATAAGGTGAGCGTTCGCTGTCAGCGTTCACGAGTGTGAAGAGCTTGAAGGGTTAGCACTTGGGAGGGTAGAGTGCCAAGTGGCTGCTTTTTTAAAGCACCCCAAGACACAAACAATATTGATAGTTGAACGAGGGAGATTCTCATGGCAGTGAATATTAAGCCACTGGAAGACCGTATTCTGATCCAGATCAAGGAAGCTGAAACCACTACCGCTTCGGGCTTGGTCATCCCTGATTCCGCTAAGGAGAAGCCACAAGAGGGCGTCGTTATCGCCGCTGGTCCGGGCCGCCTCGATGGCGCCGACCGCGTCCCAATGGATATCAAGGAAGGCGATACTGTTGTCTTCTCCAAGTACGGCGGAACTGAGCTGAAGTACGACGGTGTGGAATACCTCCTGCTCAACTCCCGCGACGTTCTTGCCATCATCGAGAACTAAGCATCACCTTAAAAAGACGAAGGTTAGAAACTTATGGCAAAGCTCATTGCATTCGACCAAGAGGCACGCGAGGGCCTTCTCAGAGGCGTTGACGCACTAGCAAACGCAGTGAAGGTGACGCTGGGTCCCCGCGGGCGCAATGTCGTATTAGATAAAGCCTTTGGTTCGCCAACCGTCACCAACGATGGTGTCACCATCGCACGCGACATCGACATCGCAGAACCTTTTGAGAACCTAGGTGCTCAGCTCGTTAAATCGGTTGCGGTGAAAACCAATGATATCGCTGGTGACGGCACAACTACCGCCACGCTTTTAGCTCAAGCTCTCATTACGGAGGGTTTGCGTAACGTAGCGGCTGGCGCCAACCCTATCGAGTTGAATAGGGGCATCGAGCGCGGTGCGCAGCGCGTTGTGGAGCAACTTCTTGAGCGCGCTGCCGAAGTCTCAAGCTCCAGTGATATAGCTAATGTGGCAACCGTCTCCTCTCGCGATGAAGAGGTGGGCGATATGGTCGCAGCCGCTATGGAAAAAGTGGGCAAGGATGGCGTCGTCTCGGTGGAAGAATCCCAGTCAATCGAGTCCTATCTCGACGTCACTGAGGGTGTATCTTTCGAAAAGGGCTACCTATCGCCCTATTTCATCACAGATATCGATGCCCAACAGGCGATTCTGGAGGATACCTATGTCCTTCTGGTTCGTAATAAGATCTCCTCACTACCTGATTTCTTGCCCCTGTTGGAGAAGATTGCAGAGGCTTCCCGGCCGGTGCTGATTATCGCCGAAGATGTTGAAGGTGAGGCGCTGCAAGCTTTGGTTGTGAACTCTATTCGGAAGACGCTACAAGCTGTAGCTGTAAAATCGCCGTATTTCGGAGAGCGACGCAAAGCCTTCATGGACGACCTCGCCGTCGTGACAGCCGCAACGGTCATCGATCCAGAGGTGGGTGTGACCTTAAAGGATTCTGGTCTCGACGTCTTAGGCTATGCCCGTAGGATCACGGTAACCAAGGACGAAACCATCATTGTTGATGGTAAGGGAACCAGCGAAGAACTGGAGAGTCGGCGCGAGCAGATTCGCCGCGAAATCGCCCAAACCGAATCCACCTGGGACCGTGAAAAAGCCGAGGAGCGCTTGGCAAAGCTCTCCGGTGGCGTAGCCGTGGTTCGCGTGGGTGCTGCAACCGAGACCGAAGTTTCCGAGCGTAAACTGCGCGTTGAGGACGCTATTAACGCCGCCCGCGCTGCTGTTCAAGAAGGTGTTATCGCCGGTGGCGGCTCAGTACTCGTGCAGATTGCCCAAGATCTCAAGGCCTACGCCAACGACTTTGAGGGTGATGAAAAAGTAGGTGTCATGGCTTTAGCTCATGCTCTGGTCAAGCCCGCTTTTTGGATTGCCGAGAACGCTGGCCTTGACGGTGCCGTTGTAGTCTCGCGCTCCGCTGAGATGGATAATGGCTACGGCTTCAACGCCGCGACCCTGGAGTACGGGGACCTTCTGGCACAGGGAATTATTGACCCTGTAAAGGTCACACATTCCGCAGTGGTAAATGCTACGTCCGTAGCACGAATGGTGCTCACTACTGAGGCATCTATAGTAGAAAAGCCTGCTGAGTCCACCCCTTCCGGAGGACATAGCCACTAGGAGAGTTAACATCGAGTGGAGCTAGTAATCACGAGGATCCCCCTTATGGTACTAGCTCCTCTTCTTTGTTCCTGTGACTGAGTAGATAGCGCATTCGTTCCTCCGCATTCATCCCTCCCCAAATCCCATAGGGCTCGGCTTGAGTTAAAGCGAAATCGCGGCAATGCGCAAGTACTGGGCAGTGGGCGCAGATGGCTTTAGCTCGCTGTTCCCGTTCTTTTTTAGCGACACCGCGCTCGTATTCGGGATTGAAAAAATACTTAGCAGTAAATTCGTGACAAGAGCCTAGATGCTGCCACTCCCATTCGTTAGCGATTGGTCGATGCTGAATCTTAGTCTTGGTTTCGGCTGTGAATGGATTCATAGGTTAAGCGTCTCCTTTCTATCTTATTGGAAAATTGGACTAACCTATGGCGCTTAAGGTTCCATCTGCCGAAGACCGTCGTGGTGGTGACAAGGCGAGAAGGTGGTTCGCACATTTTTCACAAACCCCAAGTAGCAATCTAGACTGGGTACCATAGGGAAGCAGATCGTCAACCATGTATTAGTTTTCTTCCTCTC
Organism: Corynebacterium sp. ES2775-CONJ; assembly: GCF_024814515.1. Lineage (NCBI taxonomy): Bacteria > Bacillati > Actinomycetota > Actinomycetes > Mycobacteriales > Corynebacteriaceae > Corynebacterium > Corynebacterium sp. ES2775-CONJ. The sequence goes on along the minus strand of NZ_JANUXT010000002.1, from coordinate 171,132 downwards.
TCCGACCCGAAGGCCACACAAACACTATGAGTGATACTGAAGCAGCTCTAGCGGAACTTGTTCCCCTAGCCGCCGCTGGCGATACTCGGGCCTTAGATCGCGTGCTCAAGATTGTCCACCCCCTCGTTCTGCGCTATACCCGTGCCCGCCTTACCGGGGGACGCCAACCTACTCCAGAGGATGTTTGCCAAGAGATCCTGCTGGCGGTAGTGAAATCAATGACCACCTACGTCGATCAGGGTCGTCCCTTTATGGCATTTGTCTATGGAATTGCTTCTCACAAGGTTGCCGATGCGCACCGCAGCTATTCCAGGGATCTGTCCAATCCCACAGAGCAGGTACCTGAAACGCACTGTGATACCCAAACTCCAGAGGAATATGCGCTGCTAGAGGTAGGTAGTAACAGAGTGCGGGCATTGCTCGATTTACTCAGTGAGAAGCCGCGTGAGATTCTGATTTTGAGAATTTTCGTTGGGCTATCAGCGGAGGAAACCGCTGGAATTATTGGCAGCACCCCAGGTGCAGTTCGTGTCGCGCAACACCGCGCGCTTGCGACTCTGCGTAAAGCCATTGAGCAGGAGACGATCTAAATGACATCCCGACGTCATCGCGGCGACCAATCGGGCGCAAGCGACGTGAATTTCACTGAGTTGCGCGCCACTGATGAATTCGTGGACGCGATTTCTTCAGGCGTTGATCCCTCTAATGGTACCGATGACTTGGCTGGCAACCTCCTCGCATTCCGTGAAGAGATCTACCGCGATATCCCACGAACTCCCAGCGTCCGCGAACTGGGCGTAATTCCCGCTCAGGATGATCCCACTAGCGTCTTCCCACCGATTTCGACTCATCTTTTTGCCCCTGAGGTGGATTCCGCTCTCGCAGAGGAAACTTCCGCGGAGGTCATTGATCTCGGTCATCGTCGCTACAAGTTTGGCCGTATCGCCTCCGGTTTGGTGGGAGCGGCAGCTGCAACTCTTATCATCGCCGGCGGTGGAATAACGATTCTCAATGCCGACGAGACTAGCCCGCTGTATGGCTTATACCAGCAGCTTTTCGGTACGACAGATCAAGCTGCAGTGGTCGAGCTAGCCTCCACCTTGGAAGAGGTTGATTCTCGCAATAATTTAGGTGACACCGAAGGTGCGCGGCAATTACTAGAGCAAGCCCGTTCCATTGTCGAGCGTCTAAATGATTCGAATCGCGCGCAGGCGCGTATCGATATCGAAAAGAGAACTGTTACGGTTACGGTCACCCCACCTCCAGTTACGGAGGTCACCACCACTACCGTAACTCTGACGCCGGAGCCTTCGGTCAAACCACATTCTCCCGCTACCACGGTGACTCCAAGTCCGCAGGGGAGCGCATCGCCTAGTGCAGATAATCCTGCCTCGTCTACGGTTCCACAACCCGATGCACCAGCGGAGCCTAGGCCGGCACAGCCTTTGCCGCCACTGGTCATACCGGAGAATGTGCGCCCGTAGAACCGTTTGAAGCCCGCGCTCTCAGCCCTTGTCTAGCCTCGTCTCGATGTGCGAAAAAATAGCAGGTGCTAGTGTCACGGTGCTAGCTGAACCGGATGTGAGAAATGACGGTTTTTAGGAATGACGGCCAGCTCGGTGCATCCCATCGAGGTAGCCAGTACAATATTCCCACGATACGTAGGCGTCTTGATCCGGATATAAGCAGGGTTCGTGCATGGGTGCCAGCTCGCCGGCCAGAGTGGATCGCATATTGCCCTCAACAATATCCCATGTGCAAAAATGCTCGTCGTCACAGTGATCGCAGAAAAATACTAAACCCTTGAGTCCGGTGGGCTCTAAAATAAGGCGAAATTTCTTTACCATATCGAGTTCGCGCTGCAACAGGATTCTCTCATCCTCACTCAGCTCAATAGCTTCGTCGTCTTCGGTTAGAAAGGATGCAGGGTCGAAGGGGTCGTCAGCGAATGGGTCGCGGGGCATATTCCAGTATTCACTCACTCTTTAAACCCTAGGGTGCTGCGCTACAAGGCACAAATCTTAATGGGGCTTCACCATTATCTCCTTCCAATTTCGCGGCAACGTTCCAGTAATCAGAAGAACTCGTGGAGGACAGAGAAGTTTATATAAGGCCAAGGGTTTCCTCCCTGTTTGTATAAAGCGCTACGCTAGTAGCAAGCTGATTAGTTGTGAGTGTGCGCGAGGATCATCTCGTGCAGCCGCTCAAGCTATATCTGTGCAGTGCGAACCTTCTCTATAATTTTCACGCATATTTCTTTTCACGTTCCTCAGGAGGACAATATCTATGACTCAGCGCGTATCAACCGGTGGCGATGATCCCAATAAGGTGGCTTTGGTGGGGCTTACCTTCGATGATGTTTTGCTCCTGCCGGATGCATCCGACGTAATTCCTTCGGAGGTATCCACCACGACGAGGTTGAGCCGCAATATTGAACTCAATATCCCTATTATTTCCGCCGCTATGGATACCGTCACTGAATCGCGGATGGCCATTGCCATGGCGCGTGAGGGCGGGCTGGGTATTTTGCACCGAAACCTCTCTATCGAGGATCAAGCCAGCCATGTGGAAATTGTCAAGCGCTCCGAATCGGGCATGATCACCGATCCTGTTACCTGCACGCCCGATATGACGATCGCCGAAGTAGATGCGATGTGCGCAAAATTTCGCATTTCAGGTCTCCCTGTAGTCGACGAACAAGGCATTTTGGTGGGCATTTGCACCAACCGCGATATCCGCTTCCAACGCGATTATTCCCGTAAGGTGGGCGACGTGATGACGCCTATGCCACTCTTTGTGGCACCCGAGGGGGTGAGCAAGGACGAGGCCTTGGATTTGCTGAGCAAGCACAAGGTGGAGAAACTTCCCATCGTTGATCCTGCTGGCAAGCTCACCGGACTGATTACGGTGAAAGATTTTGTAAAAACTGAGCAACACCCCAATGCTGCCAAAGACGGATCAGGGCGTTTGCTTGTCGGTGCTGGTATCGGTGTGGGCGAGGAATCCTTCGAACGTGCAGGAGCGCTTGTCGACGCCGGCGTCGATGTGCTTGTCGTTGATTCCGCCCATGCGCACTCCCGCGGCGTGCTGGAGATGGTGAGCCGAGTAAAGCAAACCTTCGGTGAAAACGTTGACGTTATTGGTGGCAACCTAGCCACCCGTCAGGCTGCGCAAGCGATGATCGATGCGGGCGCCGATGGCATCAAAGTAGGCATCGGCCCTGGCTCCATCTGTACAACGCGGGTGGTGGCTGGAGTGGGCGCCCCGCAGATTACCGCGATTATGGAGGCCTCAGTTCCAGCGCATAAAGCTGGAGTCCCTATTATCGCCGATGGCGGCATGCAGTTCTCCGGCGATATTGCTAAGGCTCTTGCAGCTGGCGCCAGCAGTGTGATGTTGGGATCGATGCTCGCAGGCACCTTGGAATCACCAGGCGATGTGGTGGTTGTAGGGGGCAAGCAATATAAGCGCTACCGTGGTATGGGCTCCATGGGGGCGATGCAGGGTCGTGGCCTCAGTGGCGAGAAGCGTTCCTTCTCCAAGGATCGTTATTTCCAAGCTGATGTTAAGAGTGAAGATAAATTGGTGCCCGAAGGCATCGAAGGTCAGGTTCCTTTCCGCGGGCCAATCGAATCGATTGCGCACCAATTAGTTGGCGGTTTGCGTGCCGCGATGGGCTATACCGGGTCGGCGTCGATTAGCGATCTGCACCGAGCTCGATTTGTTCAGATCACCTCAGCGGGGCTCAAGGAATCGCATCCTCACCATATTCAGCAAACCGTTGAGGCCCCCAACTATCACTAAACCCCTTTCAGCCCTAGCTTTCTAAGCCAGTGCTAAAATAGCGAGGTCTTTACTGTGATGAGCGAGAAAGAGTGAGCGCATGCGCGAATATGTGGAAATTGGAATCGGCCGGGAAGCCCGCCGCACCTACCAACTCGAAGAGATCAAGGTTGTGCCCTCAAGGCGCACCCGCTCATCTCAAGATGTGGATACCAGTTGGAATATTGATGCCTATAGCTTTGATGTGCCGATTATCAACCAGCCTACCGATGCGCTCGCGAGCCCTGAATTTGCTATTGAACTCGATCGCCTCGGCGGTATGGGAGTTATCAATGCGGAGGGAATATTAGGCCGACACGAAGACATCGACGCGGTACTAGGCGAGCTCATTGCAGCCGCTGAAGCCGAAGAAGGCTTCGGATGTGGCACCTCTGTATCGGTGTTGCAAAAGCTCCATCAGGCTCCCCTTCGCGAAGAATTATTGAGTCAGCGCATCAAGGAAATTCGCGATGCTGGTGCCACTGTGGCAGTGCGGGTTTCTCCGCAACATGCTCGGGAGCTGGCCCCCACCATTATTGAGGCTGGTGCGGATCTGCTTTTTATCCAAGGTACGATCATCTCCGCTGAACATGTGGCCCGTGGCGGGGAACCGTTAAATTTGAAGGAATTTATTTCCTCGCTCGATATTCCTGTGATCGTGGGTGGAGTATCTGAGTATTCCACTGCCTTACACCTGATGCGCACTGGGGCCGTCGGTGTGATCGTGGGTTCAGGGGTAACGACGAACTGGGAATCCTTAGGTATCCAGCCACCGATGGCCACCGCTATTGCTGATGTGGCTGCGGCCCGGCGCGACTATCTTGATGAGACTGGTGGCCGGTATGTCCATATTATTGCCGCGGGGGATATTTATTCCTCGGGTACGATGGTCACCGCGATCGCCTGTGGGGCCGATGCCGTCATGCTGGGATCGTTATTGGCCCCCGCCCAAGAGGCAGCAGGTCACGGCTTCTTCTGGCCTTCAGTGGCAGCTCATCCTCGTTTCCCGCGCGGGATTATTGAATTGCCCATGCCTTTAGAGGGCGCTGATCGGCCAAGTTTGGAGCAGATTTTGCAAGGACCCACAACGGATGTACTGGGCACGCAAAATCTTGTCGGGGGACTTAAGCGAGCTATGGCGAAATGCGGCTACGCCGATTTGAAGAGTTTCCAGAAGGTAGAACTCGCTGTCTAAGAGCAGCCCATGCGAAAAAAATATCGAAGAGATTGAAACGATCTTAGCGCCGCCCTAAAGACCTAGAGAAAAAGGGGCGGCGCTTTTTCTACGACCGTAGAGTGCCCGAGTGAGCTTTTATGCTGGTGTTTTCCTAGCATGGATAGGTTCTTCGGGTTGATCGTCGACGACGCGCGGCTTTTTGGTCGTTCGGGTCGCTCCTATGGAGGCGGTGATAACGCATGCAATGGCGATGAGGCCGAGTGCGCTAATATTCTGTTTGAGCAAGAGCCATCCCATAATTGCAGCGACAACTGGTTCTAAGGACATCAGCACCCCGAAGGTTGCTGATGGGATCGAGCGCAGTGCAATGAATTCTAAAGAATAGGGAATAAGAGAAGCCAAGAGAGCGGTGGCAATTGCATAGCCAATAAAGACTGGCTCAGATACAACCGTTGAAATATTAGCTAGGCCTTGGGGTGCGGCAGGGATCGCACCGATGATAAGAGCGACCGCAAGACCGCCAGTGCCGTTAATATGCTGACCTACTTTTGCGCTAGCCACAATATAAAGCGCCCAAAAGAATGCGGCGAGAAGGATAAAAACGAGGCCTAGGCCGTCGAGGGAGGCGGAGGAAAAGAAGGATTCCAGGCCGAAAATTCCAATACCTACAACGGCAAGACCCACCCAAAGAAAATCTTTGGCGCGCCGGGAGAGGAGAGCAGCGAGGCTGAGTGGTCCGAGAAACTCTATAGTCACGGCGGTGCCAAGGGGAATACGGGCTAGACCCGAATAGAAAAATCCATTCATTAAACTGAGGGCGATTCCGAGGGCGATGACGTGGGTCCACTGGGTGCGATTCCACTTAAGAATTTTTGGTCGCGTTATTGCCAAAAGTAGGGTACCTGCGATGCCGAGGCGGTAAAAAGCGGTGCCCCAGGTGCCAGCAACGCTAAAGAGTTGGGTGGCTAATGCGGAACCGAGTTGCAGGGAGATAATCGCAAGGATCACAAAAGTGATCCCGATCCACGCTCCAGATAGCGAGAGCGGCCTAAGGCGCGGGCGCCGAGCGGCTGGGGCCATGATGTGGAGGCGCGGGACAACGTTCATAGGAATATTGTTGCTGATAGCAAAAGGTTTAGTCTAGCAACGGTTTTTTGAGTAGATATGTTAGAGTTCCTTTTATATTGTCCAGGATCTGCCTGAGAATTACCCAAAAAACCACGACTGCGCGTACGAGCGAAACTATATATTCCCGCCCAGAATTACAGTTCCAATCCGCCTCATAAAACCCACAAGGAGTCCGCCCATGCGTATTCGACGCGGTATTGCATCTAATTTGTACCGATTGCGCATGCTTGTGGAATTACGCCGACTAGGGACCATGAGCGAGGTCGCAGAGATTCTCCTGCTCACACATTCTGCGGTGTCCCAGCAGCTCAAACAGCTGGAAAAAGAAGTCGGTTATACTCTCATCGAAAAATCGGGACGGCGAGTTCGCCTAACCGATCGTGGAGAAATCCTCGCAGATTATGGTCACCGCATGCTGACCCTTGCTGATGAAGCAGCCGCGGCCCTAAAAGATCAACGCGATATCCGGGGGCATCTAAAAATAGCGAGCTTTCAATCAGCCCTGGTAGGACTGATTTCCTCCATTGTCACCGACATGGCAGTCCAACACCCTGACCTCAAACTGGAATTCCACCAATACGAAGTCGATGCCGCCATCGCGCAGCTACTGAGCGCCCACGTCGATGTCATCATCGGCGAAGAGCTTCCATTTATGCCAGCCCTAGACACGCCCGGTATGCACCGCGAAGATCTCTACCACGAAGATATGGTCCTTGCGTGCCCCACGCACGGGCCGTGGGCGAAACGATGCGCGCATGTGCGCGATTTCAAAGAATTAGCCCCGGTGCCTTTTCTGCTCAATCCTCAATCCTCGGTGGCCGGATACTGGGAGCGCAATTTCTGCCTCAACCACGGCTTTATGCCCACCGCCCTTCTAGAGTCCCCTGATCCTCTCCTGCAGCTTAACCTGGTCGCACAAGGGGTGGGGGTGGCTATTCTACCGTCACTGGTCCTGCATAATTATCCCGCAAATATCCTATTAAAGGCACTGCCTGGTCATCCGCAGCGAGTGATTTTCACAGCAGTACGCGAAGGGCGCGAAGCCTACCCTGCTATCCAAACACTGCGGGCGACTCTTGCCGGGGCGTGGTCGAATCCGCAGGAAGTAGACCACACGCTATAGCGGTTCCTCCATAGTGAGGCTATTCGTGCGCTTAAGGGATCGCCTTTTATTCTTTATCTTGAAGGGGAAACCGCTAGACTGTGAAACCGTGAGCAATCAAACCCAAGCACAGCATCATCCGGTTCTCGTGATCGATTTCGGGGCCCAATACGCGCAGCTGATCGCTCGGCGTGTGCGAGAAGCCAATATTTATTCCGAAGTTATCGCCCATACCGCCACCCTCGACGAGATTAAGGCCAAGAAACCAGCAGCTCTCGTGCTCTCTGGTGGGCCTAGTTCCGTGTACGCTGACGGGGCGCCGAAACTCGACCCCGCATTGATGGAATTAGGGATCCCGGTCTTCGGGATCTGCTACGGATTTCAAGCCATGACCCATGCCCTCGGGGGTGTGGTAGAAAATACCGGTAATCGGGAATATGGCCGTACCGATATCACCGTGGAATCTGGGGTTTTACATGCCGGACTCGATCGCATACACACGGTGTGGATGTCCCACGGCGACGCGGTCTCCCACGCTCCCGAGGGATTCGAGGTCACGGCCCATTCGGCCGGCGCTCCCGTGGCAGCGTTTGAATGTCAGGCAAAGCGCATGGCCGGGGTGCAGTATCACCCCGAGGTGATGCACTCACCCCATGGGCAAGAAGTCCTTGTGCGATTTTTGACTGAGATCGCTGGGTTGGAGCAGAACTGGACCCCAGCCAATATCGCGGAGGAGCTGATAGCGGGTGTTCGCGCTCAAATCGGCGAATATGGTCGCGCTATCTGTGGGCTTTCTGGAGGCGTTGATTCCGCGGTGGCTGCAGCCCTCGTGCAGCGCGCCATTGGCGATCGTTTGACTTGCGTATTTGTTGATCATGGTCTGTTGCGCGCAGGTGAACGCGAACAAGTAGAAACAGATTTCGTGGCAGCCACGGGCGCGACACTTGTGACCGCTGATGAGCGCGAGGCCTTCCTCCACAAGCTCAGCGGGCTCACCGATCCAGAGGCCAAACGCAAAGCCATCGGCAATGAATTTATTCGCTCATTCGAGCGCGCCGTCAGCCATGTGCTTGCTGATGCCCCGAAAGGCTCGGCAGTAGATTTCCTCGTGCAGGGCACCCTGTATCCTGACGTTGTCGAATCTGGCGGTGGTTCTGGTACCGCAAATATCAAGAGCCACCACAATGTGGGCGGGCTACCTGAAGATCTTGAATTCTCCCTCGTGGAGCCGTTGCGTCTGCTCTTTAAGGATGAAGTGCGCGCAGTGGGCCGCGAATTAGGTTTGCCTGAAGAGATCGTCAATAGGCAGCCCTTCCCAGGCCCTGGATTAGGTATCCGCATTATCGGCGAAGTCACCGAGGAACGTTTGGAGATCCTGCGCGCCGCCGATCTGATCGTGCGCACTGAGCTCAGCGCTGCCGGACTGGATGCTGATATCTGGCAGTGCCCCGTGGTGCTGCTCGCTGACGTCCGCTCTGTCGGCGTCCAAGGTGACGGTCGCACCTACGGCCACCCCATTGTGCTGCGCCCAGTATCCTCTGAGGATGCCATGACAGCAGACTGGACGCGATTGCCTTATGACGTTGTGGAGAAGATTTCCACCCGGATTACCAATGAAGTTCCGGACGTCAACCGCGTGGTGCTCGATTGTACATCCAAGCCCCCTGGAACTATTGAGTGGGAGTAAAAGTACATACACCAACGCCACTGAACTTTTCGCAGTAAAGCGAAAAAGCTCAGTGGCGTTGCGTTATCGTGATGGAGATTTAAGCGCGGGTAATGGTGATTTCCCCGATATTGGTGGTGGCAGTAAGAAAAAGGGTTGGTCCTTTATCCTGTCCTTCAACCTGCGATGACCCAGGACACTGAAAGGTCCCAATATTAACCGAACAGGAAATTGAGGTATTCATACCGCGGGGGATGAGAACCTCGATTGTTCCTGTCGAGGTGCTTAAATCTAGGTTACGGTCACGGTCGAGAGGAGGAAGAGAGCGTAAATCGAGCTCGATACTGCCTACGTGAGTGGAATAACTCTCCTGTAAATCTTCATAGGTTTTTATCTCAGCGTCAATCGAGCCAATATTCATATCTGACGAGGGCGAGGCGCCGAATACCGCCACTGATTGCACAATAATGAGCCCGATAATTCCGAGGATGATTATGGGCCAAGCGCTGCGCTCGGGACGGTGGGGAGTGGTAATGAGGGGATCAGAAACCGAGTAATTAAGTGCCGAGTCGTCGAGGGGATACCACTGCGAGCCTAAAGGATCGGGGCTCCACCTACCGGTAGGGGTGGGGTCATAGGGGCGGTCTGCATAAAAATCCATAGGAGGTGGTGTGCTCACAGGTGGTAGAGGATAGGTGGAATATCGGGCAAAAGTAATAAGGAGAAAAGCAAGGGTAATAAAGATGCCCGCAACGCTGCTAAGAGCGTTAGGGGAATCAGAGATCAGTATTACCAGTCCCACCGCCACTAAAGGCCACCACCACGCGCGCGATGGACGACTAAGAGAATTCATTGAGCCTAAATCTATAGGGCCCTCGCCGTGCTCAGTGCCACCGCGGGGAAAACACAGCGCACACGCAAGGTAGATAATCAGCCCAGTGCTATGATGCCCAAGGCAGGCCGCTACAAAGGCTAAACGTACGACATTGGGATCGATGAGATAGCGTCGCCCTAGCGCTTCGCATACCCCTAAGAGAGGGCTTGAGGACGGGTGCGCAATTGTGGGGCGGGTGGCCCAATACGCGGCCCACTGCTTCTTGTCACACAGGTGGTGCAGAATATTCTCGTGAGCTTTGTCCGCGGCAGATTGAGGTGACGCGGAGAAAGAATGATGTGAAGGAGAAAATTCCATACCATCATTATTCGCTCAGGGGAGCGGGAAAGTCTATCGGGATCATCCCTGATTTTTTAAAGATCACCTCTTGCGATAACCCTGCATCTATAAAGGTTAATAAAGATAGGGGAGAACCCGATGGCGTAGAGAGATATAGACGTGCCAGTATAAAAATATGGCTACACCACATATGTCTATCCCCACGTTCTATCGGCATCGCGATAGTGGGATGATTGGCGGAGTATGTAGCGGAATAGCCACCTACTTCGGAGTCAATGTGGCATGGGTGCGCTTAGGTTTTGCCGGAGCGTCGCTGCTGGTGAACGTCGGCACGCTTTTTTATATCTTGATGTGGATCGCTACCGAATCGCGCAGAGGTCTTCCCCCGCCACCTGATCGTTTTCGAGCTCCGGTGTCCTGGGGCTTGGTGGGGATTACAGTCCTAGGCGCGCTAGTAGATATCCACAGCGCGCGCTCTATTGGCTTTTTAGTATTTATTGCAGGCGGCGCCGTCATCACATGGTTCGCTCTGGACCGAGGTAAATCGATCATAACGCTAGTTCTCATGGTCGTCGGCACCAGCATGATCCTGGCTGGAGTGGTCATCGGGGCAGTACGCTGGCGCGTCGAACCAACTTTTCCCACCGCAATTGGCACAGTGCTCTTAACACTCGCAGGGGTGGCAGCCTTGATGGTCCCAATAGGAGTGCGAATATGGCAGCGTATGAGTGCGGAGCGGGAGGAGAAAATACTGAGTGCTGAGCGCGCCGAGATAGCGGCCAGGCTGCACGATTCGGTGCTACAAACCCTCGCATTGATCCAAAAACACGCAGAATCTCCGGCCGAGGTCATACGGTTGGCACGTGGTCAGGAACGGCAATTACGGCGCTGGTTATTCGAACCGGAAACCGATACCACTCTATTTACTGCGATTGAGCGTGCCTGCGGGGAGGTGGAAGATATCCATGCGGTACGCATCGCGCCAGTAACCGTAGGCCACGATCAGTTGCTCGAACCGAATGTGCAAGCACTGGTACTCGCCGCGCGGGAGGCGATGGTCAATGCCGCTAAATATGCTCCCGATTCTGAGATTGATGTCTACTGCGAGAATTTTGATGATATCCATATCTATATCCGCGATCGCGGCCCCGGGTTCGACCCACAGCACATTCCAGCGGATCGCCATGGGATTCGCGATTCCATCTGTGGCCGGGTTGAGCGTGCTGGTGGGAAGGTGAATATTCGCTCGCAACAGGAGGGGGATACGGGTACTGAGGTGGAGATTATCTACCCGATATAGCGACCGGGTATAAGGACGGTGAGTTTTAAGGGATAATAATAAATATGAAAGTTTTTCTTGTCGACGACCATTCCGTTTTCCGCGCCGGGGTGCGCGCTGAAATCGGTGATCACGTCCAGATTGTGGGCGAGGCAGGAAAAGTGCCAGATGCCATTGAGGGTATCCGTCTGACTACTCCCGATGTTGTTCTTCTTGATGTTCATATGCCCGATGGGGGTGGGGTAGCGGTTATTCACGCTGCCAAAGAGATGGATCCCGCTCCGCGGTTCTTGGCCTTAAGCGTCTCTGATGCCGCCGAGGATGTGATTGCGATCATCCGGGCGGGGGCGCGCGGTTATGTGACGAAATCAATTGATGGGCCCCACCTTGTGGATGCTTTGCGACGAGTTAATGACGGTGATGCAGTCTTTAGTCCGAGGCTCGCAGGTTTCGTCTTAGATGCTTTCGTATCCCCCGATGCCCACAGTGGTTCCGGGGTCATTGATTCCCCCGAATATGATGCCGCCATCGAAAAATTGGCGGGGGAGAATACTGCTTATGAGATCCGAGAGATTATCAAAAACGACCCAGTTGTTGATGCCCTTACCCGGCGTGAATTAGAGGTACTGCGCTTTTTAGCCCGCGGCTATACCTATAAGGAAATTGCGCGCGAACTGTTTATTTCGGTCAAGACCGTGGAAACGCATGCGTCGAATATTTTGCGCAAGACCCAGCAGTCGAATCGCTATGCCTTAACGCGCTGGGCGCAGTCGCGGCACCTCGACTAGTAGCAGCGATCGTAGATGGTGACGCAACTACCCCCTTCTTCCTCTTATTTTTCTCATATTTTAGATAAATAGCCAGCTTAGATGATGTTTTCTAGGGTGCTCTGTGCTTTCGTGGGGGTTTGACAAGACGGAGTGAAGGTATTTAGATAAAAGATGTGAATCAAACAAGTGTTCGAAAAGTGGAAGGTGATGCAGCTCCGAGCAAGGAGTTGCGCATCGCCGCTTTGCGGGCACAAATGGCTCAGATCGCCCCAGTTTTAGAGCCCGATCACCACCAGCACAGTGAGCATTCCCAAGCAGAGCAGCACTCCTATACCGAGCGGGAGGTTGTGGCCTTGGGTGCTGATTTACGTGATATTTTCCCCCATGGAGGTTTAAAACGGCGAGCCGTTGCACTCATGGATTCACCAGCACTGCTTGCTGTGGAAATGCTCGCCCATATCAGTAGCGCCGGACTCTTCAGTGCAGTGCTAGGGTGGCCAGAATTAAGTTATGCGGGGATATCTGAAAGCGGTGGACAGCTCGATCGTATTATTGCCGTCCCAGAACCCGGCGCGCAGATATGGGAAGCCGCCGCCATTTTAGCCGAAGGGCTTGATGCCATCTTTATCAACAGTGAGCAAGCAACCCTCACGCCCAGTCGAGCGCGTCCCTTCCTTGCGAAGGTGCGCCACGGAAAAGCAGCCGTTATTGTACTGGGAACGCATATCCCTACATCATGGATGGATATTCGCGCCCAGATTACGGGTTTTCGGGGAATTGGATACGGTACAGGCCGTATTAAAAGTATTGATATGCAGGTAACCACTACGGTGAAGGGAATAGCAAGAGAAAAGCGGATTACTATCGGCCACCGTCCTCACCTATATGCCGTTTAATGCGCACTCTAGCTTTATGGTTCCCAGACTGGCCGGTGCAAGCAGCAGTGATCAGTGGCTTGGCCACGCATATGCAACCGGTCATTATTTCGCAGCAGCACAGCGTGACAGTGTGCAATACCCACGCTCGTGCTCGTGGAGTGAAGCGAGGGATGCGACTACGAGCGGCTCAGGCCCTAGTGCCCGAAGCAGCCATTATTGCAGGTGATGCGGAGCGAGAGGGGCGAACTTTTGCTGATATCACCACCTCACTCGATGAAATAGCAGCGAGCGTTGAAGTATTACGGCCTGGACTTGTGGTAATGAATGCCCACGCTATCGCCCGCTTTTATGGCAGCGAAGCGAAAGCCACAGAGAAAGCTCTCGCAGCTAGTGCACGGCAAGGCGTTGACTGCGTAGCAGGTATTGCAGATGATATCCCTACCGCTACGATCGCCGCTCGCTATGGGAAAACCGTCGAGCAGGGATGCTCCCAAGAATTTTTGGCTCCGCATCCGTTATCGCTGCTCACTATCGAGCCGAGCCTCGACTGCGATGCGCACACAGTGTCTACTTTCATGAGCATGGGGGTGCAAACCTTCGGCGATCTAGCAGCCCTTGATAGGACAGCGGTTCATACCCGCTTTGGGCATATGGGGATGCGCTGTCACCGCATTGCGTGTGCAGCAGAGAAAAGGTTGATCGCTCCCGATAGTCCAGTTAGTGATATGGCCCTTGAATACCGGCCAGAAGAAGCCATCAATCGAGTGGATACCGCGGCCTTTGTCGCGCGCTTTCTAGCAGCGAATATTATCGATACCCTCCGCATGCATGGTTATGAATGCGTCCGTCTCAAAATAACCGCCACTATTGGTCATACGCAGCTGGAACGGATATGGAGGACGCGCGAAGCACTGACCGAACAAGCGATAGCCGATCGGATGCGCTGGCAACTTGCTGGATGGATTACGGCACACGCACCCGAGGGAGAAGACGATGATGCGTTAGGTATTACCGAGATCATCATTGACCCCGTAGAGTGCCGAGTTCCTGCCCCGCGAACCTTATTAGGCAATGAGGCCGATGAATACCAGAGTCAGCGGGTTATTAGCCGCGTGCAATCGACCCTTGGGGTGGATCGCGTAGTTCAGCCCACACTCATTGGGGGAATAGGGGTAACCGAGCGTGTTATTTTCACCCCCTATGGTGAAGATCCGGTGAATATCGATCAACAATCGTGGCGCGATGCCATCCCTGCTCCTTTGCCAGCGCGCGTGCTCCACCCAGCGGCGCGGTGCCAGCTTCTTGACGGTGCCGGTATGCCGGTTGAACTAGACAAGGACCAGATGCTCTCAGCCCCTCCTGTCACGATGCGGTGGGGAAAGAAAGTATTTTCTTTGCATTATTGGGCTGGTCCATGGCCCTTTTTGGGGCAGTGGTGGGCGCAAGAAGCCTCGGGCGCGCGTCTTCAGGTAGTGGGGGAGGATATGCACAACAACCCACAGGCATGGTTATTGCTGTGGGTTGCGGGGGTGTGGCGGGTCGAAGCTACTTACGATTGACGCTTACTGTTTACGGATATCAATAACCACGCGCACGGGGTTGTCGAGCACCTCAACCGAATAGGGGGCTGGAGAACCGTTGAGTCCAATGACAAATTGCCCACGACCTTCGAAAGTGCCCGAAGGTTTTACCGCGGTGACGATAGGGCCTGGGCCCTTGACTAGATCGGTGACAGCATCGGAATCGAGTCCTACCTCGAAGGGGAGAACAAGGCCGTCGATATTAACGTTGAGGAAGCTATCACCTGGAATATCAACGACTAGACCAGAGGCCTGCTGGGTGGGAGTATCCACATAGTCGATATACCAACCAGGTTTCCCCGTGCCTGCGAATTCGATAACAACTCGATCGAATCCCTTGTGGCTACCAATGCGAACTTCTTGAGGCACTAGTAGGGAGGGGACCGAAGGGCGTTGAGTGCGCATTTCTTTAGATGCCTCACCGAGGGGTGTGATTCCAGCACTGGCACTTGAAGAGGCAGCAGGGGAGGAGAAAGCTGTGCCAGTTTGAGCGGCCGAGGTGAAATCTGCAGTGGACTCGGTAGGAGATTGCGGGGCGCAAGCGCTGGCACAAGCTACTAGGCTTGCCACGCCTGTGGCCACGAGGGTGCGCATCAACGTAGGTCTACTCATAACCTCAACTGTAACTACCGCACCAAATAAAGGGAATTATAAAAGCTTAAAACACTAAATTGTTGTCAAATTGCAACAGTTACCGAGTGCCAGGTGCGCTGGGATTAACGATACCCCCGCTAGCACCCTAAAAAAGGGGCGCGCTCGCAGCGCATAGAGGAGCGGAAGTTCTCCACGGGTCAGTAGATCGGGGCTTTTCTCAGGAAAATAATCACCTCACAGATCCGAAGACGGGGGCGATTAGCCAGAAGCCCGCTATCACCGCATAAACTTCGCAGCCTTTGTGCACTGCGAGTACGCCGTATTGAGCACTAAAAAATATGCGTCAGTTATGGTCATAGACATAGACATAGACATAGACATAGACCAGCCCGGTACCGCAGTCAGGGATGAAACCGCTTTTAGGCATGCGCTTAAGACTGGGCATCGGCCACGGCAGACGGGGCAGCGCTTAAAAGATGTGCCTATTATCGACGCGTACGAACAATCCTATAAGGCTGCTTAGTCCCATGGTGGGGCGGGGCGATCTGAGGGCATGCCGTCGATGTCTAATCGTTTGACGATGGCTAGGCGGGTGCGGGGCTACGTCACCCAGTCCACAAGCCCCGTCTACGCGTCCCAGGGCACGACTGCGAAAGCCAGTAGCAGTGAGCCTAAGACGTTAGGCACTACGGGACGTAAAGGTGGATAGAAGACTGCAGAATGTCGAGAGACCGACCCCGAGGGCGACCATGACCAGGCCCAACGGCAGAAACTCGCAGCAGCCAACAAAAGATAATTTCGCGGGAGCAGCTGGAGCTTGAGTGCGGCATGGGCGATTGAGTTTTCTTCTCGTGCAGCGAAGGATTTTAAGAAGTTTGACTGACCAGTGCAGCTACGGGTTTTGTTCTTGCGTGAGATTGCGCAGTTGGATAATCCACACGATCGGGGGAAAGCCCTGACGGCCAATAAGCGGGGGTCGCGGCGTTGGCGTGTAGGTGACTGCCGTATTGTTGCAGATATTGTGGAAGATACCGTGGTGATTGTTGTCGTTGATATTGGACACCGGTCTACGGTGTACGACTTTTAGGACGGCACCCAGGTGCGCGTGCACGAGGTTAAGCGTCACTCAAGCACCAGTAGGTGTTTTCGTCGAGCTCCCTTGAGTGGTTAATTCCTGCAAAGGGGCTTTTTGTCTAGGCATGCGGCCAAGTCGGGGTGCGTAGTGCGTTGTTTTCTCTGCTGACCTTCTCGCTTGTGCTGTGTGCCCGATAGATGGGGTTTGCGGACATGTAGCACGATCTACCCCTTTAAAAACAATCCCCACGGGGGCACGGTAGTAAAAATGCTATAGATTATTTTTCTACATCGGTTACATTATTTACTGACCCCATATTATTAGGTTGACCTAACTTAAACTGCCTTCTCCGAAAGGAAGTTGAAGTGTCTGAAAATAGTGTTAAACATATCGTGAGTATGGCTCCTGCTGATATTGCAACTGTTATTGGGGTAGTTCTGACTCTTCTTAGCGTTGTGGGAATTGGGTTAGGGATAGGTTCTGCTACGAACCCCAACCTGTCAAGTGATACGGGTTCTCGTCAAGTATGGGATTGGGATTCTCGGAAAGGTTTGGAAAACGAAACTCCACTACGCTGGAACTCTCATGAAGTCATTGGTGGTGGGGAAAAAGTACGAGTCTTTTTCAATATTGGAACTCCAAGTTGTTACGGAATTCGATCGGAAGTAACCGAATCTCGGACAGCCGTAACCATTTCTTTGTTTGAAGGTTCACTTCCTGATGCTCCTGAACAATGTTCTCTTGTAGGAACAAGCGCGTCAACCGTTGTCGAACTTGCGCGCCCACTATCTGGTCGATTGGTTCTCCACGGTAACTAGAACCCATCTGTAGTTGTTTCTGCAAAGCTTCTTTGCCGCATCGAGGGGAGTGACCTTGGTGTGGTGATTTTTGAGGGTTGCGCGTGGTGAAAATGCGCCCCTCTCTCAACTCTCTTAGGTGCTACTAAGCTACCAGGAGGGGTCAATCTGTTGGCCTTATCCAAAATTGCAGTACATCTATGCCGTTAGTCGGTTAATATCAGGCCAGAAAAATCTTCCGCTCTGGTATGTGGAAAGCGGCATGGCGCGAAAAAAGAATGAGAATAACGATCAATTAGATCTTTTCGAGGAATTGAATCGGCTCTATCAGAAGCAAGAGAAGGAGCGCAATAATGTATCGCAAGCCAGAAATTCTACGCAGCACAGTGAGCAGCGTGCTGGAGACACTCAACCAAGCGGAACCGACATACGCGGAAGTAACAAAGCGGCACCGAGAACTCAACGACCAGGTAGAGGAGATGGCGCGAAGCCTAGCCCCAGCGGGGCAGGAACCTTCCCCAAGGCATTGGGAGGAGGCTTATTCGGAGATTATCGCCCTAACCTCATGACAGTTGTATTTATTTAAATGCTTGCAACCTAACCCTCTACGAGGTTTACTAAAATTCCTTGATAGGATGCTGTACCCACCTCTCGACCAAAGGGTAGGCTAAATCTCACAGCATTGTCTGGCAGCAGCGCTCATCGAACTATTACTCTTTCTAATCCCTGTGCGAATGGAGCTGAGAGAAAAAATTTCCGCTACTATACCCCCACCTCTCCAATCGTTGTGTTCTGATTCCCACCTCGAGCCGCTAGCAGGCACCGCGAAGAATGCACACACCTATATCCTCGTCGAAAAGCCTGGTAGCTGGAGTAAAGATATCCTCGATGGCAATACCTTTAACGCCGCCGATACTGAGGTCCTCACCCAATTACCCCAGGTGTTGCTCATACGCCGGCCGGGGCGCGCTGGGCACCAAGTGAACTCTGACGGTGGATTCCGCATATATATCGTCTATGTTGCAGCGGGCATCGTAGAGATGGCTCAAATCAATCAGATCAGCGACCTCCTCGATTTCGATTTTTCTGGGCCCGGGCACAATGGCGGTCGCACCACGGTGGTCGAGGAACCGGTGGTCTTGGTATGCGCGCACGCCAAACGGGATCGGTGCTGTGCGATTAAGGGCCGTCCGATAGCGCGCCATCTTTACGAACGATTTCCGCAAGGGCATATTTGGGAGTGCAGTCACACCGGCGGGCATCGTTTTGCTCCGAGTCTGATCCTCTTTCCGTGGGGTTATTTCTACGGCCGCTTCGATGAGGAGGATGCTCTACGCATCTATATGGAAGCTCAAGCGGGTCGGCTCTATTTGCAGGGTAATCGTGGGCGCGGGCTGTGGGATAAGCGGGGGCAGGTTGCAGAATTGGCGGTGCGGAATCATCTGGCCGCCCAAGGTGAATCGCTCCCTATTGGGGCAACGGGGGTAGTGGACACCATGGTAACGCTTGCCGACGGTCGTGTCTTTGATAGTGAACTTATAGCGCGCACAGTCGACAATGCGCATATTTCCTGCACAAAGCCACCAAAATCCGTGGACATTTGGGTGGCTACTGAGGTGAGACAACGCCTTTAGGAGTATAAAGTAGCACTACCCCCGTTATCTCAATAGGGGTAGTGCTGTGGAGGTTTTTCTGCGAGCCTTTAGCGGCGCATCACTTTCTTCGACAGCCAATTGCCCAGCAGCTGAGCGATTTGAACCAAGATAATTATGGTAAAGACCGCTATATACATCACCTTAAAATCGTAAGCGCGATAGCCATAGACAATAGCGAAGTCGCCCAAGCCCCCGCCGCCGATATAGCCGGCCATCGCAGACATATCCACGATAGCAATAAAGATGAAGGTATAGCCGAGGATTAAGGGCCCGAGAGCCTCGGGGATAATAACCTGGGTGATAATCTGCCACGGTGTAGCGCCCATGGCGCGTGCTGCCTCAATAACGCCTGGATCAATACTGATCAAGTTTTGTTCCACTATGCGCGCAACGCCGAATGTGGCGGCGATAGACATACCGAAGATAGCGGCATTACGCCCAATTTGAGTGCCCATCACGATCACTGTCAGTGGTCCTAATGCAGATAGCAAAATGATAAACGGAATGGGGCGAACAAAATTGACGAGGGTATTTAAGGCGCCGAAGAGGAATTTATTGTGGAGGATCCCACCCTCGCGGCTGGTATAGAGCAAGACCCCTAGGGCTAGACCCAAGGTTCCGCCAATGGCCAGGGTTAGCAAGACCATGACGAGGGTATCAGCAATAGCAGTAGTGAAGGTTCCACTTAGGCGCGACCATTCGGCTGCTATGACAGTGGTGGTCATCTGATGATCTCCTCAATCTCGGTGGTGTGGGTGAGATGCTGATAAAAATCGTCAATAGCAGCGTCGTCACCGGTAAGGCGCACGGTTATTTTGCCGAAAGATTTATGCTGCAAGGTGGTCACGCCGCCGTGGACGATGCCAATACCTACCCCTCGGGAGCGCGCTTGGGCGGAAGCAGTGAAAAACCCGGAATTCTCCGATAATGTGATCGTGAAAAAGCGACCTGGGTGGTAGAGCAGCTCATCTGCTTCAATGGTATCGGGGGTATTGCGCAGACTCGTGGCCACGAAGCGCTTGGCCACATCGGTGTGCGGGTGGGAGAAAATCTCGTAGGTAGAGCCATATTCCACCACACGGCCATTTTCCATCACAGCGACTTTATCGGCTATGGAGCGGATGACATCCATTTCGTGGGTGATCACCACGATGGTAATACCCAGTTCGCGATTGACCTTACGCAAGAGGTTGAGAACTTCTTGAGTGGTCTCAGGGTCGAGTGCGGAGGTGGCTTCGTCGGCAAGCAAGAGAGCTGGATCGGTGGCAAGTGCACGGGCAATACCCACACGCTGCTTTTGCCCGCCAGAAAGCTGTTCGGGATAGTTATGCCCCCGATCGCTCAAGCCCACGAAGTCGAGAAGTTCCTGCACCCTAGATGTGCGAGTTTTCTTATCAACCCCCGCTAGTTTGAGGGGGTACTCGATATTGCCAGCGGCAGTGCGGGACTTCATCAGATTGAACTGTTGGAAAATCATGCCGATATTGCGGCGCAGTTTCCGCAGTTCCCGTTCGGGCATACCCACAATCTCAGTGCCGTCGAGCCGCAAAGATCCCGAGGTTGGGGTATCGAGTCCGTTGATCATGCGCACTAGTGTGGATTTACCGGCGCCAGAATAACCGATAACCCCTAAGATTTCTCCGGCGTCGACAGCAAGGGAAACCCCGTCGAGGGCGACGATATCCGTCCCCGATTTTTTCTTGGAATGGAAAACTTTAGACAAGTTTTCAAATTCAATACGTGTTCCGTTCACGGATGTCCTTAGATAGCTTCGGTTAAAAAATCTTCATGCCAGCCCACACCCTAACCAGTAACGATGGAGATCGTCGCTTCCTGATAACCGTGATAACCGTGGCTCCTGCATGAGGGGAGAAGGCGCAACGATTATCAGGTGAAAAGGGGTGAAAATGTGGAGCTCGAGACTATTTAGTCTGGTCTTCTAGGCGCTGGAGTATCGCCTGAAGAGCTTCAGGGGTGCTCTCTACGGGAACGGACGTGCCCTTAGAATCCTCGGCGTTAGCAGCTAAGACCTGAGGATCATGCCAGAGTTGAGCTAGTTTCAAAATGGTGGGGTCATTCTTCTTGGATTCGCGCACCACGAAAGCGTTGATATAAGGCTCCGCCTCAGGTGCATTTGGGTCATCCTGGAATATAGCGAGCTTCGGATCAATTCCGGCCCGATCGAGGAAAGAATTATTAATGATTGCTGGCCTACCTTCGCCGTATGCGGCGGTAGTTTGTGCGGCATCCACAGACGTTACCTTCACCTTGGATTCTTTTTCGATGATATCGGCTTCGGTGGGGGTCAAGCTGCCCTGGGCTGCTGGCTTTAAGGTCACTAGATCAGCCTGAACGAGGACGTTAATGGCGCGGCCTAAATTCGATGGATCGTTGGGGACGATAACAGTTTCTCCCTCGATGCCATCGAGGCTAGAATGATCCTTCCAGAAAAGCGCGAGGGGAACAATCTCCGTGGCTCCCACTGGAACCAGATCGGCATTATTGCCCACATTATATTCGGCGAGGAATTTCAGGTGCTGGAAGAGGTTAACATCTAGCCGATCTTGGGAGAGCGCCAAGTTGGGGGTTGAGTAATCGGAGAAATTAACAATATCTAGGGTGATATCGTTTTCCTTTGCTACCTCTTCTAAAGCGGCCCATACCTTCTTGGTGCCATCGGTCGTGCCGATGCGGATGGTGGTGCTGCTATTTTCGCCGCCTGGGGTGGCAGTATCATTAGAGCAGGCGGTCAGACCGCCGGCGGCTAGGAGTGCGGCAGTGGAGACTGTGATAATGCGAGAAATATTCATGATGACATCACCTTCAGGTTGATAAGTATTTGTTTATGAGGGATAGGTAAGGCAACGGCCTGCTGCACCCAGCTTGTTATAGTCGAGGCCCATCCGCGTTTCTGGCCTTCAAGCAGGTCAGCGTATGTGTAGATGGTGGCATCCCACCCGATTCCTTAGGGGAAAAGGGGGAGTGTGAGCCGATCTGAACCAAGCTGTCTCCTTAACCTAGCGTGAAGCGTATCCTAGTCAGATTTGGTTGTACAGCTTAGTCTAGTTTTGGGATCGCCTTAAATTCGTACGTATGTTCTAAAATATGATATATATTTCTTGTGGACCCAGCAGGAAATTTTCACGGAAAGCCGCTCAGTTGGTCACGTTTAGAGCGATATTTATCAGGAAAAGAAGCGTGCGAACTGCGGGCTCCACAATCCGAAAGCTTGGAAAAAAATAGTACACCTGTTCAATATTATTCACCCCGATCTCATGTAGAACTCCACGCGGCTAGCTGCTTTAACTTTTTACGCGGCGCATCCACTCCAGAAGAGATGATCGAAGCCGCCGTAGCAGTGGGAATAGAAGCTATATCTTTGCAGGATAGAGATGGTTTTTATGGGGTAGTGGCCATGGCTGAAGCAGCTGCTGCGCATGGAATAGCTACCGTTTTCGGTGCCGAATTAACACTTGATACCGCTATCCTCTCCGTGATCTGTAAAAACCCCCGCGGATACCAGTTGCTCTCCGAGCTCATTTCCCAAGCCAAGATGGCGGGGGATAAAGACCACTGCCATTACCCCGATCTTCAAGCCATCGCCACGCAGCTATCTGGCCACTGCTATATCCTTGCGTCAGCAGAATGGGCCGAAGAGATAGAAACCCTTTACCAAGCCTTCGGGGCGGAGAATATCCTCCTCGAATACGTGGTGAGTATGAGCCCGACCGATAGCGATGCGCATGCCCTTTTAGACGCACTTCATACTCGCTACCATGGCGAATTAGCGGCCATTGTGACCACGCGGGCATGTGCGGCTCATAGCGGAGCCGCCCCAGTAGCCCAAGCGAAACAAGCGCTGGAGCGTAATCAGGCACTCTCTAGCGCTGCACCTCAACTCGCCGCGATGGGCGCTATGTGGCTGCGTCCGCGTGATCATATCGAAAGTGTTTTAGCTCCACACCACCGACGCTATATCGATCACGCCTGTACCATCGCGCGCGAATGCGCCTTTCAGCTCACCTTAATTAGTCCCAATCTCCCCCAATGGGAGGTACCTGAAGGGCACGACGAATTTAGCTGGTTAGAAGCCTTGGTCCACGAGCGCTTCCCCCAGCGTTATCGCACTAGAGATAAAGAGATTAGGCACAAAGCTGAAGCCCAAATCGCCCATGAACTCTCCGTCATTAAACAACTAGGATTTCCCGGATATTTTCTGATCGTCAGCGACCTCGTCGATTTCGCGCGCACGCGAAATATCTTGTGCCAAGGCCGCGGCTCGGCAGCAAATTCCGCTGTGTGCTTTGCCCTAGGTATTACCAATGTGGAGCCTGTAGCCGCAGGTCTGCTCTTTGAGAGGTTTTTATCTCCCGACCGCGATGGTCCCCCCGATATCGATGTCGATTTCGAATCCACACGTAGGGAGGAAGTTATCCAATACTGCTATGAGCGGTATGGGCGTGAAAACGCTGCGCAAGTAGCTAATATTATTAGCTACCGCCACAAAGGGGCCATCCGCGACGCCGCTCGCGCCTTAGGCTATGCCCCAGGGGCTTCAGACAGCTGGTCAAAAGGAATAACCGAACCCCCACAGGTAGTTTCTACACTTGCCAACCAGCTCTGCGGCCACCCTCGCCATCTAGGCATCCACTCTGGGGGTATGGTGATCTGTGATCGGCCCATATCTAGCGTGGTGCCCATAGAATGGGCCCGCAAAAAAGGTCGCAGCGTCGTGCAATGGGATAAAGAAGCCTGCGCGTCGGCCGGGCTGGTCAAATTCGACCTTCTAGGTCTTGGTATGCTTGAAGCTCTGCATCACATGATTGACCTGGTCAAAGAGAGTACAGGCGATGAGATTAACCTGTGGGAACTCGATCTAAGTGACCCCAATATCTACGAGATGCTCAGCCGGGGCGATGCCATAGGAGTCTTCCAAGTAGAATCCAGGGCCCAGCTTAATACCCTGCCCAGATTAAAACCGCGCTGCTTCTTCGACCTCGTCGTGGAAGTTGCTCTGGTACGCCCAGGCCCTATTCAAGGTGGGAGCGTGCACCCATATCTGCGGCGGCGTAGTGGGGTCGAAGAGATCAGTTTCGACCACCCTGTGCTAGAAAAATCTCTCTCCAAAACTTTAGGCGTGCCCCTGTTCCAAGAACAGCTTATGCATATAGCCGTGGATGCAGCCGGCTTTACTGGGACCGAGGCAGACGCCTTACGTCGCGCTATGGGTTCTCGTCGATCAGCAGAGAAAATGTCTCCACTAAAAAAACGCTTCTATTCGGGCCTACGAGAAACCAACGGGATTACGGGGAAAACAGCGGATAAATTATGGAATAAGATCGTAGCTTTCGCGGCCTACGGCTTTCCAGAATCACACGCGCAATCTTTCGCCTCACTGGTTTACTTCTCTGCTTGGTTTAAGTACTACTACCCAGCCCAATTTTGTGTGGGACTCATGCGGGCACAACCCATGGGCTTTTATTCTCCCCAATCCCTCCTTGCCGACGCCCGTCGGCACGGCATCAGGGTTCTCCCCGTATGCATAAATTCCTCGCGTGCGGAGCCTACCGTCGAAAAAACCGAGGACGGGTGGGGGATAAGGATCGGACTAAATTCCATCAAGGGGCTCCATAAGGTCTCCGATATTGTCGCTCATGCCCCTTACAGCACAATTGCTGATGTGGCGCGCCGGGCGGATGTGAAAACCAGCGATATTGAAGCCCTCGCCCAAGCAGGAGCCCTTGATATTTTTGGAACTGAACGCAGGCAAGCTCTGTGGCAGGCAGGTATAGCGGCCACCGAAAAACCTGATATGTTGCCAGGACTCTCGGTACTGCAGGCGCCGAGTCTACCTGGAATGAACGCTTTTGAGTTAGCGGTAGCTGATATCGCCACCACAGGGCTCACCCATGATAAGCAGCCCATGGTGCTCTTTCGAGAGTATTTGGACAGCGTGGGTATCATTCCCGCCGCTGAGCTATTGAATATCCCTGACGGTACCCGTATTCGAGTGGCCGGAACCGTCACGCACCGCCAAAAGCCCGCGACGGCTGGGGAGGTCACATTTATCGGTATGGAAGATGAGACAGGACTGATCAATGTGGTGATCACACCTGGGCTCTGGAAGCGACAACACGCCCTCGCCCGTACTGCCACCGTGCTGATCGTGCGCGGTATCGTGCGCAACGCAAACCGAGTTGCCTCTATTAGTGCTGATCTCCTAGAGGAATTTTCCCCTGCTGAATTACTCAGCGCTGGTTCACGCGACTTCCACTAAGAAACGGGGCACCGCGCACAGTACAGCGGCATGCGGACAGGGAGAGAAAGTGTATCCTCATTGGGTATGGAGAGATCGTTGCATGCTGTTCATCCGAATCTAGTGAAAGTACGCTATATCTCGCGCCTGCCGTGGCTTATCGTCGCGCTGATTGCCTCTCTGGTGTGGTTTTTTCTCTTTGAGCACTGGGTATGGGCGCTGGCTGTTCCCCTCGCATTACTGGCTATAACCTGCTGGTTTATCTGGTGGATCCCTCGCCAAGTGCACTTTCTTGGATGGCAAGAAACCTCAGAAGAAATCATCATTGCTAGTGGGCGACTCTTTCGCAGCATACGCATTATTCCCTTTGGCCGGGTGCAATATATTGATGTACTGCAAGGCCCCCTTGAGCGCATATACGGACTCAAAACTATCCATATCGTCACAGCTGGCGATGATGCGAGCTATATTCCTGGCTTAGAAGCCGAGACCGCCGAAGCCTTGCGCGAGCGCCTGCTCACATTTGCCAAGGAAAAGATGATCGATCTATGAGCGATATAGACAAGCACCGCCTCCACCCTTTGACCCCAGTGGCTAAAAGTGGCGATGTCATCGTTGCCACCACCGTCTTTGCTATCACCGCCGGCGGCTCCAGTCTCGGAGAACTCGTTGATATGGTGCGCAATAATTGGGATACGGCATACCTGCGGGCAGTTCTGTTACCACTCGTCGCACTCATGGTGTTTCTTGCCATCGTCGGCTCTCTGCTCTATGTGGGCTGGAGAGCGATTAGCTACGAAATTCACGGGACCGAAGTGGTCTACCGGTCGGGGATTATCCGCAAAAAGGTTCGGAGTGCTCGCTTCGATAAGATTCAAGCGATTGAATTATTCGAACCGATCAATGCGCGCATTTTTGGGCTGGCAGCGGTGCGATTAGAACAAGCTGGCGGGACTAATAGCCATGTTGACATCGCTTATCTCAAGCGCGCTGACGCGCTTGCGCTCAAAGACCAGCTGCTCGGGCAAACCCGCCGACACACCGCAGCGCCTACTCGTGAAAAGCTAGATCGAGCTGAGGATAAACCTTCTCCCCATAATTCACCACAGGACACAGCTACCCTTTCCCCAGAGATTATCGTGCCACCCATACCTGTATGGATGTCACTTACGGCAGCCGCGCTCTCCAAATCGACGCTGATCTCACTGCTGATCACAATTCCTCTCTTTATTTTTCAGCCACTACCTACGATCGCTATTTTCTCTTTCCTTCTTCCCTTAGTAGTCAACGCCTTTCAGATCATTGATCGTTCGTATCGCTTCACAGTTGAGCGCGATGGTGAAACCCTCAATATCAGTTATGGGCTGCTGAACTTGGAACGAAAAACTCTGCACGCTGAACGCACTCACGCGGTTGATATGGTGCAACCAGTGACCTGGCGGCTTCTCGACTGGTGGTTGGTGCGCGTGTCTGTGGCAGGTTATGGCAATGCCGAACGCGGTATGCTTGTTCTCCCCATTGGCAATAAAGAAAAAGCGATGAAAGTTGTTGCCGCTCTCATGGGTACTACCATAAATCCCGATCTAAAAGAACAATCGCCAGCAGATGACCTCGATAATATACGGCCTCAAACGTCGAGGCCGTGGGAGATTTATCGCAGCCCACAACGAGCTCGGTTTGTTTCCCCTATCGACTGGAATAGGCAGTATGTTCTGCTCAACGAGGATTTTATAATCAGCACACGCGGGCGGATCGGGCGCAGTGTCGCCATGGCTCACCGCCGACATATCCAGCACCTAGAGCTAAGCCACGGACCATTCGAACGTCTCGCTGGGATCGAATCGGTGACCATGGCTATCATTCCTGGCCCCGTGACCATCAAAGCTCGCCAGTTGGGTCTGCAGGACGCGCGCGGGCTCATCGCCGAGGTGGCTGAACTAGATCTCAACCACTATCTCTCAGTTTCGAACCGATAGGGGAGGCACAGCCTAAGCGCCGGATAGGATAACGGCGCCCTGCTCTGAAATCTCAGCTTTAGGATTCGGCTGCGCCTTCAAATCCGAACTGACGCCACGCTTCGAATGTGGCAATGGCAGCGGCATTGGCAAGATTGAGGGAGCGTCGACCTGCGAGCATGGGAATGCGCACGATGTCGGTTATGCGGGGGTGGTGGAGAGCCTCCTCGCTAAGCCCCGTTGGTTCCGGCCCAAAGAGTAAAATATCGCCACGCTGATAGCTGATATCTGCGTAATTGGTGGTGCCATGAGAACTGAAGGCGAAAACGCGTCCGTGGGGGAGGGAGGTAAAGACATCAGCGAGGTTCTCGTGAACGCTGAGCACTGCTAAATCGTGATAATCTAAACCTGCCCTGCGCAGGTTTTTATCTTCAAAATTAAAACCAAGAGGACCAGCTACATGCAGGTGTGCGCCAGTTGCCGCGCTGAGCCTGATGGCATTGCCGGTATTGGGAGGAATGCAGGGCTGATCGAAGACGATATGAAGCAGAGACATACGCAATATACTAGTGACTAAGAGAAGAATATATGCCAGCCGAAATCCTCTTTCCCGCGATTATCGCCATCATCGGCGGTCTAGGCGCTGCTGCTCTCCGCTTGCCGCCACTGGTTGGATTCCTTGCAGCAGGGTTCTTCATGAGCTTTCTCGGAATCGAGCACATCCCCGGAATTGAAGAACTGGGGGAAGTTGGGGTAGCCGTTCTCTTATTCACAATTGGTTTGCATTTAGATATTCGAATGCTCACGAAAATCCGAATTGTGGGCACAGCCCTCGGCCACGTTATAGCTAATACGGCCGTATTTGCACTTCTGTTTGGCGTTCTGTCCTCAGTACCTTTCTTGGTTTTCCTCGCCTCGGGGTGGACAAGTGCCTTGATAATCGGCTTGGCCTCTTCATTCTCGTCAACAGTCTTTGTCATGGCCATCATCGAAGAAACGGGGCGGGCGCGTTCGCGAGTTGGGCAAATATCCGTCGGCGTTTTAGTGCTCCAAGATATTTTCGCCGTAGCCTTTCTCGTTTTAGCGAGCGGACAAGTGCCACAACCGTGGGCCATCGTGCTCGTCGCTCTACCTGTCATTAGACCTCTGGTAGGTAGGTTGCCTGATCGCGTTTACCGGATCGAATTACTGGTTCTCGCAGGTGTTACTACCGCTATTGGTGCCTATGCTCTGTTCGAACTCGCCGGATTATCGGGAAGCTTCGGCGCCCTAGTCATGGGCTTAGTCATCTCCGGTCACCCCATTGCCGGGCGCCTTTTCACCGCCTTAACCAGCGTACGCGAACTCCTGCTGGTGGGATTCTTTATCGCTATCGGCCTGGGTGGTTTCCCTTCCATCGAGGGTTTATTATTAGCCGGCCTCCTCCTAGCACTGCTCCCTCTCAAGGCAGGATTATTCATGATAATCCTGTACAAAGTGGGAATGTCGAGTCGCACTGCGTTGCTGACGGCTGGCGCGCTTGCGAACTATTCGGAGTTTGGTCTGATCGTTGCCGCTCTCGCCGTGGAACGAGGTTTTCTCAATGGGGCGTGGGTACAGATCATGGCCGTGGCAGTCGCTGGCTCCTTCGTCCTTAATGCCCTAGCGAAATTGAAGATGGACGTGCTATTCGACCGCTTGGTCGATATATTGCCGCAGCGAGACCCCTCCAAGCTGGCTGCTGGCGAACGTCCCCTTGATGTCGGCGGAGTTGACGCCATGATCTTAGGGATGGGACGCGTAGGTGCAGGTGCCTATAAGCGACTCACAGAGGCGTATGGGTTAACCGTGGCCGGGATCGAACACGACGAGTCACGCGTGAATGCGCTGCGTCGGCACGGGTATATTGTCTTCCATGGCGATGCCACCGACCCTGAATTATGGGCTCGCATGTGCGCTAGTTCCCATGAACCACAACTGCTGGTGCTAGCGATGCCCGATCATGGTGCCAATATCGAAGCCCTAGCTCACGTGCGCGCGCAAAGTTCGACCATCAAGACTGCGGCGATCGCGAAATATGGCTACCGTGCTCAACAGTTACGTGAGATGGGCATTGATGCGGGCGTTAACCTCTACTCGGGTGCTGGCACGGAGCTTGCCGACGTCGCCTTCAGAGCCCTTCACGGTTCTGAGGTGGAACTGGATTCCGAATTTCAGACCAACCCGCTTGATGCGGCCGGAAACTAGAACAGCGAACACCCCACAAGGCTGCCTAATCATGGAATAATTACCCCCATGACTGCTCTCAAACTTGACGGTAACCTATACCGCGATGAAATTTTCGCCGATCTTAAAACTCGCGTGGCCGCGCTCAGGGAGCGGGGAATTACTCCAGGTTTAGGGACCGTCCTCGTAGGCGATGATCCCGCCTCACACTCCTATGTGAAAATGAAGCACCGCGATTGCGCCGAGGTAGGAGTGCGCTCTATTCGCCGAGATCTGCCCGCGAATGCCTCCCACGAAGACTTACTCGCAGTTATCGAGGAACTCAACCACGATCCCGAATGTACGGGATATATCGTGCAATTACCGCTGCCGAAACATATCGACGAAAACGCCATCCTTGAGGCTATCGACCCAGCCAAAGACGCCGATGGTCTACATCCCATCAACTTAGGGAAACTAGTTCTCAACGAACCGGCACCGCTGCCGTGTACGCCCAACGGGGCGCTCCACCTGCTCAGCCGCTTTGGGGTAGCTACCCAAGGAAAGCACGTCGTTATCATTGGCCGTGGAGTAACAGTGGGCCGTCCCATGGGGCTGATGCTCACCAGACGATCAGACAATGCCACCGTCACCTTATGTCATACCGGGACTGTGGATCTCAAAGCGGAAACTCTACGCGCAGATATTATTGTTGCTGCCGCTGGAGTGGGGCATATGTTAACCCCCGATATGGTCGCACCCGGTGCCGCCGTTCTCGATGTGGGAGTGTCTCGAGTCGATGGTCGCCTCGTTGGTGACGTCCACCCAGGGGTTCTTAAGGTTGCCGGCTATGTATCTCCTAATCCAGGTGGCGTGGGCCCTTTGACGCGGGCCTTCTTAGTGCGCAATGTAGTCGAACGAGCCGAATCCCACCTCTTGGGGAACTAAGGCTACACGAGGCGATCGCTTAAATTCGTTGACCCCCTCGGACTGCTTTGTGATTTCTACGCTCTACTCTTAGGCGCCTGAGCGCCTGAGCGCCTCGTCGAGAAGCGACCGAACTCGCAGCTCTGAGGCACAGCTGAGCGCTCTTACACAGGCATATCAAGTTTTGGAGGTTTTGAGATCACTAGGCTTTTTGAATACATTGGGGTTAGTTGCGCAGCACGGGAGAGAGGGCGCGCACGCTCGTGTCAGCAGATAACGCCATACGCGCCGTGGTGCAGAAATCAGAGGTCTTTTCCATGAAACCGACACACCCCGTCACACTAGCGGAGATCAAAGATCTCGATCGCCTACTTATCAACCCCCATGATGCCAATCTGAAAAAGTCCTCTGTCCCTCCACTTCTACAGCGCATTGGTATCGCTCTCTTTGTGGTGTTGGTTTTCCTGTCTGGTTTTCTTTCCTATACCGAACACTGGCGCCGCGCCACATTTGCTCTTGGAGCTGCCATGATGTGGCTGAGCTTATTGCGATTAGTCTGCGATTCTCGAGTGATGGGCATCCTCTCGGTGCGCTCGCGCGGAAAGGATGCAGTATTCACTGGATGTTTGGGCTTTGCCATGCTGTTTTTGTCCGCGTCCGTGGACGCACTCGGTAGTTAGAGGTAGTTAAGAATTACGCAGCGTACCTAGTGTCTCTCCATGGGGGTGCGCCCCCTATTGGGAACTTGGGGGTGAAATTGGGGGTGGTGAACGGTGATAAGGGTTCTTTAATTGGGGAACTTTTTGTAGATACTCCATCTTCCCCGACACTTCCCGACCCACCACGATCAGGGAATGTCGCTAGTGAGGCTACGGATTCATGTAATTTTTCAAGTGGTAGAACTAATCTGAAGCCGATATCTTTTTACTTCCTACTTGGGGCATAGTGATTGTGTCATCGGAGGCAACCGATTGAGAGGCGTCAGTGGTGGGATGCTGTTCAGGCTTATCTTTTGACTGTGTCCATCTCGGGCTGAAACCCGGCAGCACCCAGATCAGCAGGAAGGTGAGACCAGCACCCAGTCCTGCACCGACAAGGCGGTGATCGTCACCGATAAGGAAATAAATGGCGGCGTTTAAGCCCGCGATAACTACCCAGAAGATGCCAAGGACAAATCCGAGCCTGCGGGGAATAAAACTATTTTTTTCGGCCCAGTCCAACTGCGGAAAACGATCGCGGGCCTCCTTGCGGATGCGTCGTGACGTACGTTGGGCGGGGGCAATGGTCGCGAAAAGCGTGGCTAAGAACGCAACGCCGAGCACGATTGCATCGCCCACGATAAAACCGAAACTGAAGAGGGCGAGTGCACCAGCGCAGGCGAAGCGTTCAAAGAGGCTCAGGGGAAGAGGCTGTTGGGGGTCCACGTCGGGGTAGAGAAATTGAAAGGAGTCGCTCGTGGAGGGGAGCCGATTAGTCAAAAGCAATCCTTCGATAGCGGGAATGGTCAAATCACTGGGCTAAGTGTAGCCTAATATTCACATTTTTAATATGTGCTTGACTAGAGGCTAGCTTGCTCATGTCAACCTAAATCTTTGCCCATATTATGCCCAAACTTTTCGATCCCTGGTGGGGAGAAACGAGATCGATAGTGATGCCAACTCGTCATCTGGTGAGTACTGCTCCCAGATATTATGGTCCCTTCAAGGGCCTTGTGCGGAGCACGGCAAAAAGCCTCGTCGTCATCCCAGCTCTCTTGGGACTACTTTTCCTCAGCGCACCAACTGCTATGGTGCCAGAAGCTGCAGCTCAAACCACCTGTGCTATGAACTGGGGTGTGAAAAAGAGTTTTCGGGAATATATTGTTGGCCCCATTGCTCAGGGGGGCTGGCAGCAAAGCTCGGGGATTGGCTTTACTGGCTCCCCGACCGGGGCTGATAGCGCCTTCGTATTTACTCCTGGTAAGGCCACGATCGAGAGCCCCAGTGAGGCGATTATTCCTATGCAAGGGGTGCTGAAATTTCAAGGACATAAAGCAGCTGACGGCTCTCAGTACTTACTCGATATGGAGATCAGCGATATCAAAGTCAAAGCCTCGGGTATTACGGCCGAAATTATTGCTGACTACAAATCTTACGAAGCCGATATGACGCAGGTGGAGAAAACTACGCGTGGCGCCCCAATCAGCGGCGATGATGTCACCATCGCTATTATTTCCCTCAATAATGCCGTCAATACCGAATCCGGGATCGTTGATCTAGGTGGCACTGTGACGCTCGCCGCTGGTGGAGATGCCCTCTTCCTCAACGCCTATCAACAAGGATCGCTCTTAGATTCGACCTCGGGAACAGTTAAACTGGATGGATCCTGCCAAAACTCCAGTACAGGCGACTTTGCAGCAAATGGTACTACCGGCGGCGGCGATTTCTGCGCCAGCGGACTTAGGCGTATCGACGGTAATTTTTCAGGTACTGCGGGTGAAGTCATGGGCATGGTCTCGGAGTTTAACGACACCATGGGGGCCATTCACACATTGATGTGTAATTCCATGCGCTTTACAGATACGGTGCATAAATTTGCAGGCCTTGAGGATAGTAACCGCACCCAGCCGGCCAACCCCGATCAGCAGGCCGCCCAATCGAGTACCAATCAACGCACTGGTACAGCATCAGGCACAACCGTGACACCAGGCGGGGTGTCAGATCCTAGCGCACCAAATCCCACGCGCATGACGTACAATACCGCGGTTTGTCAGGCAGCGGATGCTCGCGGAATCGCGCAGGCGGATGCTCGATGGGGGATTAAAAAATCCTTTCAATCCTATATCACAGGCTCAATTGCCAAGGGCTCATGGTCACTCGCGGGTGTGCGTTATACGGATGGACAGTTCATCTTCAGCGGTCGTTCAGGTGCTATTGACCCACAGGCGCGCACCGGTACGATTGCTTTTAATGGGGGAGTGAAATTCACAGGCCACCAAGGGGTGCTCAATCTCCAACTGACCAACCCAGAGATACAATTTACGGGCTCAACCGGGCAACTCGTTGCGGCAGTGACCTCTTCTGATACCTCGGGCACGGTCAGCAATTATGGGCGCGTCGTCGTGGCTAACCTACAGTTCGATTCGCTTGATCTTAGTGATAGTTCAGCTAACGGCGCAGCTCGTGTCACTTTGACTGCGGCTGGAGCGCGCGCTTTCGCGGGCTTCTACGAACCAGGTATTGATCTCGATCCCTTGACTTTCTCCGCTACTCTAAAGCCGGGCGCTAATTGCGCGACGGGTCAAGGGGGACGTGCGAGTGCTGCAATAGCTGGCGATTCAGGTGGTGCTGATTCCTCAACACTATTAGATGGTACGCAGCTCGGTGAGGTGATATTTGGTGAGGAAGATGCCGCATTGAACTCGCAGGGTTACACCGAGGGTAAGTCGCGATTTAAAATCAAGAATTCCACCCAAGACGTCACGGGAATACCCATGGATGTTACTCCTGCTGCGTATGCTCTCATGGCGCTTTCGGCATTTGTGATTGCAGGGGGCACCCTCTCCCGTTTAGTTATCAGTCACCCCGCCTCCTAAAATTTTTTAGTCAACCAACGGAGATAACGTGATTTTTTCAGACCAGTATTCTCGCCCACGATCGCATCGTCTTTCCACACTCCTTGCCGGGCCCCTTGCAGCAGTTCTATTGGTTGGGTGCGGTGTACAAGGTGCCTATGACACGAACGCTGCTCTACGTCAGGAGCTTTCTGAGGCACATAGCTTGAGCGATCCGCGAAGTTTCGAGGGAGTGAGTGCGGTTACTGATTTCGATGAGATCGTTCCCGTCACAGACTCCGCGCAACCACACCTTCCTGTGGAATTAACCGATGCCGATGGCTACGATGTCGAAGTCACCGATACCTCCCGAATTGTGGCACTTGATCTCTATGGAACTTATACCAAGACCCTGCGAGGATTGGGTTTGGGCGACAATATTATTGGGCGCACCATTTCCTCTAGCGAAGAGTCCTTAGCTGATCTCCCCGTGGTCACTCAAGGTGGCCACACTATTAACGTGGAGGCAGTGCTTTCTCTGGAGCCCACTCTCGTCATCGTGGATCATTCGATTGGGCCTCGCGATGCTATCGATCAAATTAGAGCCGCCGGGATTACAACGGTGGTGATGGAACCCTCGCGCACCATCGAATCTGTCACCGAAGATATTATGACCCTCGGTGCCACCGTTGGCCTTAATAAAGAAGCTGAAGAATTAGCGCGGCGCACCGAGGCGGAAATTGCTAAAGATAAAGCCGCTGTTGATGAGCTCATCCCTGCTGAGCCGATGCGAATGGTCTTCCTCTATGCTCGCGGCAACGGTGGTGTTTTCTTCATTATGGGTGAGGGCACGGGTGCCAAGGACCTCATCGAGGGGGTTGGGGGAATTGATCTTGGTACTGAGTACAACCTGTCCTACGCGGAGCCTGCAAACGCTGAAGCTTTAGCCAAAATTAACCCCGAAGTAATAGTGATGATGAGCGGTGGTCTCGAGTCCACGGGTGGCATTGACGGACTCCTGCAACGTCCTGGCGTGGCACAAACGATCGCCGGTAAAAAGCGCCGTATTGTCACGCTTCCCGATGGACAATCGTTGGCCTTTGGCCCACTAACTGGACAAACTCTCCTGCGATTGGCAAAGGCGATCTATGCCCCCGAGCAATAATAAGGCTGCACCACTTATTGCTGAGAGCGGCCACGAAGTCTTTGCCCGCAGGCGCACGAGGCGACAATATACCACTGTGATTCTGCTGGCCTTGGTGATTCTCGCATCCTTACTGTCCCTTATCCTGGGCCAATTCTATATTCCGTTGAAGGATGTACTACCGCTGATGGCAGCGGGACCTGGTCAAGATAATCTTGCTGGAAACGTGATATGGGAGATTAGGCTCCCACGTATCGTGCTAGGGCTTCTCGTTGGTGCGGCCTTAGGGGTCGCGGGAACTCTCATGCAGGCCGTTTTTGCCAATCCACTAGCCGAACCCTCCATTATTGGGGTGACTGCGGGTGCCGGTGTGGGCGCGGGACTCGTCATCGTCTTTGATATCAACCTCCTGGGCACCTTCACAGTTCCGCTCGCGGCCTTTATCTCTGCTGTTATCGTGACAGTGGTCATCTATCAACTTGCTCGATCCCAGGGGAAAGTTCAGGTCGTGAACCTGATATTGACAGGGATCGCGATCAATGCGGTCTGCGGAGCCATCATTTCCTTCATGGTTTATCTTGCGCCAACCGCCAACCGAGAGCAGATCATTTTCTGGCAAATGGGTTCACTTAATGGCTCCCAGTGGAAACACGTAATCGTGGTCGCGCCCATAGTCTTGCTCGGCCTGGTGATGGCTCTGCGTTTGGGACGCACCCTGGATGTCTTGGCGCTCGGCGAGCGCGCCGCGGGGCATACGGGCGTGAATGTTGCGACACTGCGCATTATCGCGATCGGGGCCTCAACTGTCCTCACCGCCGGAGCCGTGGCTTTTGCAGGTCTTATTGGGTTTGTTGGCCTCATTATTCCGCATGTGTTGCGCACCATTTTAGGTCCCGAGAATAAAATTTTAATCCCCACCTCTGCTGCAGCTGGAGCAGCGCTGATCGGCTTTGCCGATGTTTCAGCGCGCACCATGATTGCTTTTGCTGATCTCCCCATCGGTATTTTCACTGCCTTTGTCGGCGGCCCTACATTCTTCATTCTGCTCCGCCGCATGATGAGAAAGGGACTCCATTGATTTCAGCGTCTCATATCAGTCTCGATCTTGGCGGCCGCACCCTTCTAAACGATATATCCTTCACCGCTGAACCTGGCCATGTCACCGGTCTTATTGGCCCTAATGGGGCGGGGAAGTCGACCCTGCTTGCTGTTCTCTGTGGTGATCTTGAACGGCGCACAGGCACGGTGGATATCGCCGGTGTCGACCCAGCGTCGGCAAGCAGCAAGGAACTTGCACAACGGCGCGCGGTTATGCTCCAAGATGTAAGCGTCTCTTTCGAATTCTTAGTGCGAGATGTGGTGGCCATGGGACGCAGGCCGTGGGAGGGAAGCGAATATGAGGCGCGCGATCAAGCCATTATTGATGCCGCATTGAGTGCGACTGACACATCCCACCTCGCCGGACGCGATATTGCTACTCTTTCGGGAGGAGAACGTGCTCGCGTTGCCCTCGCTCGGGTGCTGGCGCAGCAAACTCCTGTCATCATGCTAGATGAACCTACTGCAGCACTCGATATTAAGCATCAGGAACAAGTCCTAGGTTTGGTACAAGCGATTGCTCGAGCGGCGGGTGTCGCAGTGGTGGTGGTGCTGCATGACCTCAACGCAGCCGCTAGTTACTGCGATAAGATTATTTGCCTAGCCAACGGTACAATCGCGGCTATGGGGTCGGTGGACGACGTCTATACCGCTGAGACCCTCAGCACGATCTACGGGTGGCCCATTGAGGTCACGCACAATAACGGTGTGATCAGTGTGCATCCCAAGCGCCGCTGCCATACCCCATCTGCCACTGAATTTATTAGCCTCCTGCAGTAGGATATCCCCGTCTACCTTCGGATCTGACCGAGAGGGCCCATTATGAAGACCATTGTGACCGCTACCGCCATAACCGCAGCACTGTGTAGCCACAATCTTGCAATCGCGAATTCCGCCCCCACCGAGACTGTAATTAGTTGTGCGAACCCAGGCTGGTCTATTACCGGCGGCACATTAGCGTGGGGAATCAAAACCTCGTGGCGTAGCTATATTACCGGCACTATCGCTAAAGGCGACTGGGGCACCACAGACAATGTGACCGATAACGGGTCATTAAAATCGGCGGCGGATTTCCAGTTCCGCATGCCCATCGATCCCTCCACGAGCCGCCTAGCTCTCAATCCTGATGGCAGCATTCACTCTGCCGATATTGAAACGGCACCGGGTGGAATAAGCTTCACCGGCCATAAAGGAGCACTAGCGTCAACATTCCTCTCGCCCTATATCCGCATTGTCGACGGCGAAGTTCGGGCGGGAACAAGCTATGAAGGTTTCTATGTTCCTGGTAAATCAATGACGCGATACCAGCCTGAGGATCGCACTGCCGCTAATCGGGTAGAAGGTAAAGATACCTTCGGGACCTCCCGAGACTTCAGTTATCACCACAATTCTCAACCTGGTGCAGATGACACCATGACAATAACGCTTAGCGCCGAGAATCTGAGAATTAAACCTCAGCCAGGCACCCAAATTCGAGAGATCAACGGGCAGCAGCAGCAATTCATAGAGGGAGTCGATATTGTCTTCCTCGGTACCTATAACCAAGACTACAGGCCAGAACTCGACGATATCACTGTCAGCCTTGATGTTCAGCCCCGCTGCTTGGATGCCACAGCCGCAGCAACCCTACGCCGCGACCTAAGCAAGGAAAGCCTCCCGTCCGAGTATGCACATAGTCGCAACAAACCCACCCGATTAAGCCCCGCTATGGTGGAGGCGCTTAAAACGCTCAACCCTACGTCGCCTGTCGGACAGATCGCGCCAGAGGATCCGAGTAATGATGACACCCAGGGTCCTTCCGATGCTCCAAAACCTTCCGCAGATTCCTCCCAATCAAGTAATGCTGACAACAAGCAACAGGGGAGTTCCGACCCTGACTTTGGGTCCATCAGGCAGGTGTGGTCGACCATGTTGGCGGTGATCGCGGCTATGGCGAGCATTATGGTGGTGGGGAAGATGCTCGTGGATATTGCCCGACCTTTCCTCTTGGAACATCAGGGGTAGCAGACGGGCGATTAGCCCCTAAAATGCTCAGCAAAATGATGAGGTCCTATAGTGGGACTACTCGTGGGAGGTATTGAGAATTTAGGGTTGCCTATATAGAGTAACTGTAGAAATTGTGGCGCGCCCATTGCGCCTAGCACTAAAAGGAGATTCACGTTCTTATGGCACGTACCCGCATCGCCCTCGTTGCAGCCACATCCTTGGTCGCATCACTACTCAATCCCGTAAATGCGCACAGTGCCGAAATGGTGTCGCCTACGTGTACCCAGCCTGGCTTTGTTGTCAGTAAAGGCACGCTGAAGTGGGGCATTAAGCAAACCTGGCGCAGTTATATTCAAGGCCCAGCACAGGGTCGGTGGTCCCTCGAGGGTGCGGTCGGTGACAATGCGGCTCGCCGTACGTCCAGCGAGTACCAATTCTTTTTCGATGTGGATCCAGCCACCACTCGGTTAGTGGGCACCCTGGATGAGAATGGCTCGCTGAAGATCTCTGAGGCTGTCGTAGGTACGAAGAAGTCCCAGATTAACTTCACTGCTCACGAGGGCAAGTTGGCCACCACCCTTCGTTCGCCCTATATCAAAGTGGAAGGAGGGCAAGCAGCAGCCGGCTCTAGCTATATCTCCTATTATGTCCCTGGAAAAGAGATGACGGAGTACGAAAAGTCCGATCTCACCAGTAGCAATCGCCAAGTGGGGACTCAAGAATTCGGTGCCGGTGCTGCGTCCACGTGGGTGATGGGAGAGAATAATACTGTAACGATGAAGGTCACCGGGATGCACTATCGCCCGCAGCCTGGCACTATGGCTGGCATGGTAAGCGGAATCGATACGGCTTTCCTTGGGCAGTACGATGAGCTGGCTCCGCTCGACGACGCCACCCTTGAGCTTAAGGTTCAGCCCCAATGTCTCGACACAGTGAGCACCGCTTCTCTAGGCTATGAAGATAACTTACCCGCAGCGCCAGGTGATAAGCTTGACGCGAACCCTAGCGATCCGAGTACCCCTGAATCCTCCCTTAGCGTCGGCGCCATCGTGGGTATCGTTATAGCGGCAATAGTTGGTGTCGTAGGACTGCTCGCAGCAGCTCTTCAGGCGCTAGCTCCTGGCCTCATCCGCTTCTAAAAACGCCCGTTACTACTATAAGGATAGACACCCTATGTCATTTTCACCCTCCCAGCGCTTCCTAAGTGTTACCACCGCGACCATGATGGCATTGTCTCCTGTGGTGGTGGCGCCCGCAGTTACGGCAACCGAGGCCGTGGTCAAGCAACAAGATGGTTCGCAACCACTTGTTAAAGGCACCTTTGTGTGGGGTTTCCGGAGCAGTTTGGTGCGTTATATCGAGGGGATCATCGCCCAGGGAAAGATTGAGGTCACAGGTCCCGCTACCCGGCTGTCGGGGGATAAGGCCAATGAATTTTCATTCCCTCTCGACCCGGCTCGCTCCTCTATCGATCGAGACGGCAACGGCGAACTGAAATTTGACGGCGGCGTGCATTTCTTCGGGCACCAGCAAGCCGACCGCACCTGGTCTCTCGACGTCGAGCTGAGCAATATCACCCTGCTCGTGGAGGGAGTAAATGTGACGGTACTAGCTGATCATATTACAAAGGGGGATCTCTCCTCTGCCCCAGGAAGTGAAATTAAAGATGGTGTGAAGCAGATTTCAGGTCAACAGGTACGCCTCGCTCAATTTACTCTCGCTGCCCCACTGGTGGATAAAGAGGCAGGTGGCTATTCCTTTATCAACCAGGACACCGCCACCACGCTGGAAGGCTTCACCCAGGCCTTCCTCTCTGATACATATAAGCCTGGAGTCGCTCTCGACGGCCCCGATCTCACCGTGATTAATCGAGAGAATAAACCGGTAGAGAGCTACGGCGGCGAAACTCTCGTCACGAGTGAAAATCGCACGAAGATCATCGTGGGCTCCATTTTTGGTGCGCTTGCCTTTATTGGGGCACTGATCGCCCTCCTGAAGGAAATCGCACCCCGCTTCGGCATTATGCTGCCGTTCTAGACGCCACATAGACCAAAATAATGACCGCACCGACTATCGGTGCGGTCATTATCTTATGGGTTATGAGAAGTTGAGGCGATCGATAATGGTGTTAAATTTTGCTACCGGGCGCATGACCGACTGCAGGGTAGCCTCATCGGGTTGGTAGTATCCCCCCAGATCTACTGGATCACCCTGGAGAGAGATGAGCGCAGCGTCGATCTCTGCGGCGTGCTCCTTGAGCTCGCGGGCTACCGGGGTGAAAATCTCGCGCAACTCGGAATCAGATTCTTGGGCAGCTAATTCCTCAGCCCAATAAAGGGTGAGGAAGAAGTGGGAGCCGCGATTATCAATTTCGTGAACCTTCCTCGAAGGCGATTTTCCATCTTCTAAGAGGCGTTCGGTGGCCTTATCGAGGGCGTCGGCAAGCACTGCCGCTGGTGTGGACTCGGTGGTGCGGGCAATATGGCGCAGCGCCTCGGCGAGTGCGAGGAATTCCCCGAGAGAGTCCCAGCGTAAGTGATTCTCCTCTTGAAGCTGCTGAACGTGCTTCGGGGCGGAACCGCCGGCCCCTGTTTCGAAGAGGCCACCACCTGCCATCAGGGGGACGATGGAGAGCATCTTCGCTGAGGTACCCAACTCCAAGATAGGGAAGAGATCCGTATTATAATCGCGCAATACGTTGCCAGTCACCGAGATGGTGTCCTCGCCCCTGCGTATACGCTCGACGGATATCCGGGCCGCCTCAACGGGCGAGGCGATGGAGATATCGAGCCCATCGGTATCGAGCTCGGATAGGTAAGTGTTGACGAGTTCGGTGAGCACGCGGTCATGGGCACGCTCAGGGTCGAGCCAGAATATAGCAGGAGTGTGGGAGATGCGGGCGCGTTCCACAGCTAGCTGAACCCAGTCGCGAATCGCTGCATCTTTGGTCTGGCAGGCTCGCCAGATATCACCTGCTTCCACTTCATGGGAGATGAGAACTTCTCCCGACGATGAGATAACCTCCACAGTTCCCGATGTTGACATCCTAAAGGTCTTGTCATGGGAGCCGTACTCTTCGGCCTTTTGGGCCATCAATCCCACGTTCGGAACTGTACCCATGGTGGTGGGGTCGTAGGCGCCGTGAGCCTTGCAATCTTCAATGACCGACTGGTAAACGCCCGCATAGGATGAATCAGGGATGATCGCGAGGGCGTCTTGTTCTTCATCATTACTATTCCACATATGACCTGCACTGCGGATCATGGCTGGCATCGAGGCATCGACAATGACATCGGAAGGAATATGCAAATTCGTAATTCCCTTATGAGAATTGACCATAGCTACATCGGGTCCCAATTCGAGAGCTTTGTCGAATGCGGCCCTAATTTCGGGACCATTCTCGAGGTTCTCCAGGCCTGAGTAAATAGCGGCTAGACCATTTTCCCCATTCAGGCCATGGGCGAGAAGTTCGTCGCCGAATTGTTCGAATACGTCGTGGAAATAAGCCCGCACGACGTGGCCAAAAAGAATCGGATCGGAGACTTTCATCATGGTGGCTTTAAGGTGAATGGAGAAGAGGACCCCCTCCTTTTTTGCTCGAGCTACCTGAGCAAGAAGAAATTCATCGAGAGCCCGTGCAGACATAAAGGTAGCATCGATGACTTCACCAGCGATAACAGGAAGTTCCTCGCGCAGTACCTCGACGTCCCCAGAGCTAGTGCGTACCTGGATTTTTAAAGTATCGTCCTGTTCGATGACCACGGATTTCTCATTATGGCGAAAATCATTAGCTTCCATGGTGGCCACATTGGTCTTGGAATCAGCCGACCACGTACCCATATAGTGCGGGTTTTTCTTGACGAAATTTTTAACAGCTTGCGGCGCACGGCGATCGGAATTGCCCTCGCGTAGTACTGGGTTGACTGCCGAACCCTTGACCGCATCGTAGCGGGTGCGGATATCCCGATCGGTATCACTGTCCGGATGATCGGGGTAGTCGGGGAGTTCGAAACCCTGGGACTGCAGTTCCTTGATAGCGGCTTTGAGCTGGGGGAGAGAGGCAGAGATATTGGGGAGTTTAATTATGGTGGCTTCAGGAGTGGTGGCGAGGTGTCCGAGAGTTGCCAGTGCATCATCCACTCGCTGATCGGGAGCGAGATAATCTGGGAATTGGGCAAGGATGCGGCCCGCGAGTGAGATATCGCTGCTGACGACGTCGATGCCCGCTGTCTTGGTAAAAGCTCGTACCACAGGCTCGAGTGAATAAGTGGCAAGAAGTGGAGCCTCATCGGTGCGGGTCCAGAAAATCGTTGACATCAGTCTCCTTAGATTTGTCGATATGTGAGCTAGTAAACTACTCAGGGTTTTCTCCTCAAGAATACCTATTTTGTTATCTATGTGGATTAACTCACCTTTTTTATATATCTAGCTGTAGGTTTGTCGTGGACTCTCGGGGGTAGAACCAGTAAAGATCTCTTATCGGGAACTTTGGGCATTGCGGCTATAGTCCGATGAGCCTGGATATAAAAATTAGGTGCAGAAAAGTAATGAAGGACACAGCGGGCGGTCGTCTTTTATTTTGACCACCTTCGAGCCGGCAAAGGTGCGGGCTGGAAAGGAAGCAGGTAGCTTAAGTTCACGTGACCACCCAATCAGCTCAAGAGAAAAGAAGAACCGTGCCACATAAGCCGCTGCGCCGAGTGATTCCCCGCCAAGACGAGATCTCTACACGCCAGCGCCTTATTGTATGGATCGCGCTCGGCCTTGCTGGGTTTGCCATCGGTGTAAATGAATTTGTCACTATGGGGCTGCTCCGCAATATAGCTGAGGCCTTCAACCTGACCGAAGGAACAGCCAGCCTCATCATCTCTTCTTATGCCCTTGGTGTGGTGCTGGGAGCTCCCCTTATCACCGCCTTTACCGGCATGATGCCGCGACGTCGACTGGTGCTCATTCTCATGGCAGCCTTCACCTTAGGCAACGCTATGACCGTCGTATCGCCCAGTTTTGAGGTCTTAGTTATAGCGCGTTTTATTGCGGCCTTACCGCACGGCGCCTTCTTCTCAGTCGCCGCCCTGGTGACTACGTCTATGGCGGACCCGCGACACCGCGGACGAGCGCTTGCCTTTGTTGGTATGGGCTTCCCACTCTCAAGCCTTATCGGTGTCCCACTCGCGCAAGCAATCGGCGTGGCCTATGGCTGGTATAACGCATATGTATTCGTTACCGTCATCTCGCTCATCACGGTTGTGGCCTTGTGGCTGCTGATGCCCCATATGAATAAGATGCTGCCTACTTCACCGCTAGCAGAACTGAGCAGCCTCAAGCGCGGGCAGGTGTGGCTATCACTTATGATCGGTGCTGTTGGTTTCGGCGGTATGTTTGCGGTTTATACCTATATATCCTGGACGATGACTCAACGCGCCGGGGTTCCCGAAACCATGATCTGGCTGGTCTTAAGCATTTACGGGGTCGGAATGATCGTGGGCAACTGGGCTGGTGGAAGGCTGAGCGATTGGAGTGTAGAGGGTGGAATTTTTGTCACCCTTGTAGCGATCGTGCTCTCCTTGCTGTCCTTCTTCGCCTTAAGTGCATGGATGATCCCAGCTATTATCAACTTCGCTGTGATCGGCGCTTCCGCTTCTGCGCTCATACCATGTTTGCAGATCCGACTCATGGATGTGGCGGGTAAAGCCAAAACCTTAGCCGGTGCTTTAAACCATTCCGCACTCAATATTGCGAATGCGGCCGGCGCCTCGATGGGCGGTGCGGTTATTGCAGCAGGTTATGGATATGCCTCGCCCGCGCTCGTGGGCGCAGGTTTGGGAGCACTCGCGATCGTGGTGTGGGCTCTGGCAGCTACGCTGCGACGTCGCCAAGGCGACTAGGTGGCTTCGATCAACCGACTGTGCGCTCACTATTTTGTCTCTTCTCGGGTAAATTGATAGTAGGTATATCTTTTTTTCACCCAAGGGCATCTTCGATTAAAGGAGCTATATTTCTCATGCAGTCGACTAAAACAATCGGCATAGTCATTCTTATACTCGGCGTCGTCTTGCTGATCGCTTCGTATTTTCTCGTCGGAGGGCATGATATTGCAGGAATGGTGGGATCTATTGGCTTAGGCATCGGCGGTGCTGGTGTGGTGAGCGGAATCGTCTTAGCTATCATCAAAGAGCCACGTAAGCAATAAGGTCTAGGAAGTTGAGGCGAGGTTGCCCCCTTTTTCCCTGCGGTGGTGTACCAGTAAGCAGGTGGGCTAAACTTATGGGTTTATGACGGAAAATAGCATCGCATCTCCAATGAAACGCGTCCTCTCGGGAATTCAACCTACCGCTGATTCCTACCACTTGGGCAATTATCTCGGAGCTCTCAAGCAGTGGATCGGCCTCCAAGATGACTACGAGGCATTCTATTTCATCCCTGATCTCCACGCGATAACCGTCGATCAAAATCCCGATGAGTTACGCCGCCGCACGGTTGCGGGAGCCGCACAGCTGCTCGCTTTAGGCATTGATCCGCACAAATCAACCCTCTTTGTGCAATCGCACGTACCTGAGCATGCGCAATTGGCGTGGGTGCTCACCTGTATGACCGGT
This sequence comes from Corynebacterium sp. ES2775-CONJ, assembly GCF_024814515.1. Taxonomy (NCBI): domain Bacteria; kingdom Bacillati; phylum Actinomycetota; class Actinomycetes; order Mycobacteriales; family Corynebacteriaceae; genus Corynebacterium; species Corynebacterium sp. ES2775-CONJ. The sequence continues at coordinate 126,754 of NZ_JANUXT010000002.1, read as the reverse complement.
TTTGGGGAAGCCGGCCGCATGACCCAGTTCAAGGATAAATCTGCCAAGCGCGGGGCAGATCGAACGTCAGCTGGGCTCTATACCTATCCCATGCTCATGGCGGCTGATATTTTACTCTATCGACCCCAGCTCGTCCCTGTGGGTGAAGATCAACGCCAACACTTAGAGCTCACCCGCACTCTCGCGGAGCGATTCAACTCTCGCTATGCGCCCACCTTCCCTGTACCAGAAGGCATGATTCCCCAAGGGTCCGCTAAGATTTATGACCTCCAGGATCCCACCTCGAAGATGAGCAAATCTGCTGCCAATATTAAAGGTCTCATATCTCTTCTCGACGATCCAGCGATGTCTGCCAAGCGTATCCGTAGTGCAGTCACAGACACCGATGGGGAGATTCGCTTCGATAAAGAAAACAAACCCGGGGTCTCCAACCTCCTCGTTATCCAGTCAGCCCTCACGGGGGAGAGCGTGGCAAGCCTTGTCGATAGATATGCTGGTCAAGGCTATGGGGTACTTAAGGTAGAGACCGCAGCCGCGTTGGAAGCATTTGTGAGGCCATTGCGGGAGAAATTTGCTATGTATATGAATGACCAAGCGGAGGTAGAGAAGATCTTAGCCGACGGTGCTTTGAAGGCCCGCGAAATCGCGAGCCAAACTTTGGCAGATGTCTACGATAAGGTGGGCTTTTTGCCCAGGATGCGGTAGACTAGCGCTCCAACCCTCCCTACTGCGCGCAGGCGCAGAGGGCTGTACAGACCAATCACGAGCACATAATTATTAACGAGAAAAGACAGATTTTTGGCTACCAATAAGCACCCAGTCCGTACTAAAGAGGACGAGTATGGGATTGAACGAGCGACCGAAGATAAAAAAGGCTTGATGGATAAATACCGTGCCAAATGGGGCTGGTTTGATCATGTCATGCTCATGACCGAGCGTTATACCCAAAACGGGGGAAACCAGTTTGCCGCAGGTATTACCTATTTCTCAGTCTTGAGTATGTTCCCCATACTCATGCTTATCTTCGCTGGTATAGCAACTGTTTTGGCCAGCCGCCCCGAACTCTTGGCGGACATCAACGAGCGCATTACTGCTCAGGTTTCCGGCCAGATGGGGGAAACCCTCAATGAAATTATCGACACCGCCATTGAACAGCGTGGTGCCATGTTCGGAATCGGCGGAATCACTGCCCTATGGTCCGGCCTGAACTGGGTATTCCATCTCACCACGGGTATTTCGATGATTTGGAACTACCCCATCAAGGAAGAAAACTTCTTCAAAACAAAGCTCAACGATTTTATTCGTCTCATTGCACTATTGGTGCTCATGATCGTTGCTATTGGCATCACCGTTATCGGCAGTTCTGGTCTAACTTCCCAGCTGATCGAATTCCTTGGCCTCGAGGATATCCCCGGGATCCAGTGGATGACTACAGTGGTAGCTTTAGCCCTAGGTATTTTGGCCAACTTCCTGGTGTTCTTCTGGCTCATGAAGCGCCTTCCACGTGGCCCCGTTCCCATGAAATCGGCTTTTCATGCCAGCATTATCGGCGCTCTAGCCTTTGAAGTATTCAAGCAATTGGGCTCCCTTTTCTTCTCCAATGCCCTGAGCAACCCCGCAGGTGCGACCTTCGGCCCAATTATCGGTGTAATGGTGCTCTTCTACTTTATTTGGCGAATCGTCTTGTACTGCAGCGCGTGGGCAGCCACGACGCCGGAAGCTCTTGCTATCGCGAAGTTGGATCCACCACCTCCAGCTATCATTCGTGTCCGAGAGCAGGTCAAGGTTACTCCACTAGCATCGTCTAGTGGCGCAATCGGCTCAGGCTTAGCACTCGGAGCGGCAGTGACTGGAGTCGTGAGTTTCTTCTTGAAAAAGAAGTAATCGCCATTGCACTACCCCCGCACCCCAAAGATAAAAACTTGTGGGTGCGGGGGTAGTGTGTTGGCCCCCAACCCTATTGGGGATATAGGGGTACCCGCCGCGGTAGGCCGGGTAGGTACTCTGTTCAACCGGAGTGCGTATATCAACCACCATCGGGGATAGATATACTCAAACCCCCACCTGCTCAGAAGCGGTGGGGGTTTGAGTATGACACTAGAAGCGAGAGAAGCGCTTAGTAAGCATCTCTTCCAGCTGAGTCCACAAGGTGGTGTGCTCGTCATAAGGAGGCGTCGGGGTATAGCCAACTTGGCGGGTGCCGCCCGTAATATAAGAAATATAGTCTTGCATGCGAGGGTTAGCTAAGAAGAAGGCGTTAAGTGAATCGTCTTGAGCCCAGTCGGCGGCGTCGGCAAGCAGTTCATAGGTTTGCAATACTTGAGTCTTATCAACGCTCTCGGGGCCTTGAGCGATATCGCGGGCGATCCCATTGAATGAGTAGACGTTGTCGGGATGAACGGAGACCTCAAGGGTGCCAGCATTGGCTGCGGTCATAATATCTTCCCAGGTAGCTACCATAGCGAGGTCATGCTCTGTATGTTCGATTAGCCAGCGGACCAGGGCTTTGGAGGAGGAGAATGTGAAAATTTCTCCATATTTGCCTAAGAATACTGGCTGTGCCTCAACATAGGTACGCAGAGTATAAACGGTACGCCCGGAGATGGAAATTTTGATGGGATCAATACCAGCCGCAGCCCAGACCGTGGTGTCATAAGGGTCAACACGCTCGGCCTCTTGCTTTCTTCTGGCCTCTTCTTGCTCGAGAAGTTCCGCGGCAGCAACAAGGCCAGCTTCTACGCGGGCTTCCGCATCGGCGAGAGCCGCAGCCTCGGCATCAGGGGCGATGGTGACGGCTTCATCGAGGGCATCGACCACCTTATCCCAGTTGGTTAGCACCACACGACCAATAGCTGTCCATTCAGAGGCGCCTGCGTCACCGCTGAAATGGTCTGCACCGCGCTCAGCATTGCTCAGGATGGAGTGAGAAGAAAAGAATACCTGCACACTTGTGGCGGCCATGACGTCAGCTAGGCTGCGGGCGATCTTGAAGGTGCGCGCCACATGAGAAACATTCTCATAGCTCGGGCGATCGGCGAGAATCTTTGGCAGGCCAACCAGATCATAGTAGTGCTTAGCATCGGGAACCACACGCTCGGCACCGAGGTGATTAAACGCCGCCCACTTAGGGTGGCTACTCAAGTCATGGCTAGCATTTTCTTCAATAAAAATAAGCATATGGGCTGGCGACTCGAAGAGGAAGAGGTCATCGCCCTTTCCAAGGAAGGCTTGCCACTCCGCTCCGTGTTCGCGCCATTCGGGAGCCCACAGGGTAAAGAAATCACCCTCGGTCAAAGAGATTTTTACTGGGAAAATGCCGTTTTTACTCATGGAGATATATCCTAGCCGTTTATATGGTTAAAGTGCATCTATTGGGGGCGGAAGAAGCCCTTGAAATCCATCCCCATATTGGTGGTCCTGAGGGGATTTTCTGAGACCGGATTACCAGCCTCGATCATCATTCCATCGCCAGAGTACATGGCCACATGTCCGCTCCACACCAGGAGATCTCCGGGAGCGAGATCTTCGCGACTAATTGGTTGTCCCACGGCTTGCTCGCTAGCAATGCGAGGTAACTCCACTCCCGCTTGTCGCCAAGCCCACTGGGTTAGCCCTGAGCAGTCAAAACCCTGGCGTGAGGTGCCACCCCACTGGTATGGAGTGCCGATGGCGCTGCGGGCGATCTCTACAGCTTTATGTCCCCTCATCTGGCTCTGGTCAGGTGAGTGTGAAGTTGAGCTTAGTGCTTGTTCACCCGAAGATTCTGAGTCGAGCGAGCTGATTGTGGGTGGGAGAATGTCGGCAGCTTTGCAAGCATCTTTAAGGGCTGGAATGAGTTCCTTGGTCACCATCCGCTGAGTACTCAGAGTTAGAAATTTCCCGCGTTGCGAGACATCCTCAAGAACCTTGGTATAGGGACTTAATGCTAATTTCAATTGCTCGAGAATACAGTAGGCCTGAGTTAGAAATTGCGCTGGCAGCCGCAGGAGCATGGTAAGAGCTGGTCCACTGATGGCGGGGTTGGGGACTGCCACCTGGCTGAGCAAAGCGATAGCACGGGCGAAGAATTTGCAGGCGAGTTGCTGCAATTTTATACGGGCTTGGTTGATTAAACCTAAGGCTGGCAGCACAGTTTGGCCAGCCTCTACAGTGTCTCTAATAAGATTGACATTCTCCGCTAAGAATACTGCAGGCTCTACCCCAAATTCCTGAGCTAAAGGACCTACCTTCTCAAAGTTGGGGACCTGTGGTAGCGGTGCAGGGTTGAGGGGCTGAAGTAGTTTCTCAGCCTCAGATATAAAGTCCATCATTGTTGGGCCAACCTTTCGGCAAGGGTGAGGTCATCGGTTTCGATCGTATGCAACCATTTCAACGCACGGTCGGTGCTTTCCTCTACGTATTGGATTTGGTTTTGTGCTCGCGACCCCAGGGCGTGCACGCAAGCATTAAAAGCGGTGATATAGTCGCCTACCCCTGGCAATATTTCACCGGGGAGAAGGTGCTCTGGGATGGGAGTCTGAGCTAAATCGAGGACATCTTTGGCGAGCGAGCGCACAGTCTCGGGTGCAATATTCAACGTATTGGTCATGCTTGTTAAGACTTCACCTACTCCCTTTCGGTTCCGTTGGCGCCCTACAAGAGAAAAGTAGAGGTGAGTATGGGTGAGGGGCTACGATGACGGGTATGGATATTTTGACCGTGGACCACCCACTAGCAGCTTCTCGCTTGTCAATTATGCGCGATAAGCGCACCGATAACGCTGGCTTTCGTGCCGCACTTGCAGATCTCGGCGCCATGCTCATTTACGAGGCGTCGCGTCTGCTGCCCGTCGAAACCTTTCCGCTCGTCACACCCGTCGCGCAAACCGAAGGGACTAGACTCCAAGATCCTCCTATTATTGTCCCGGTCATTCGCGCAGGACTCGGTATGATCGCCCCCGCCCTCAAAATGATCCCTGATGCCCAGGTTGGTTTTATCGGACTGGCTCGCGACGAAGTCACTCACCAGCCAGTACCTTATTTGGAGGCACTGCCTAAGGATCTCACGGGCCGCACCGTCTTCGTTGTAGACCCCATGCTGGCCACCGGTGGTTCTTTGCTGCACGCCATCCGAATCCTTCATGATCGAGGCGCAACCGATATCACTGCTGTTTGTATGGTTTCGGCGCAAGCAGGTGTCGATGCGCTCGCCCAATCAGGCCTGCCCGTGCGCCTCGTGACCGCAACAATTGATGCTGATCTTAACGACGATGCTTATATCGTCCCCGGTCTAGGCGATGCTGGCGATCGACTCTACGGCCCGCGCAATATCGATCTCTAACTATCTGGCACTACCAAAGGTCGATGCCGAATAGATCTTCTAGATCTTCGTAGCACACCCCGCAAGATTTAGTTCTCAAGGGGTGTGCACTGTGCTCTTACACTGTGCTCTTACCAGGGCACGAATCAACCGAAGAGAACCCGCACATTGGTAGCTCGGCTCACTAAGGCTACATTAAGGAGGGTGCAGGCGCCCTGTAAAGACAACTCAAAAACGGTGACTAAAGAGGATGAACTTGAACGATACTGATAATCAGAATCTCCACGCTTTTATGAGCGCATGGTGCGAGGAGCACCACGAAGAACTCATGGACTGGCGACGCCATGTCCATATGTATCCTGAATTATCGAACGAAGAGTTCAATACCACCGCTTTTATCGCCGAGAAACTAAGAGAAGGGGGACTCGAACCTACTCTGTTCCCGCGTACTGGGTTGGTAGTCGATATTGTTGCCGATCCTGAATCTAGGATGGGTAGCGTAGCCTTTCGCGCAGATATTGATGCGTTACCTATTCACGAGCACACTAACGCCCCTTATAGCTCGCGCCACGACAATATTATGCACGCATGCGGTCACGACATACACATTACAGTCGCATTGGGCTTCGCTCGGGCTCTTATAGAGGCCCAGCGACAAGGTCTCGTGCGGCGCAATGTGCGGATCATTTTTCAACCAGCCGAAGAAGCAATGGGCTCAGGTGCCCCCGAGATTGTGAAACTAGGGGTACTGTCGGGGGTAGAGAGAATCTACGCCCTTCATGCCGAACCGAAGATCCGAACTGGAACCGTAGGTTTGAAGGTAGGTGCGCTCACTTCCGCGGGTGACCTGGTAGAGATCAGAGTGAGTGGTCCAGGTGGTCACTCCTCAAGACCCCATCTCACTAGTGATGTGGTTTATGCACTGTCTAAATTAGTCATTGACCTACCAGGCCTTCTGAGCAGACGCGTCGATGCGTCGACGAGCACCGTCTTAGTATTCGGCGCAATCCATGCGGGTCGAGCGGGCAATGCTATCCCCGAGACAGGATCCGTGTGCGGTACCGTGCGCACCGGTCGCATCGAAGTATGGCACGAGCTGCAGCCATTGCTTGAAGAACTCATTGCGCAGGTTTTGGCACCTACTGGTTGTGAGCACGAGATCATTTATACCCGTGGCGTTCCCCCCGTTATCAACGATGTGGAGGCCGTGGAGATATTCACCAAGGCGGCACAAATGCGCGACCGGTCCTCCACGGTTCCAGTGTCCCAATCGGCTGGCGGTGAAGATTTCTCTTGGTACTTACAAACTGTTCCAGGTGCGATGGCTCGACTAGGATGCTGGGACGGCACCCACTCACCAGGCGATCTACATAAAGCCACCATGTTGGCAGACGCAGCGTCCATACCAGTCGGTGTGCAACTCTTCGCCGGTGTGTTGGAACAAGAACAGCGATAAAGAACGAAACTTCCCCGTGCTTCGCACTAGACTAAGTGAGAAATGCCTAAGTCTTAGGCAAACTCTCATACTCGCGCGCTATGTATATTCGACCTTAAAGGTGCGCGATCGACACTAGTGCCGGAGGTAACGACGTTTGTCCAGTCTTAATAAGCGCATCATCATCATTGGAGGCGGTCCCGCGGGTTACGAGGCGGCCTTAACAGGTGCGAAATATGGCGCGCAGATAACCCTCGTCGAAGAGCAGGGCCTCGGGGGATCCGCAGTAATTACCGACTGCGTGCCTTCGAAGTCCTTTATCGCCGGTGCCAATATCAAGACCGATATGCGGCGCGCCGACGATATGGGTTTAGGCGATAGCCTCAACGAAACGGACCTGGACCTCACTCTTCTCAACGAGCGTGTACAGCAACTCGCAGGTGAGCAATCCAGTGATATTCGGGCTGCCGTTACTGCCGCCGGCGTACGTATTATCGACGGCTATGGGGTTCTCGATGATTACAGTCCCAAGCAGACCAGACATTATGTCAAAGTGACCGGACGTGATGGCAGCGAGGAAACCCTCGAAGGCGACCTGGTCCTTATTGCTACGGGAACCACTCCGCGCATCCTGCCTAAAGCTCAACCCGACGGGGAGCGCATCTTTACATGGCGCCAAATCTACAGGTTAAAAACCCTCCCAGAGCACTTGATCGTCGTCGGCTCCGGGGTTACTGGAGCAGAATTTGTATCCGCCTTCGCTGAACTCGGCGTCAAGGTGACAATGGTAGCCTCCCGCGATCGCATTCTGCCCCACGATGATGCAGACGCCGCTGATGTGCTTGAGACCGTGCTCGCAGAACGCGGCGTATCTTTGGAAAAACATGCTCGCGTTGATAGTGTCACCGCCACCGATACGGGAGTGCGTGTACGTACAACAGATGGTCGCGTGATTACAGGCTCTCACGCTTTGATGACAGTAGGATCTATTCCCAATACCCAAAATCTGGGTCTAGAGAAGCTTGGGGTAGAGACGACCTCTTCTGGTCATATCAAAGTTGATCGGGTATCGCGTACCAATATTTCGGGTATTTATGCCGCCGGCGACTGTTCTGATCAGTTCCCGCTGGCATCGGTGGCAGCTATGCAGGGCCGTATCGCTATCTACCACGCATTGGGGGAAGGGGTAACCCCGTTACGGTTGAAGACGGTAGCTACCGCGGTATTCACCCGCCCCGAGATAGCTGCTGTGGGGGTCACCCAGCACGATATTGAATCGGGTGAAGTTTTTGCCCGTTCCTATACCCTCCCTCTCCCGCGAAATCCCCGAGCGAAGATGCGCTCTTTACGCCACGGCTTTGTCAAGATCTTCTGCCGCAGAGCTTCTGGCATCGTTATCGGGGGAGTGGTGGTGGCTCCAACGGCATCGGAGTTGATTCTTCCCATCGCCGTGGCGGTGACCAATCAGCTTACCGTTGACCAGTTAGCGAGTACATTCGCAGTCTATCCTTCCCTTTCCGGCTCAATCACCGAAGCTGCGCGCCAATTAATCGTGCACGACGATCTGTGCTAAAAAGATTCAAATACTCTAGATCCCCCAACTTCCCCACGACGAGGTATGTGTGTCCAACTCGAATGAACAAGGTCAATTCCAAGTAGATTTGGGCGGCATGGTTGAACTGCTGTCGCGCAATCTATACAACAGCTCCAATGTGTATATTCGGGAGCTGTTGCAAAATGGAGTCGATGCTATCCACGCGCGTACCCTTGCCGATCCCCATTGGGATGATGGGGGTACCATCCGTCTGATCGTGGATAAACGCGAGCTCAAGGTCATCGATAATGGCATTGGGCTCACCGAGGATCAAGCGAAGCAGCTCCTAGCCACCATTGGCGGCTCGTCGAAGCGCGACGAATTCGGACTCCGCCGATCGGACTATCTGGGTCAATTTGGCATCGGCCTACTTTCCTGTTTTCTCGTCTCCAACGAGATCACGGTGTACACCAAGAACGGCGATAACGCTCCAACCGTATGTTGGCGTGGTCATGCGAACGGCACGTGGGAGGTGTCAGCTATTGCAGATCGTGACGATCTACCGCGGCAGGGCACGCTCGTGGTTTTGCAAGCAATTCCCGGTGAAGCCGATTTTGATAAGCAGCAGATCGCTGAGATCGCGCGCCGTTACGGTGAATATCTCCCCGTCACTATTGGGGTAGAGGGGGTATATGGGGGTGAGGTCCTCATCAGCGAGCCTATCCCTGTGTGGGAGGATACCCGCCGGCGCCAAGTGCAATGGTGTAAGCAGCATTTCGGTTTCGAACCTTTTGCCATCATCGATGTGAGCGTAGAGATCGCTGGTTTCACCGGGGTCGCTTTCGTTTATGGCCACGCCACTCATCCAGGGAGTAGCGCACGGCATCGGCTTTATCTCCGCAATATCTTACTGTCATCCAAAATCACCGATCTGGTCCCTGAATGGGCATATTTCGTGCGCGTCGTAGGTAATACTGATTATCTCAGGCCCACAGCGAGTCGCGACGATATCGTCGACGATGAACTATTAGACGACACCCGTGAACAAATTGGTAAAGCTATTCGCGCATGGATGAATTCACTTGAGGATGACGAGTTTAGACGTTTCCTCAGCCTGCATATGGCGGGTCTGAAAGCCCTAGCTACGACTGATCGAGAAACTCGGGACCTCGTCGTGCGCGCTGTACCGATGGAAACCTCGCATGGTCGGCTCACGCTTGGTGCAGTTATGGCGAAGGGTCCGCTGCGCTATTGTGCAACCGACCATCAATTCCAGGCGATCGTGCCCGTGGCTGCTGCCAATGATTTGGTGGTCGTTAACGCCGGGTATGTCTACGATCAGGAGATCATTGAGCAGGTTCGTCTCGATCATCCGGATCACGCGGTTGTGACAGTAACTACGGCTGATATCGTGGGCGCTTTTAAGAAACTCTCACCAAGCGATGAATCTCAATTCCTTCCCCTCATTGCCGCCTGCCAGCAGGCTCTGGAGGGCCAAGACATAGCGGTGATTGTGCGCAATTTTAATCCTTCAAGCGTGCCAGTTCTAGTTGTACCGCGCGACGCAGCGGGCGCTGGAGTCTTGGAAAAAAATGCTCGCGAAGCGGTGGGAGACTCTGGGTTAGCAGGATTACTTGATCAGTTCGAGAAATTACAACCCGAGCTTGACGACGCTCGCGCCCAGCTTGTCCTCAATGCTCAGTCGACACTTGTGTACCAATTGCTCAAGGCTCAGGGGAGGCCGGTTATCACGAATGCCATTAGGGGTTTGTATATCCAGGCGCTCCTAGCAGGACGCCACTCGCTAAATATACAGGCGCGAACGTGGGCAACTGAAGTTTATTCCGCGCTCATCAATATCTCTATTGGGGAGTAGGGGTACCCCTACTCCCCAATAGAAAAAAGAGGGGGTGGTATCCAATCACCCCCTTTTTTCTCTTGATCTTTCTCAAATTGAGTGGTTGTGACTGTCTATATAGCGTGCTACAACTTCCCGGCCTAAATCAGCAGCGTCCTGAACGGTCATCGCCGGCAGAACCGGATCATTGGGGAGAACTCTATCAGGGTCGCCGATAGGAGTTGTGGTGATTATAGTCCCGTCGAAGTGAGCGAGAGCTACCATATCCACGCGGGTTTGTTCGCAGATTGCCCAGTAATAGTCTTTCGCTGAGCTTCGAGCTCTAGTGAGAATCTCCTGGGGATTATCGGTGATCTGCGCGAGAGCGGGGCGATCATCGATGCGGTTGTCGTCGTGAAGCGGGCGCAAATAAAAGCGTCCCCCATTGAGTTCGATTACGTCCATGCTTTTGTAGTTTAGCCGCAGTTAGGGGCCTCTGGAGTATCCCCTCCCATACCGTGAGGGGACTGGGCGGACTACTGCAATTCTAGGAGCACGTCATTCTTACTGACACCTTGGCCAGTTTCGACGCTTAAGCCAGTGACAGTTCCCGATTTATGAGCCTTGACGGGGTTTTCCATCTTCATTGCTTCCAGTACCACCACCACATCGCCCTCGGATACCTCATCGCCTTCGTGGACAGATACCTTAGTGACGGTGCCCTGCATAGGGGCGATAACGGCATCGCCTGAAGCTTGGGTCTTAGCTCCGCTGGAGCGCCGCTTGCGAACTTTTTTACGAGGAGTTTGGCCACCGAGGGCCAGATCTGCAGGGATAGCAATTTCAACGCGGCGCCCATTAATCTCAACGACCACCGTGGTACTCGCTGATGACTCCTCGTCGTCGGGGATCTCGTCGGGATCGGCAAAGGGTTCAAGGGGATTGACCCATTCCTCCTCGATCCATTTGGTATAGATATCAAAATCCTCATCAGAGCCTATAAAGGCGGGGTTTGCCACGATATGGCGATGAAAATTCAAGGAGGTGGGCATACCCTCGATGGTGTATTCCGCCAGGGCGCGCCGGGAGCGCTCGAGCGCCTCTTGCCGAGTCTCACCATAGACGATTAGTTTGGCCAGCATCGAGTCAAACTGTCCGCTGATGATGGAGCCCTGCCTCACACCAGAATCAACGCGTACGCCAGGGCCTGACGGCTCGTTATAAGCGGTAATGATGCCTGGGGCGGGCATGAAATTATTACCTGGATCCTCGCCGTTAATGCGGAATTCAAAAGCATGGCCGCGCGGCGCAGGATCTTCGGTGATATGCAGTGGCTTTCCTTCGGCGATGCGGAACTGTTCCCGCACGAGGTCTAGTCCCGTTGTTGCTTCGGTAACGGGGTGTTCGACCTGCAGGCGGGTATTGACCTCGAGGAAGGAGATAAGTCCATCGGAACCCACGAGATACTCCACAGTGCCCGCACCATAGTAGTGAGCCTCGCGGCAGATGCGCTTTGCGGATTCGTGTAGTTGCGTGCGTTGTTCATCCGTTAAGAAGGGGGCAGGAGCTTCCTCAACTACTTTTTGGAAGCGACGCTGGAGGGAGCAATCGCGAGTACCTGCGACGATGACATTGCCGTGTTGATCGGCAAGAACTTGGCACTCAACGTGGCGCGCCTTGTCAAGGTAGCGCTCCACGAAGCACTCTCCACGGCCGAAGGCGGCGGTGGCTTCTCGCGTGGCGGAATCAAAGAGCTCCGCTACGTCGTCCATAGTATAAGCCACCTTCATGCCGCGGCCGCCGCCACCGAAGGCGGCTTTGATAGCGATCGGCAGACCGTATTCCTCCGCGAATGCGATGACTTCCTGTGCATCGCGGACAGGTTCTTTGGTTCCCGGTGCCATGGGGGCTTCGGCGGTTAAAGCGATGTGCCGAGCGGTCACCTTGTCTCCCAGATCCTTAATGGATTGCGGGGAAGGACCGATCCAGATCAGACCAGAATCGATGACTGCTTGAGCAAAGTCTGCGTTCTCGGAGAGGAATCCGTAGCCTGGGTGGATCGCATCGGCGCCGGATTTTTTTGCGGCATCGAGGATTTTGTCGATCACAAGGTAGGATTCCGCGGAGTTTTGTCCGCCCAGTGCGAAAGCTTCGTCGGCAAGCGAAACAAAGGGTGCATCAGCATCGGGCTCAGCGTACACCGCGACGCTTGCGATATTGGCGTCACGAGCTGCGCGGATCACGCGAATGGCTATCTCGCCGCGATTAGCGACGAGTACTTTGGTGATTTTTTTCTGTTCCACAGTCACGTGAAGCACTCCTGGTTACTCTAAGGTGGATATTTTCTTGTGGTGGTTGAAAAGCTCGAGAGGAGATCCCCCGCTGGGTTGCGCCGTAAGTCACGTCCCTTTTCAGCCTATGACTAGACAAAGGACGACGCTTACACCCCTTAAAATGTTTTGTCGAAAAAACTTTACCTGATAAGGGTTGCTCAGATCACCTTTTCGCATATCTCTATTCTACAGAGATCATGTACAAGGGGTTACCACTTCAGGCGATACTGAAACCCACCTTTGAACTGGCCAGCACGATTAACGAGTATTAGGTAGTCTCAGTGCCGAAGGGATGCGGGCCGCGGCGGACTTCCTTGCGCACCATATTGCTCCACTCCAGCCACGAGCCGTCATAAAGACGGGTGTTTTCTTTTCCTAGCAAATACTTGAGGACAAACCATGTTAGGGCAGCCCGGTTACCAGCGCTACAGTAGACAATGATCTCGTCTCTTTCTACAAGATCGTGGTATAAATTCGCTAATTCCGAGCGTTTACGGAAGCGACCGTTGGCATAAAGGGCTTTTTCCCAGGGGATATTTACAGCACCTGGAATATGACCCTGACGTTCGGTGAGGTCGAGTGCTTCATCCCGGTGCTCTAAGCCCTGGTACTCCTTGTTGCTCCGGGCATCAACGACGAGAGAGTGGGATTGATCTTGGGTCACAACCTGGGCTACTTCTTCGACAAATGCCCGCAGTAGCTCGTCATTGCGCGCAACCACAGGGTAGTCACTTTCAGGTAAGTGTGGGATATCAAAGGAAATATCGCGCTCTTCTAAAATCCACGCATCTCGTCCGCCATCTAGAAGACGAACATCGGGGTGCCCAAAGAGCTCAAAGATCCACAAGGTATATGCGGCCCACCAATTCGATCTTTCGCCGTAGATAACAACCGTATCGTCTCGGCTAATACCCTTTTTCCGCATTAATTGAGCGAACTGCTCGCTGCTAATAAAGTCGTGGGCTAGGGGGTCATTTAAGTCCTCACCCCAGTCAATTCGGATGGCGCCAGGTAAATGGCCGATATTATATAAGCTCTTCCCTTCATCAGATTCGATTACGCATAATCCGGGGGTGCCTAAGTGAGCCGATAGCCATGATGAGGAGACTATGCGTTCGGGATGCGCGAATTCGCGAAAAGGGGGGTACGGGTCAAAGGGCAGGGCCATAATGAAGTATTAAACCTTTCTGATAAACAATTTAAGGGAAATGAAGAAAATTTCTGGGTTATAGTGCAATCGATCTCGCAGCCACCACAATCAGCTCGAGGATATGCCGCGACAAATCAGAACGGAAGCAGTCGGTGACCTTAGAAACCGCCTCGCTGGGCACGTGTCAACATGCTAATCTTTGTCAATTTCTATTAAAGCTTAACAATGTCAACGGCAAGGGGGAGAGCCGAAGAAAAGATATGTGGTGTTGATTACTCCATAGGCTTTTTACCGCTCGTGATGGCGACAGTTAAGTTAGCCTAAAAGAGGTGCCCAACCCACGTCTTTCCAGCTCTTGAGGCTGGTTCAAGATAAGGATGGGGTGCGTCAATTAGAAATTAGTTTCACTAGATAAGGTCACCGAGAGTCCGCGCATGCTCCTATAAGCTTCGTTGCCTTCAGCATGAAGAACCACTGATCTCGAAGGGGAGTCGATAGCGGTAGATAAATGCAATGATGATCGGTGAGCTTGGTAGCTATGAAAGGTTATATATGCACAAGAGTATTGTAGTTTTTGAGGTTGAAGGAGGCTCTGACAAGGGCTTTAATGGGCACCGAAAAGATACGATGCCCATCGTCAAGGCCATTGAGGATAAGGGGTGGCATGCTGAGGTCGTTTTCTATCGACCTGAGTGGGCTGACGGTCTCTTTGATTATATTTCTGCCAATTTTGATGCCTATATCTCTCGGGTTAATCCTGGCAGCATCCCTGGTGGCGAGAAGGGTTATTTTGAGCTTCTGACTAAGCTATCAGACGCTGGTCTAGTCGGTATGTCCACTCCTGAGGAGATGATGGCTTATGGTGCTAAGGATGCTCTGGTCAAACTTAAAGACACCGATTTGGTTCCCACCGATACCGCAGCTTATTACGATGTCGCTACTTTCCATGAAACCTTTCCCACCTCACTTTCGTATGGTGAACGAGTGCTTAAGCAGAATCGAGGGTCAACGGGTTCGGGCATCTGGCGCGTACGTCTCGAGGATTCCGAGTTGCAGGCCACTGTGGAGCCCGGCACAGCGTTGCCGCTTGATACCCTCGTGCGCTGCACTGAGGCTGTAGACAACCATACTGAGGTGCATAAACTGGGCGATTTTATGGACTTCTGCGACCAATATATTATCGGCGACAACGGCATGCTCGTGGATATGCGATTCATGCCCCGTATCGTCGAAGGAGAAATTCGCATCCTCCTCGTAGGACCCCACCCAGTTTTTGTTGTGCACAAAAAGCCAGCCGCCGGCGGGGACAATTTCTCTGCCACACTGTTCTCTGGTGCTAAGTACACATACGATAAACCGGAGGCATGGCAGGAGCTCGTCGATCAGTTCGCCGCCGCTCGCCCAGAGATAGCTGAGAAACTCGGCGGAGATAATATTCCGCTTATTTGGACCGCTGATTTCATGCTTGCCGATGGAGAAAACGGCGAGGACACTTATGTGCTGGGAGAAATTAACTGCTCCTGCGTAGGATTTACCTCCGAGCTTGATATGGGGATCCAGCAGCTCGTAGCCCAGGAAGCTATTGGGCGCGTTGAAGCGCTGCATGACTGATTAAAATTACCCGCCCCGGTTATGTGGGGAAATGGTGAAGAGCTTCCCCATCCCGCCCGTACCCTTTCTTAAAAAAGAACAGGTCGCGGGCGGGTTTTTTGGTGTCTGAATTATTAGAAGCCCTATTCTTTTACTAGAATGATACGAGTTAAAAAAGCTCGCGCCTCGCGGTTGTCGGAGAGCGTGCGTGGCTCGTAAAAAGACTACTGGCGATTGTGTGGGGTTACCGTTGGAACAACTCGATGCGAGCAAATATCGTTATGATCTTGATGGCTTGCGCGGCCTAGCTATCACTTTTGTGGTCATTTTTCATGTCTTTGTCGGGCGAGTATCCGGCGGAGTCGATGTATTCTTGCTGCTATCCGGCTATTTCTTTCTCGGTGCCCAACTCCGTTATGCTCGCCGTCCCCAAGCGGATCCCAATCCGTTTTGGCCCCTGTGGCGCACTATCCGACGCTTAGTACCTTCACTCGCGCTAGTAGTTGCACTCACGGGGGCAGCCGTCTATGTTCTCACCCCTGAGCTACGCAGCCTTAACCTCGCATCCCAGATGCAAGCGAGTCTTTTCTATTATCAGAACTGGGAATTAGCTATCCAGGGTGCCAGTTACGGCGCGGCTACCAGTACCGTCAGCCCTTTGCAGCACTTATGGTCCATGGCGGTGCAAGGGCAGTTCTATATATTCGCCATCGCCCTCGGTAGCCTGGTTGCCCTAAGTACTCGGTGGGGTGCTACGCGCGCCAAACAGCTCGTCAATGAGCGGTTGGTATTGATATTTCTCATTTTGGTGACCTCGATGAGCTTTGGCTACGCCTGCTATCTCTATGGAGTTAATCAACAGCTCAATTATTACTCCACCTTCTCACGCATGTGGGAGCTTAGCCTTGGCGCTCTTCTAGCGCTCACCGCCTCGAGGCTCCGTCTAAATTCTCACTTCGCAAGGCTCAGCGGCATCGTAGGCGTAGCGATGGTGCTGAGCACAGGTTTCCTTTTTGATGGTGCCAACGTTTTTCCTGGCCCTGCTACTCTTTACCCGCTCGGAGGTGCCGCCCTGGTGGTTATCAGCGGTGGGGCAGGGGTCAGCTTCCTCGCTGGCTCTATGATGCGCTTTTTAGGGCGCATTGCGTATGCGCTATACCTGTGGCATTGGCCGTTACTTATTATCTCCACAGTTTATCTTAAAGAAGAAAAACCAGGTGTAGTCCTAGGCCTTGGCGTGATTGTCGTGAGCCTAGTTTTAGCTGTAGCGACTCATCATTGTGTAGAAAAGCCACTGATGCAAAAGGGCAAGCGACCTATATGGGGAGAAAAACGCATGGGTCAGGCGCTGAGGAGTCTAATAGACACAAGGTCCTCTCGCCTCCGCCTTATTGGGGCGTTGGGGGTAGTCGGGTGTATATCGGCAGCACTCTATATTCCCAATATGTGGCGGCAGGAAGTAGAGGCGCTCAGCGCAACTGATCTCGATCCAGTTCTTTACCCAGGGGCCGCAGCATTATCGATGTTACGAGTACCCCAAGCACCTGTCGAACCAGACCCATATGTGCTCCCCGATCGCATGTCGCCGGCTTGGCGAGATGGGTGTATGTCCTTTATTGGCCAAGACCCCACCGTCATGGTCATTGACGACCCCAAAAAGGATTGTGTTTACGGGGACAAAAAAGCCAAAAAACTCATGGTGGTGGTGGGGGGATCTCATGCTGAACAGTGGATGGCTCCGTTGGATCTACTTGGTAAAGAACACGGTTTTCGACTCATCCCGCTCGTGCGCCAATCATGTCCCGCCTTCGTCAATGAGCGAGATGGAGTTTTTAGTAAAGAGTGCCAGACCTTCAACGACGTTATGGTGGACAAACTTAAGGAGTTAAACCCCGATATTGTCTTCTCTACCTCGACCAGACCGCTCCTTGAGATAGGGCGTCGTCTCGATGAGGTACCCAAGAGTTATCCCACCTTGTGGCGCTTCCTGGAAAAGGAGGGCTTCGCCTTCGTGGGGGTGCGCGATAACCCTTGGTTCCTCCATCCGGACGGCCAGGCCGATATCGTGTCGCAGTGTTATGCCGAAACCCAAGATCTCAAGAAATGTGGCCGCGATCGTTTCGCTATTTACAGCGCCAAGGATCCAGCTGCGCAGTATTTGAACAAACCAGATATGCTCGCCATCGATACTGCTGATTGGTTTTGCCCTGATGGATTCTGTCCCCCAGTGATGGGCAATATCTATATGTACCGAGACGCTAACCACCTCAGTGACGAGTTCGCACTAACACTCGCCCCTCTGCTGTGGAAAGAAATGGGAGACCTTGTTAACAAGGTTGGTGGGGAGCGCAAAATGTCTGAGAAGGAGCACGTGGCCACCTCCAGTCAGACATCAACTTCGCGGATATCGACTACTACCCCCGCCGCGTCGACAAGCCCAACTAAGGAACCAAGCGAGAAGAAGCGGCCGCAGCCGATTCCATTGCAGCCGGCGGCGGACCCGCGTAACCAGTGGGAAAAAGGACTCGACTGGCGCCTTAGTCCTGATCTTTAAACGACGGTCTGCGTCGACGTGGCCTATGACGTCGTTTTGTGCGCAGAAACTCCTCACGAGAAGGTTTGGGTATCAAAGTGCTCACGCAGGCCGGGTCCGATTCGAGCAAAAAGCGAAGATAGCGCTCATAGCCATCCGAATCCCCGATCAGCTCCGAGGCGCGCGCTAGGCACGCGACGGCTCTTAGAACCCCCTGATTGGGTAGATGGGAGAAGGGGATATGACCAGTACCTTTCCACCCGTGTTCGGTGAGCCGATTAAGACTAGCCACATATGCCGCACACGCATAGGTATAGGCGGTGATTCGGTGATGTGCTCTCATGGGGTTTCGTGATAGGGCATCATCGAGGGCATTTTCAGCCAGCTCTGCCCAGCCAAGTGGCGAATCAGGACATTCAATAACGGAGTAGATATCGATAGGATGACGAATATTATCAGCGGGGAGCTCGATAGGCCAAAGAGCTGGGAGCTCTATCTCATCCTCGGCCAATAAGTCCGGGCACGTGGCGAGCCTGGGAAGTTTTCTAGAGCGACGTTGATGCATGGCTGTCCTTAGAAGTGGGTGCCCAGAAATCACTAATGTCCATCCCGAAAGCATAAAGAGCTCGACGGACGACGGCTAAAGAGAGCCCCACAACACTGTGGGGGTCCCCCTCTATACGGTCGATAAAAAATCCCCCCATAGCCTCCAAAGTGAAGGCGCCAGCGCATTCAAGGGGTTCACCGGAACGCGCATAGGTCGCAATATCCCGGTCACTGGGGGAAGCGAAATAAATGGTAGTCTGAGTAACTTCCTCCCAACGCCCCTGAGGGCTCAGAAGGCAATGTCCGGTGAGGAGTTGTGCTTGTTTACCTCGCTGGTATTTCCACCGTTCGATGGCCCGGTCGATGCTGTGAGGTTTGCCTTGCAGGAAGCCATCTATAAGTAGCATCGAATCGCACCCTAAAACTATTGACTCTGGAAATTGGCGTGCGATAGCTTCCGCTTTCTTCGTGGCTAGTGTTTGCACCACGTGCTCGGGGTTCTTATCAGCTAATTTCTCGATCAGAGCATCTTCGTCAATATCAGCGACGTGAACGTCTGGATCAATACTCGCTCCGCGGAGAATTCCAAGACGGGATGGAGAGGCTGAAGCGAGAATAAACAAAGAGCTCATACCCGCATTCTAGCGCAGACTAGAAGGGCAGAATATCGTCTTGGTGAGGATAAGATCGCTGTGCGCCCAATCGAGTGCAGGCAAAAGCACCAATTCTTACTGCGTATTTCGCGGCCCGAACAAGATCATCACCCTGATCTAGGCGGGCAACGAGACCACCAACGAAGGCATCGCCCGCCCCCGTAGTATCTATTGGGGTAATGGGGGGAGCGGGAATGTGGGTGCGATGCTTGTGATCGACGACCTCTACACCCCTTGCACCTAGCGTCATGACCAGCGAGGAAAAACCTTGACCTAGCAATTGCTGGATTAGCCGGTCAATATCCGGATCTGATTGGGGAATAGAGCCTGGGTTGAGAAGAAGTTGGGCTTCGTATTCGTTTAGGATCAGCGGATCGGCGCGTAGGAGCAGCCTCCGATCGAGGGGTATGACAGGTGCAAGATTGATGACGAATCGGGGGTGACTGTTTTTATGTGGGTGCCCCCGTTCTCCCAATAGGGTGGCCTCAAGGGTGGCTGATGGCAGCTCACCCTGCATCACAACAATATCGGCTCGCGAAATGATGTCACGATTGTCGCGAATATAGTCTGGGGACACCTCCGCATTGGCTCCGGGCACGACGATAATCGTATTCTCGCCGTCAGCTGCAACCGTGATAACTGCGAGTCCCGTGGGGCCAGGATGATGCTGGATACGCGATAGATTGACGCCTGATTTCTCCAGCAGTGACAGAGCTACCGGGGCATAGGCGTCAGAGCCCACCGCCCCTAGAAAAGAAACGTGGGATCCCTGCAGAGCAGCGGCCACCGCTTGGTTCGCTCCCTTCCCACCAGGACTGATATTCCCACCAGTTCCGAGCAGAGTTTCCCCTGGGGTGGGGTGGCGAGCGGTGGACACTGCCAAATCGGCATTAATAGAGCCAATGACAACGACGCTCATAGATCGCGCTCCAAGCTAGTAGGAATGAGCCGGAAAAGGATTTCAAACCCTCCGAAGGCTTTAGGATCTCAGGGACGGACCTTAATAGAAGCTCACATGTTGAAATGCATTAGGGTTGAAGATTGGGTGGGGCCTTGAGTCTTCAGCAATTTCTCCCCAGCGATTTACTTCCCTGCACTGATGTGAGTCCCGCGCTGAGTTCGCAAGCGAGCCGATGAGCATCGCCAAGGCCGCGAGTTCTTGGTCGTCAGGCTGCCCTTTGAGCACCTTAAAAAGCGGCTTATCAGCAAATTTTTCGTTCATGAGGTAGTACTACCTTTTCTTGTCGGAGTGACCCAATTGCGGCCCTAGAGCGGAATATTGCCGTGCTTCTTAGCAGGTGTTGTCACAACCTTGCGATCGAGAAGGCGGAGGCCTTCAATAATATTTCCGCGAGTATGAGAAGGAGGAATAACTGCATCGACGAAACCACGCTCGGCAGCCTTATAGGGGTTCACAAGGGTGTCCTCGTACTCGCGTTCGTACCGGGCGGCAAGCGCCTCCACGTCCTCGCCATTGAGGTGGGCCTGCTTGAGCTCTTTACGATAGATAAAACCAACAGCTCCCTTAGCTCCCATGACTGCGATTTGGGCGGTGGGCCAAGCAAATACGAGGTCGGCACCCATATCTTTGGAGCCCATCACGCAGTAAGCCCCACCGTAGGATTTCCGGGTGATGACGGTAATTTTACCGACTGTTGCCTCCGCATAGGCGTAAAGTAATTTAGCGCCACGGCGGATAATGCCATTGTATTCCTCTTCGGTTCCTGGTAAAAAGCCAGGAACATCGACGAATTCAATAATGGGAGTATTGAAAGCATCGCAGGTGCGGATGAAGCGAGCCGCTTTTTCGGATGCCTTAATATCAAGGCAACCAGCAAATTCGGTGGGTTGATTTGCCACTATTCCCACGGAGCGTCCCTCAATACGGGCAAAACCAGTGAGAATATTGTGGGCATAATTCTCCTGGATTTCGAAGAATTCACCGTCGTCAACCACTCGGCGGATAACGTCAGTCATATCGTAGGGCTGATTAGGTAGATCGGGGATGAGTGTATCTAACTCTCGGTCGTACGCAGTGATATTCTCGCTCACTGAGCCCTCCATTTTAGTGCTGGCCTCGCGCGGGGCTTCAGCTCTGTTGTTGGACGGAAGGTAGTCGAGGAGGTCACGTACCCAATCGAGGGCATCGGCGTCATTATCAGCGGTATAGTGTGAGGTCCCTGAGGTAGCCATATGGGTATGAGCGCCACCTAATTCCTCTTGGGTGATCTCTTCACCGGTGACAGTTTTGATGACCTCTGGTCCCGTTATGAACATTTTCGAGGTCTTATCGACCATGACAATGAAGTCTGTTAGCGCTGGAGAATAAACGTGGCCTCCCGCGCAGGCACCCATGATTAGCGAGATCTGGGGGATAAGGCCTGAGGCTAGAGTATTGCGGTAGAAGATCTTTGAGTAGAGACCCAGCGATACCACACCCTCTTGAATGCGGGCACCAGCCCCCTCGTTGATGCCGATGAGTGGAACACCAGTTTTAATGGCGAGATCCATGATTTTTACGATTTTCTCGCCATATACTTCCCCTAGCGCACCCCCGAAAACCGCCCCATCCTGGGAGAAAACACAAACCTTTCGTCCGTTTACAGTGCCGTAACCCGTAACTACTCCATCGGTAACCGGGCGTTTCGCGTCTAGTCCAAAATTCTTTGAACGATGGCGTGCAAGTGCATCTACTTCGACGAAGGAGTCCTGGTCCAGCAGGTATTCAATGCGCTCGCGTGCGGTCTTCTTACCTGCATCGTGTACCCGCTTCACGGATTCAGGCCCCATAGGGGCAGTGGCCTCAGCCAAGCGGTTGCGCAGATCGGCGAGTTTACCTGCGGTGGTGGTGAGGTCGGGCTTGGATGCTGAAGCAGAATTCGTCTTAGCAGCTGTCATAACACCATAGTTTAAAGGTTCGAGCCGATTTTTGTGAACATCGGATCGGCGATCAGTTAGGGCGACAAGCACGCTAGGTGACATTGTTAACTCGCTATCATCCCGTTGTGATGAATAAAAATCACGGCATCTCGACACTAAAGTGGAATATTGCCGTGTTTGCGGGCTGGGCGCGGACGGTGCTTGGTGCCTAGTAGACGCAGATTGCGCGCTATATAGCCGCGTGTTTCAGAAGGTAAAATTACAGCATCGACGAGACCGCGTTCGGCAGCAAGATACGGATTCAGCATGTGATCTTCGTATTCTTTCTCTAAAGATAGCTGAAATTGCTCCAGCTCTGTGGGGTTAAGACCGCGCAGTAGGGCAGCTCGCAATTCCTTTCTATATAAAAAGCCAACCGCCCCTTTTGCCCCCATAACCGCAATTTGAGCTGTAGGCCATGCAATATTGAGATCGGAGCCCAAACCCTTCGATCCCATGACGCAATAAGCTCCACCATATGATTTGCGCATGGTGACAGTGATCGTTGGAACTGTTGCCTCACCGTAGGCATAGAGTAATTTAGCTCCACGCCGCAAGATGCCCGTGTGTTCTTGAGAGGCGCCGGGAAGGAATCCCGGAACGTCGACAAGCGTAATGATAGGGATATTAAAGCAGTCACAAGTGCGCACGAAGCGTGCAGCTTTTTCGGCAGCGTCGATATCGAGACAGCCGGCGAAATGGGTTGGCTGGTTCGCCACAAAACCTACAGACTGACCTTCAATTCGGCCGAAAGCAATAACGATATTCTGGGCACGATCCTGCTGAATCTCGAGGTACTCACCATCATCGCTGAGCGTAGTAATAACCTCGCGCACATCATAGGGCACAGTGGAACTATCGGGAATGATGCTATCGAGGACAAGATCTGAGGCTGAGACATTTTCTGCGACGCTTCCTGTCTCAACACTTGGGTCTGTTGACGTGTTGAGGTCACGATTATTCGACGGGAGATAGCTGAGGAGGTCGGCCACGAAATCGAGGGCATCTTCATCGTTGGCCGCACTGTAGTGTGAGGTGCCGGCGAAGCTCATGTGAACGTCTGCGCCACCTAACTCTTCTTGGGTGATATCTTCAGCCGTGACAGTTTTAATGACATCGGGGCCAGTGACAAACATTTTCGAAGAATCCTCAACCATCACAACAAAATCAGTAAGTGCAGGCGAGTAGGCGTTCCCTCCAGCGCAGGCGCCCATAATGACGGCAATCTGGGGGATAACACCCGAAGCATTGATATTGTGGTAAAAAGTTCGAGCGATGAGATCGAGAGAGACAGCCCCGTCTTGGATGCGGGCGCCGGCACCTTCGTAGAGACCAATGAGGGGCCGCCCAGTTGCGACGGCGAGCTCCATAACTTTGCACATCTTTTCCCCGTATACCTCACCTAAAGCCCCTCCGAAGACCGTGCCATCTTGGGAGAAAATACACACTTCGCGTCCGTCGATGGTGCCCCAGCCGGCAACGATGCCGTCAGTAGTAGGTCTTCTAGAATGCATTCCAAAGGCGGTAGTACGGTGCTTTGCTAATTGATCCATCTCGACAAAGGAGCCGGGATCGAGCAAATAATCTAAACGATCTCGAGCCGTGAGGCGATTATGGGAGCGCACCTTATCAACTGCGTGCTGGCCACTCGGGGTGTGGGCATCGAGTCGTCTAGCGCGAAGATCTGCAAGTTTCCCAGCTGTGGTACTCAGATCGGGGAGAGATTTTGTATCGAGAAAAGGTGAGGAAATAGTCATGTTTGGTCATGATAGCGGAAAGTGAAGATAGTTTCTAGGGCAAAAGTCATATTTCAAATAGCGTCAGTTGGCGTCTAGAGATGCCCTAGGTCAGCGTGCAGTTTGAGCTTCCTCCCTCTATTGGGGAAAAGGGGGTAAAAAATGCTACCCCCATTTCCCCAATGGAATTAGGATGACAATCATGAACGCCCCCGATCTCTTTAGTCTGCGCAACCCCTACAACCTTGATTACCTGGAAGAAAAACTCGTCCGCACCGGAGTCATCCCCTCGCTTATTTATCGAGCTAAAACAGGATCAACTAATACCGATCTTGTAGAGCTAGCGAAGCAGGGAGCCCCCAGTGGAACGGTATGCCTGACAGATCATCAAAGTGCGGGGCGAGGGCGTATGGGTCGGAGTTATGAAGCTCCCTACGGCGCACAGTTGACCGCATCCATCCTGATTCGCCCTCATCGAGCAGCCATTGAGCGGTTGGGGGTCATGCCCCTCGCAGTAGGCGTGGCCCTTTGCGATGCTCTGGCATGGCCAGGGGTTCGACTCAAGTGGCCCAATGATCTCATTATTGAGGATGGAGAAATAAGTAGCGAGGATAACGGTGCAGGTGCTAGTGCTCCTGGCAGCACTGATGACTCCGCGCTCGCCTGCTCCAAGCGCGGTGGCGCTGCGAGAAGCGAGGATATCGCGCAACGACTTCGTGCTGGTGCTGCTGCGGTTCCAGTGAGCTCCTATGGGGGAGCGCGAAAATTGTGCGGGATCCTTGCGGAGGCTGTTTCTCTGGGGAAAGAACCAGCGGTGGTCATCGGGTTTGGTCTCAATACCGCAATGCGTCGTAGTGAATTGCCGGTAGAGCATGCAACGTCATTGGCTTTAGAGTCTATTCCTTTTGATCGCGATGACCTTGCGGTTAAGGTGATCCGTGCACTGGTTCGCCGGTTAGAGCAGTGGGAATGCGGTGATGAAAAGTTGCTCGCTGATTACCGGAGCTTATCAGCCACGATTGGGCGCGATATTAGGGCGATCGTCCCAGGGGATCGCGAGATATTGGGTGTGGTGCGCTCGATCGCAGCCGACGGTCAACTGGTTGTCGACGATGGCGTGGGCACGCACCATCATTTGGCAGCGGGGGACGTAACACATTTGCGGTTGCGGGAGTGATAGCTGCACTGTGCCTTAAACTAAGGGGATGATGAGTATTCGTTTGGCGCCGGGGGAGCGCGTCTTCATTGATCTAACGAGTCCGCTGAGCGCACTATTCTTCCCGCTTCTCGAGATTCTTACTGTAACCGGGTTAGCGTGGATGGCAATCGGGTATTTGGACCGGCCAGAATTGAGTGGAACTTATGATCCAAAGATTCGAAACCTCATCGTGCTGATGTGGGCAGGGGTCGTAGTATTCCGCCTCGTTACTAAAATTGTCACCCTACGGAGGCGTCGTATCATCGTTACGGAACACAGGTTGCTCCTGCGCGAAGCTGGGTGGACTAGCAGCATCTTTAGCGCCCCGATCGAGCAGGTTCAGGCTGTTGACCGCCACCGCAATTCTATTCGGCTG
This sequence comes from Corynebacterium sp. ES2775-CONJ, assembly GCF_024814515.1. Classification (NCBI taxonomy): domain Bacteria; kingdom Bacillati; phylum Actinomycetota; class Actinomycetes; order Mycobacteriales; family Corynebacteriaceae; genus Corynebacterium; species Corynebacterium sp. ES2775-CONJ. The sequence continues at coordinate 101,616 of NZ_JANUXT010000002.1, read as the reverse complement.
ATGCTGCGCGGTCAGCAGCGTGCATTCTCGATGACCCACGTACCCCAAGCGCGCCGCGTCTTTGCTGTTATAGAGGACCTTATTCATCGCTAATAATTCTTGTCTCAATCGCTTGTGGCAACCAGGCGGGCTGTTTAGAGTTACAAGGTGTGAGCTATCAAACACCTGCAGATTCATCCCGCGCTGCCCATGCCAGTGGAATGCCCATTATTCTAGTCATCGGAGACGGGCAACTAGCTCGAATGATGCATACCGAGGCAATCGAACTGGGCTTATCCGCCCGCATACTGGCCGCTACCGATCAAGCGTCGGCAGCCCAGGTTAGCCGCGATCTACACATTGGCGATTATCTGTCCTATACCGACCTTCAAAACAGCGCAACTGGGACTGATGTGATCACCTTTGACCACGAACATGTCCCCAACGATTATATCCATTCGTTACTCGACGAAGGTTATGATGTACAGCCCCGACCGCACGCACTCATATACGCTCAAGATAAGCTACTTATGCGCCAGCGACTTTCCGATATGGGCGCCCCCATCCCTCCTTTCGCCGCAATCTCCTCGCGTGACGACGCCCGCGCCTTCTACACCCGAGTCAATGGTGCGGTCTGCCTGAAAGCGCGCCGTGGTGGTTACGACGGTCATGGAGTGTGGTTTCCCAGAACTGTGACTGAGTTGGAAGAACTCGTGGATAAGCTGAGAGCTGAAGGGGTTGAGCTCATGGCTGAGGAGAAAATTGCACTGAGCCGGGAATTATCAGTTCTTGTTGCGCGAACCCCCAGCGGCGAGGTCAAAGCCTGGCCGGTCTCGCAGTCGGTACAAGAGAACGGAATATGTACCGAAACCCTCACGCCCGCACCTGGGCTGAGTGAGAAACACAGCTCCGAGATCAAAAGCCTAGCGCAATATATCGCTACAGAATTACGTGTGACCGGGGTGCTCGCAGTGGAACTTTTTGCAACTGATAACGGCTCAGTTGAGCCTACAATTCTCGTTAATGAGCTAGCAATGCGTCCGCATAATACCGGACATTGGACCCAAAATGGGTGTGTCACGAATCAATTTGAACAACATCTGCGCGCGGTCCTGGATTATCCTTTGGGTGATACTGAACTCACCGCACCCGTGATCGGTATGGCCAATGTCTTAGGCGCCCCTGCTGACCCCGATCTGCCCATGACTGCGCGTATGAAGGCAGTATGGCGTCGGTATCCGACGGCAAAGATCCACCTCTACGGTAAGGATTACCGGCCTGGCCGCAAACTTGGCCATGTAAATATCGCAGGTGACTCAGCTGACGACGTTCTTCAAGCCGCCCGCAATGCAGCTCATTTCCTTAGCACCGCCAGCTGGATGGACTAACATTTGTTGAGGCTTTTAGAAAATCCTTTTAATGACATAAGGACGTGCATATGAAACCCCTCGTTGGCCTTATCATGGGCTCAGATTCAGACTGGCCTACAGTCGAACCAGCCGCCAAAATTCTCGCCGACTTCTCAGTCCCCTTCGAAGTGGGGGTGGTCTCAGCGCACCGAACACCAGACAAGATGCTTGCTTACGCAGAGCACGCTCACACGCGAGGACTCAAGGTTATTATTGCCTGTGCTGGCGGCGCAGCTCATTTACCCGGCATGGTCGCGGCCGCAACACCGCTACCCGTCATTGGGATACCAAGGGCACTCGATACTCTAGATGGGATGGATTCCCTCCTGTCCATCGTCCAAATGCCAGCTGGAGTGCCTGTGGCAACGGTGTCCATTGGTGGCGCAAAAAATGCTGGCTTGCTCGCTGTACGAATGCTAGGGGTAGATGACTTCGAACTTGTAGAAAAAATGGTCCAATTCCAGCGAGAAATGCGCGAGGAAGTGGAACGAAAAGATGAGCAGCTAAGATCTCGCCTGCTTGGATCCTAGATCTATTGGGGCGTCGGGTGCCCCCGACGCCCCAATAAAATTACAGGTGCTCACGTCGTCACGAATAGCGAGGCTCCACAATGACCGAGATTGAATATGCCTCCCTCATCTATCAAGCAATCAGGCCATGGACGTCTGGATATACGGTGAAAACGGTCTATGTGTGCGTCGGAGCATTCAGACGTGTGGACCCTTTTAAGCTGGAAAACGCTTGGGTATATACAACCTTTAGAACGCGAATGCGCGGCTCGCAGCTAAAAGTTCAGTGGACAGATGCCACCATCGAATGCGAGCGGGGTCATTTTAGAGTTGTAGACATAAATGATCTTGAGGACCTCGATTGCCGTTTTTGCGACTCGCCTACCATAGTCTTGTCGGGAAATGAGCTCGTGGTAAGCTTCATCGACTTGGACGGTCGCCATATCTGCGGTCCCATCCGCATAGAAGACTAAAAGGAGCATGGGCGCGGGTAGAGGGAAACTGGCTGGCACCAAGGGACTGCCCTAGCTCACGAGTAATTATCCACAGTTTTGACCGCTGTTTCGGTTTCCTGTTGTTGCCTACGTACACGGTCCATAGCGTGGATATTATGGCACCGACATTATCTCGATACGCAGAGTATGCAACCCAAGCGGCTGGTCTTCTTTTGAGCATCAAAGCAGAAACACCAACATGGGAGAAGCTTAGTGGCCTTCTAGGAATGGCTCGACATGAGGCGAGTCTTTTGATTAGGAACGCCGCATTTTTTACCCCTGAACAACTTCAGTGGGCCCTAGAATCAAAAGTTTCGATGAGTAAACTGTCTCTAATTGCCAAATATTGCAGAAAAGTGTCCAATCGAGAAATCGATCGCCAACAATTGTGCTGGCAGTTCCTTCGCGAATCTTCTTCCTCGAGTGCCGATGAAATGCGCGAGTATCTTGCCGGGTACGTTGACAAGCTCAACGAGAAGGCTAACAAGCCGCGGCGCGAGTACACCCGAATTTCCGCTATCCCAGACCACGACGGCATGCGTTATGCCATGCTCAAATTAACCGACGCTCATGCGGCGCTCTTGCAGAATATGACAGAGCAACCGGCCAAAGAAATATTAAGCCGTGGAGAGGCTTATACCCTCGAAGAGGCGCGCACGCGCGTGATCATGGCTCTGATCTCAGGGGATAGCCAGCCTCAACGAGATGACAGCAATCCTCTTGATCCCCGGTATCGGCCCTTCATCTTGATTCCTTTTGCGGAGAAGGCTTGCAACGTCGATGGCACCTTAGTTACTAGTGATGGAGTGATTGTCGATATAAGGGCCCACGCTAATACCTATCTTGCTCCTATGGGCTATGCTGCGATCGCCTCACGTCTAGAGTCTGGACATATCGAGATCAGCGAACCGATCGCCATTGAGCAGCGTTATGCTACTCAGAAGCACAGACTTACTCAGGTGGTCAGTCATTTGATCTGTGCGCATCCCGACTGCAGGATTACCGCCAACCACTGCCAAATGCACCATATTGTATGGCATGCAGGCGGCGGCAAAACGGAGAACCGTAATCTCTGTCCATTGTGCATGCGCCATAATAAACTCAACGACGACCATCCTCGGCAAACCGTACATGGGCGAATCGATATCGATGTCGATTCGGGACGCATTGGGCACCATAGAAAAGGAAAACCGCTCCGATTTAATCGCGCTCCCGCTATTGAGAAGGGCTTTGCTGCGGTGGGACGTCGAATTTTAAATTCAGATTTACGAGACGCGCGCGGACATATCCGGTGTCATTGCCACGAGTTTTTCGAATCGGTCGAGATTGATAGTGAACAGCTAAAGAGCTGATAACTAAAGTATTTAGAAAAACTAGCGGCCGCTGAATGCGCGGACGGCCACGACCGTAGTGATGACGCTAAGTAGTGCCAGGACCGCAGGCCATAACGCGGGTTCAGGTTGCAATAAATTCAATGCGGCCTGAATGACAAAGAGCACCGAGAAAAAAGCTAAGAATCCAATAATTGCTTGGTGGACTAAAGTTCTCCTCTTATTCGGGTTTTGCATATATGTTATTTCACCCCTCCCGCGGTCAGACCGGAGACGATCCGGCGCTGGAAAGCGAGGACCATGAGGATCAAGGGAATGGTCACTAGGGCACCAGCCGCCATGACGGAGGAGTAGGGATAGTCGTAGTAACTCTCGCCGGAGAATCGTGCAATAGCCACCGTGACTGGCTCAGTAGCACTCGTCGATAGTTGGTTAGCCAGCATAAATTCGTTCCACGTTGCGATAAATGCGAGGATTGCGGTGGTAAACAGAGCTGGGGCAGCTAAGGGTAACAGAATGATACGGAAAGCTTGGCTTTGCGTCGCTCCATCAATACGCGCTGCCTCCTCGAGTTCCCACGGTAGTTGGCGAAAGAAAGAGGTTAGAGTGTAAATCGCCAACGGAAGTGCGAAGGAAATATTGGGAATAATGAGAGCTTGATACTGTCCCAGCCATCCCAGATTGCCAAATAGCTGGAATAGTGGTGTTACGAGGGCAATGCCAGGGAACATGCTGGCTGCCAAAATGATCCCAGTGACGTACCCTTTACCTGCGAAATCAAGACGCGCGAGGGCATAAGCGGTAAAAACTCCAATGGAAAGCGCCACGAGTGTGGTTATCACGGAAATAAAAAGAGAGTTAACTATAGCCGCCAAGAAGTTGTTGCCCTTGTCGGTAGAGAGTGCCTCGGTGAAGTTCTCAAGTGTCACGTGCGTTGGCCATGGGGTGGTGTCGAAGGTGTGATCCTTGTGTCTGAATGCAGTGATGAGCATCCAATAAAAGGGGGAGAGACCCCACACCAAGATAAGAAGAACGCCAAAGTAGTCGCCAACATGTTTACGCATGGGAATCTCCTGACGTAGGGGTCATTATTTCTCTTTCCTCTATTGGGGTGTCGGGGGTCCCCGACACCCCAATAGAGGAGGGCAGTTTAGCTTTGCTTCCACCCAAATCAGCGCCGAGAACTTTAATCATAAAAAATGCGACCGCAAAGATTAGGAGGAAAATCATCGTCGATAATGCGCTCGCCGAGTTGAAATTATTTTGGCGCATATCTTCCACGACGAGCTGAGAGATCGTTGCGGTGGGAGAGTTGGCACTCGGCGAGATGAGAATTACCGGCAGATCATACATCCGTAGAGCGTCGAGAGTGCGGAAAAGTATAGCGACGAGCAGTGCGGGTTTGATTAGCGGAAGTGTGATGAAGCGGAAAGTCTGCCAGCGCGTGGCTCCGTCTACGCGGGCCGCTTCGTAGACATCATTGGGCACCATCTGTAGACCCGCGAGAATGAGTAGCGCCATGAAAGGGGTAGTCTTCCACACGTCAGCAATGATCACGGCCGTTCGGGCAGCCCACGGGTCGGTAGTCCATGAGATGGGCGTCGATAGGAACGTATTAACTATGCCCCGGTCGGCGAAGATGAATTGCCACAATTTCGCGGTCACAGCCGTTGGAATCGCCCACGGGATGAGGACGGCGGCGCGAATCAGTGCGCGTCCTGGTATATCTCGGTGCATAATGATCGCCATCGCAATTCCAAGGAGAATTTCGAGGATAACGGTCACGCCCGTAAAAAATACCGTATTGCCGAGGGCAGGCCAGAAGTCTGTGGCGAGCACTCCTGGGGGACACGTCGCTATTTCTCCAGATGGCAGCATGCACCGTTGCTGAATCCAGTAACTGTAGTGGCGTAGACCAGCAAACCCTCCTTCGACAAAGAGACCAGTTTGTGGGTCGAGGTGCTTATCGGCCTGAAAACTCAGGTAGATAGCCCGCATGATCGGATAGCCGATAACGATAGCGAGAACGGTGAGTGCGGGGGCGACAAGCAGGCCCGCATGGCGCGTAGGTGGAGCCACGAGACAGAGTCCTTTTTCTTGGTGCTAAAACGCTCAAACACTGCCAGAATGGGCAGGGTTTGAGCGATAGCTTAGCAGGGCTTAGGCAGCCATTACCGACGCCTCGACACAGCGGGCAACTAACCTGCTGCCCGAATGGCGGCTTCCATATCGCGCGCGGCGTCGTCGACGGACTTCCCATCCGTCAGGGCCGCATAGGCGTTATCTTGGATGGCCTTGGAAATAGCGGGGTAGAACGGGGAGGCCGGACGTGGCACCGCATTTTCTAAGGAAATCTTTAGTGCCGGCAGATAAGGATACTTCGCGATTAAATCGGCATCATCATAGATTGAAGCCAGAACTGGAGGGAATGATTTCTCTGCGAAATAACTCTGATTCTCAGCACTTGTGATGAACTCAATGAAATCCTTCGCTGTTTCTTTGTGCTTAGAATTGACGTTGATGCCGTTATTGAGCCCCCCGAGGGTGGACACTCCCACTCCAGACTTGCCCACCAGCGGTTGAACTTCCACGCGACCCGCGACCGTGGAGTCATTGTCTTGGGCCATATCGTACATATACGGCCAATTGATAGCGTAGGCGGTTTCGCCAGCAAGGAAACCTAAATGAGTTTCTTGCTCTGTTGTGGATGTTGAATTCTTAGCGATCACGCCGTCCTTATAGGCATCGACAAGCGCTTGCATACCTGCTTTAGCTTCATCCGTGGCGACGGCAGGAGAACCATCCTCATTGAGAATATGTCCGCCCCAGCCTTCGATAAAGCCAGCTGCGTTAACGGTGAGTCCTTCGTACTGCTTGAGCTGCAGAGTGAGGCACTCGACATTTTTTTCTCTGGCTAATTCGCAGGAATCGGTCAGTTCCGCAAAATTTTTGGGTGCGGTTGGGACAATCTTGGTATTACGGAACAAAAGTTGGCCGTTAGTATTCTGGGGCATCGCATATAAGGTGCCTAAGTAGGTCGCAGAGTCAACGGTTGGTTTCAGCAGTTTTGATGTATCCACCGCGAGTTCCCCTTCAAGCGGTGCAATCCACTGATTCGCCGCGAATTCGGCTGTCCAAATAACATCCAGCGCCATCACATCGATATCATCGCTACCAGCCTGTAGGTTCTGCACAAGGAAATCGCGCTGGTCACCAGCTTCGCCAGCTAGCTCTTTCATGGTTACTTGCTCGTCGGGATGCGCTTGATTCCATTTATCTACGATGGGAGCAAGCAGTTCTGTGTCTAATTTGCCAAGCGCATACGTGATCGGCCCACGGGCGCCAGCGGTAGCAGGTGTGGGGGCGGCGGAGTTTGTGGTGGTCGTTTCATCAGAGCAGCCGGCGAGCCCGAGTGACCCAGCGACGCCCAGAGCTGTAAGAAACGCTCCGATTCGGAAATTGTGACGAGTATTCATGAGTATTGCCTTTCCAGGGGATGGGGAGACTCTCCTTCAGAATCTACTGAGCATCCTCCCTACCGCGCACCCAATTACGAGTAATGGGGTGAATTTTGGGGGTGAATATCAGTGTATTTTCCAACACAGGGATTTTGCCGCGCGTGCTTTAATTGGAGTAGTCCAGCGGTTAGCAGTGATAGTCCCAGTTGATCTCTGTTCCTTTACCCCCGCGAATTGCCCCCATTTTCTCAATATGTCTAGAGATCTAAAGAGACTTTTTCGCTCTCTCGTATATGGGCCAGCCGCTCAGCTGACACCAGGCCATTGATTAGGACGACGCTGCCTAATGCCGCAAAGGGGGAAAGGATGGCCTGATTGAAGCCCTCTGCATCTTTCCACCCTCGACTAAGCACACGAGCCTCGTGGGGAATTGTATGGTGGGCGAGAGTTTTCAGGTCGGGGCTGGGTTGTGAGAATGAATCGCCATGGTAGCGAACGGTAGGGCCGAAATCAATGGCGCCCTCGGGCAAATCGCTCCCTATTTCCTTCACCCCGCGGCCAAAGGGGTCGTTGGTGACCAAGACAATATCACCATCGAATTCAGCGCTAAATGAGCGTGGAGGCGCAAAGATTACGTCAGCTGCATCCGGGTCTGCGAAAGGCTCGTGTGGGTCGAGAAAACGATAGGGAATCGAGGCCGTAATAGAGCCGAGAGCAATGCATACCGCTTGCCACGTGCTAGGCAGCGCGATGCCAACTGTTTCGGATTCGTTGAGATCGAGCTCGTCGATAAGCATATTTGCAACCTTATTAGCCCAATTATCGAGAGTTTGAGCAGAAAAGTCGAGCCGAGCTCCAGTGGTCTCGTCGTAGGTACTCAGACGTGGGATTGCGGAGTTGGCTGTGATAAGAGGGCTGAGTAACGGCACAAATGATCCTTGAAGGTCTAGTGGTGAAGGGCTAGTTAACGCAGCGTGGGCTATCGCCACCTGCATCGATCTGTGGGGAGTCCGCAGCATCATTGACGACGCTTCCAGGATCGTTGCTTTCTGGCTCTGCGGTATTGCTGTTCACGGGGGCACCCGGTTCCCCAATTGGGGCGGAGTAGTCACCCCCGGCGATCACGACGATCCCCTCATACGCGAGCTCAGGATCCTCCACTACCGGCACTCCGCCGAGAGCTTTGGCGATCTTGCGGGCAGTTGAGTCGTTGAGGTTTCGGGTGATTACCTGGGTGCGATCGTAGCGGCCTATCTCAGCATTACCCACGTCGGCAATGGTGAAGCCTTGTTCGGTAAGGTAAGCGCCAGCGCCAGCTGCGAGTCCGGACTGTGCTGAAGCATTCAGTACCTGGATGGGCGTCGGATCTTTCTCAGCGGGACCCTCGTCGGCCGCCGGAGCATCGGCTGGGTCGGCCGGTTCTTCGTCGGTACCAAGAAGCGCCTGGAAAAAGGCTTTGACCTCGTCGGGGTCAATCGTAACGACAGATTCACCATAGTCTCCGACACCGTCGATATCGGCCACTGGAATGGTATTGAAACGCACATTACCCCCAGCCAGATCCTGCAATTGGGTGGCAAAGCTTATCACATCCCAGTCTTCGTCGATCACCACTGAGCGGGTGACAGCTTGACCTAGCTGGGCTAGTTTACCCGGGCTCGTGAGGGTGCCCGTAGAGAGAACTTTATTGACGAGAGAGGCCATATACGCTTGCTGACGAACGATGCGGTCGAGGTCGCCTCGGGGCAGTCCATGTCGTTGGCGCACGAAAGCCAGGCCGCTACCACCAGAGAGCGTCTGGACTCCAGCAGGGAAGTCGGCGCCAGAGAATTCGTCGTAGACGGCATTGTTAAGACAAACATCGACTCCACCCACAGCATCGGTGAGCAAAACAAAACCCAGCAAACCAATTTCCGCATAATGATCAATGGTGACTCCAGCTAGGTTAGTAACAGCATCAATTAACCCATTGCGACCAGCCTGCTTGGATTGGCTTTCGAGTTCTTGCTCGTCGACAATTCCAGCATTAAAGAGTTCGGTGCGTTTGATTGCCTTATAGCCGGCGTACACACCGTTAATTTTGATATTGCCCAGCTCAGGGTCTGCGATATAGGTGTCTCGTGGAATGGAGATCGCAGTGGCTGATGTCCCATCATTGGGGATGCGGATGAGCATGATGGTGTCAGTATTATCGGCTTCTTCGTCGCCAGCGTGTAGTAGCTCGATCTCTTCAGGGGTGAGGGGATTGCCTTGCGCATCCGTGCGTGAGTCGGATCCGACAAGGAGGATATCGATAGCGCCATCGAGTTTTTCTTCCTTGACTCCCTGGTCGCCGCCAAGTTCGAGTGAGCCTGCGGATGCGACGGAGTTTCCCACACGCCCCACAGTGGCGTAGCCCACGCCAGAAATCGTGAGGACCGCAGCGGAGATAAAGGCGAGCAGCACCTTAACTACCCCAGGGCCTTGCTGGGCGGTTTGGGGTAGGTAATGAGGGGCGGGGCTGATATCGCGGACGGGGCGCTTTGGGGTGGTGCTCACGGTGGTTAAAGTCTTCCTCGATCGAGATTTAATAATGGTGTTGAGTTTAGCCGACGCGACACGCCGCGAGTACCCGACGGGCGGGTTCGGGCACTAAACTTAGGCCTTGTGAATGAGCCGATTGCAGTAGTGACAGTGACGTTTTCCCCAGGGGTATATCTGAAGCGATTTATCGACTCCCTTGAATCGGCCACAAGCGACGGTTATGAACTCATTCTGGCCGATAATGGGTCTGTCGACGGGGCGCCTGAGCGCGCTGCAGCTGACAATACGAGGATCACTTTCCTGCCCACTGGCGGAAATCTCGGCTATGGGAGCGCCATAAACGTCGCCTATGAGCATCTGCTCACGCTTCGTGAACGCCGTGAACGCCGTGAACATGATGAACGCTCCGAACACAGAGATATCAACCACGGAGATATCAACCACAGAGCAATCAACAGCGAGTATTTTCTCATTTCTAACCCAGATGTGGAATTTCAGCCAGGTAGCATCGACGCTCTGCTTAACTGCGCCCGTCAGGCGCGGGAGCGGGGAGAAAAAGTGGCTGCTGTCGGGCCTCTGATTAGGCAGCTGGATGGGACGGCGTATCCCTCGGCACGTGCGATCCCGACATTATCTAATGGGATCGGACATGCCCTCTTTGCCTCTATGTGGCCCGATAATCCATGGAGTAGAGCTTATCGGAATAATGCAGTCATGGATCGGCAGCGAGAAGCTGGGTGGCTGTCGGGTTCTTGTTTGCTGGTGAGCTTCGATGCCTTTGCAGAGGTCGGTGGTTTTGATGAACGGTACTTTATGTATATGGAAGATGTGGATCTAGGCGATCGCTTCGCGCGTGCAGGCTATGTCAATATCTTTTGCCCCGACGCCGAAATAACGCACGCAGTAGGGCATGCGGCAAGCAAATTGCCTGAGAAGATGTTGCCAGCACACCATGATTCGGCTTATCGCTTCCAAGCTGATCGGCATCCAGGTTTCGCAAATCTGCCGATTCGATTTGCCCTGTGGTTGGGTTTAAGGCTGCGATCAATAATTATGGTTCAGGCTGCGCGTCACCGCCGCGATGGTGTCGATGGTGGGTAGCATAGCCATGATAACGCTAGAAAGGCTTCTCCTTTCAAGCCTTGGATCAAGGCTTGGTCTAGTGCTTGGTCTAAGGCTCGGTCTGCAGCGGGTGGTCGCGCGTTGCTGGGATATGGGCGGATGCAATTTTTTAGCGTTGAAGAACAATGAGGAGGTTTGAGGAACGTGGATGGATCGGCGGGATGGGGCGAGACAACCGATGCTGTTGTTCTTGTCGGCGGCAAGGGTACCCGGTTGCGTCCTTTGACGACGCACACCCCAAAGCCTATGCTGCCAACGGCAGGAGTGCCGTTTCTCGCACACCTTCTGGCTAGAATTAAGGCCGCAGGGATTACCCACGTCATCTTAGGAACCTCCTTCAAAGCCGAGGTTTTTCAAGAATATTTCGGTACCGGCGAAGAGTTTGGTCTAGAGATTGAGTATGTCTTTGAGGAAACCCCACTTGGAACGGGTGGCGGTATCCGCAATGTCTATGAAAAACTGCGCCACGACAATGTCATCGTTTTCAACGGTGACGTCTTAGGTGGCACAAATTTGGAGGCCATTCTCGAGGCTCATAGAGCTAAAGACGCCGATCTCACCATGCACCTCGTTCGAGTGTCGGATCCACGGGCGTTTGGATGCGTGCCCACAGACTCCGCTGGTCGAGTGTTGAAGTTTTTAGAAAAAACTGAAGACCCGCCAACAGACCAGATCAATGCTGGCTGCTATGTGTTTAAAAAAGAAATCATCGAGCAAATACCGCCCAATAGAGTCGTGAGTGTGGAGCGCGACACCTTCCCTTTGCTTTTGGAGCAAGGGCGAAAATTTTACGGATTTGTCGATACCGCGTACTGGCGAGATATGGGCACCCCGGACGATTTTGTGCGCGGATCCTCTGACTTGGTGCGCGGAATCGCTTATTCGCCACTCCTGGCAGGTAAAAATGGGGAATCCCTGGTTGATCCTTCAGCGCTCGTGCGAGAGGGCACGCTTTTACTGGGTGGCACAGTCATTGGGCGCGGTACCGAAGTGGGAGCCGGGTGCCGTTTAGATGATGTGGTTGTTTTCGATGGAGTCACCATTGAACCTGGTGCAATCATTGAGGATTCGATCATTTCACACGGGGCTCATATTGGCGCCAACGCCCGCATCAAAGGTTGCGTTATCGGTGAGGGTGCTCAGATCGGTGCCCGCTGTGAGTTGTTAACGGGGATGCGGGTATGGCCCGGAGTGGTCATTCCTGATGGTGGAATTCGTTTTTCCTCCGATAGTTAGAGCGGTCGCTGCAGTAGCGCTGCCTATTCGAGGAGCACTAATTAGTGCTATGGCCTGATGCTATGGCCGGGTGTTTTTTAAGGGTACTTGCGATAATTATTGGGGGTAGGCACAAGATGTGGTACCCCCATAGTGACCCCCGCGATGCGCCGGCATGTTAAAGCTGTGGCGTGTGTGATCTATGAACTGCATAAATCAAAATGCTTCGCAGGAGATGCGCTCTTTAGCTTGACGACATCTTGTGTCACCGTGTTGAATCTCAAGTATGTTATTTGCCAGGCCTCGCTTCGGCGCATACGCAAAGAATTGTGCTATGTAGGCGCAAGTCTCTCCGCGTGGCGAATATACGCATAAACCGTTAAAGACTTATTGATTTACTATGAGCAAAGGAGGCTGGCGTGGAAGATTTCGCTGGCAACGCCGCGCCTCATCCCCGCTCGCACCGCGATCTCGGCCTCGATTCTCTATTCGACGCCATCGAACAAGAGTGGCAGGAACAGGCACTGTGTGCTCAAACCGATCCTGAAGCTTTTTTTCCCGAAAAGGGTGGATCTACCCGCGAAGCAAAGCGTATTTGCCAAGCATGTGAAGTGAAAGATGACTGCCTCGAATACGCTCTCGCCCACGATGAGCGATTTGGAATTTGGGGTGGACTCTCGGAACGTGAACGCCGCCGCTTAAAGCGAGAGATTAGTTAGACGCCACCCCATATGCTCTCGTGAAGAGAACTAACGGTGCACACATCCAATTTAAGCCTCCACACCCTCGTATACGAGGCAGGGGGCTATTATTAACTCTCCATTGAGGTGTCTTCAAAGAATCTCGAGGGGTACCCCATATCTATCTATAGGGGTCGAAAGTGCTTGAGGCCTCACAGGGGAAGATCATCCGGGGTGAGGTTGAGATATTCGGCGACGAGTCGACGAAATATCGTTGTCAGTACTTCATTAAGTTCTAGACGCGAATCTACACGCTGCTCAATTGGCATGCGGAAAAGCACAATTCTCGCTCTGGTCGCATGGCCGTCGCGATCCACGCCCGCCGAAATCAGGCGTGCTAGGGGTACAGGCCCATCGGCCACGATATCGCGTGGAAAGGCCTGAAAATCAGTATTCAACCGCATCCGAGGAATAATGTCCACCGCGATATCTAACATGCTTAGCTGGTCGAAATAGTGTTCCTGAAAAGGGGCGTAGGCGTTTAAGATATCAGCATCAAAAAGCTCGCGGCGGTTCCGAAATCGGGGCAGCGCGGGCGGCAAAAGCGGACCGCGAACGCCATGTCCGTGTCGATCGCGTCGAATTTTTCCCTGGTGCATACCGTTTAGGGTATCGGGATCGAGCTTCTGGATGCTAAGGGCGCGCCGTAGGATGAAAAAGCTCAAGTAAAGGATTAGACTTGCCAGTTGTGAATCAGATTCGTCGTTGCTCTCGCCCAGGCTGCGGTCAGGTGGCCGTAGCGACGTTGACCTATGCCTATGCACACTCCACCGCCTATGTCGGTCCCCTCATTGCCAACAGCGATCCGCATTCCTGGGACCTATGCGAGCGACACGCCGCTAAAATTACTGCTCCAAAAGGCTGGGAGATGGTGCGCGTTGATGCCCCCGAGATTGGCGAAGATGATCTGACCGCCTTAGCTGAGGCTGTCCGAGAACAAGGCAGGCTGCAATCTGGTTTATTACAAGAGGCTCAACTCAATCAATCTCCAGGGGCCGAATTGGCTCCACACCATCCAGCCAAACGTGGTAAAGCAAAGGCTGCCGAAAAAGCACAGCGAAGAGCTCACTTATCTCTCGTGCCTGATGCCGAAGACACGAGCAGCGACGCGGATTAAGCAGATTCAGAAAATTCTTAGCCTAGTGAAGAACTAGCGCACACTCTCTGCGCATCGTAGAATGGTGGATTGTTTTTAATCGCTTGCGATTAGTCATCGCGCCCTAGTCTTAAGAAATCAGGTCCACGTTATGCGCTCCCGGGAATCTATTGAGGCTGTGATCAAGGCTTACGACGTCCGCGGGGTCTACGGTGAAAGCCTAGACGCCCACCTCGTTAAGGATATCGGTGCTGCCTTTGGATACCTCGTACGTACAATGGGCCAGGAGAAAATCGCGATCGGTTACGATATGCGTCCTAGCTCCCCTGAATTATCTCGTGCATTTGCCGAAGGTGCAGCAGAACAGGGTATAGACGTGGTGATCGTGGGGCTCAGCTCCACTGATCAATTATACTTTTACTCGGGGCACTACAATTTAGCTGGTGCAATGTTTACTGCATCCCACAACCCGGCCCAGTATAACGGCATCAAAATGTGCCACGCTGGAGCGAAACCGGTAGGCCAAGAGTCCGGTCTAGCCGATATTACCGAGATGCTGCTCGAAGGGATTCCTCCCTACCATGGTCCTCTAGGGGCCATCGACACAGAAGATTGTCTCGAGGACTACGGCAATTACCTCAAAGGCCTGGTGGACCTGAAGGATATACGCCCCCTGACGGTAGCCGTAGACGCAGCCAACGGTATGGCGGGCTTAACGGTGCCGGAGGTTTTCTCCTCTCTTCCCATCGACATTAAACCTCTCTACTTCGAACTCGATGGAACCTTCCCTAATCACGAGGCGAACCCCTTAGACCCGAAGAATCTCGAGGACTTACAAGCTTTTACTCCGAAGGTTGGCGCAGATATCGGGCTTGCCTTTGATGGGGACGCCGACCGGTGTTTTGTCATCGACGAAAAGGGACAATCAGTGAGCCCTTCCGCCATTTGTGCACTTATTGCCGAGCGTTATCTCGAGCGGTACCCGCAAGCAACCGTGATCCACAATGTCATTACTTCCCGTTCGGTGCCGGAGATTATCGCCGAAAACGGGGGGAGAGCAGTGCGCACCAGGGTGGGACACTCCTTTATTAAGAAAATAATGGCAGATGAGGGAGCTGTATTCGGTGGTGAGCACTCAGCGCACTACTACTTCCAAGAATTCTTCCATGCTGACTCCGGTCTACTTGCCGCCCTCCACGTTCTCGCGGCTTTGGGTTCCACCGATCAGTCGTTGAGTGAGATGATGGCCAAATATCATCGCTATCACGCCTCTGGGGAGATCAATACTCGCCTGAGTTCCGCAGCTGAACAGCAGCAACGCACGCAGGCAGTCCTCGAGGCCTTCGCCGAGCGGATTGCTGCGGTTGATGAGCTCGACGGAGTTAGCGTCTTTTTAAAGGATTCGCCAGCCTGGTTCAATATTCGTGCCTCCAATACAGAGCCCCTGTTGCGGCTCAATGTCGAAGCCCCCACAGCACAAGAGGTTGATAGTCTGGTAACAAAGATCCTTCAGATTATCAGGAGCTAACACATGTCGGACTACGATCCGCTCGCCGTCGCCTTTTACGATATCGCCCACGAAGGCGCCTATCTACGCGCACTCGCATCGGCTATCGAAGAAGGAGTCCAGCTGGCAGCGGAGAATAATCCTCGGCCGACCTTAGCCACGTTCGTCGGAATGCGACCGCGCAGCGTGGTCATAGTGACTGACCATTCGGTTGCCAGAGAGTGCGCCTTATTGGCCGTGAGCTTCTTTAACCCGCTGCCGTGCCCTGTTGTTGTAGTGGACCATATTCCCGGATATATTGGCGCGCTGGACGTGGTGATCATCCTTAGCAATGGGGGCCTTGATACTCCCGACAGCGCGCGCCATGTCAATCAGCTGCTCGCCCGAGGGATCGATGTGGTGCTTGCTGTCGATGCCCACTCTCCGCTGCTTGCCGACGTTGCCCCCGGAGCTATTATCATCCCCACCGTGCCCACACACGAAGGTCTGAGTCTGATGAGACTGACGGGTACTGTTATGGCACTCTTTGAGTTGGCGGATTCTGAGGCGCTGATTGTCGCACAGAAATTCAAAGATCTGGCCGATGGTATCGATGCCGAGTTGCAGGCATGTTCACCTCAACGCGACCGTACGGAGAATCCGGCTGTAGCTTTAGCGGATCTATCCGGTTCCATTATTCATACAACACCTTCTACAGAGCAACCAGGCGATTATGAATTAGTCCAGCTTATCGCCACATTGTGGACATCATATGGGCGGGTAAGTGCGGCTCTGGGAGCCGCAGATATGCAGCTAGCCGCTGGATATAGAGCAAGAAACCGTGAGCGACCAGTCAAAGATATCTTCTATGACCCATTCCTTGATGATCCTGTCACAGCTCCAACACTGACAACCATCATGTGGAATGCAACCGACGAAGTGGGCGCCGGGGTCGTTACAGAACGTGTTACCGAGCGTGGTCTCGCAGCTCAATTGCAACTGAGCGTCAGAGCCTATGCTGCTACCGTGTACTTTTAAAATCCTTATCATCTAACGAGACGGAGAATCCTACCCTATTATGATGCTGCCCTTAGATCCTCCCACCCAGGCGTACCCGTGGGGTTCACGAACCCTCATTGCTCAACTCAGAGGAGAAACAGAGCCAAGCAAACACCCAGAGGCGGAACTCTGGTACGGCGCCCACCCCGCACTCCCGGCGCGAGTCGACGGGCAGAAACTGGATGAACTTATTGCTGAGGACCCCGCGGCTCATCTAGGTGTAGATATAGCGGAGAAGTTTTCTGGCGAGCTACCTTATTTGCTGAAAATCCTAGCCGCAAATGAACCGCTGTCTTTGCAGGCGCATCCATCTGCACACCAAGCCCGCGAAGGCTTCGAGCGGGAAAATGCCAGTGGTATCGATATCCGTGATCCGCACCGTAATTACCGCGACCCACAACCAAAACCGGAACTCTTAGTCGCACTGACAGAATTTCACGCGATGGCGGGCTTCCGACCGCTGAAATTAACAAGAGAATTGCTTCAAGCCTTGGCATGTCCGGAGCTAGACCGCTATCTAGCGATATTAGGTGACGATGATAGCACTCCAGAAGAGACAGGCTTGAGAGGACTATTTACCACCTGGATCTCCATCCCAGCTCCAGCCCGCCGCACCCTCATTGCAGCGATCGTAGAACGAGCCCGAGCATTTATCCGGGACATGGAGAACCACCCAGTGGAAGAAAATACCTGGATGGTTGACGCCGCGAGAAATATTGTCAATCTCCATGAGCACTACCCAGGTGATGTGGGAGTGCTGGGTGGTTTACTCCTTAATTATCTCGTTCTGCAGCCCGGGGAGGCTATCTTTCTGGACGCTGGAAATCTCCATGCATACTGCCGTGGGATGGGAGTTGAAATCATGGCCAACTCCGACAATGTCTTGCGTGGTGGCCTCACATCTAAACATGTGGACGTTCCAGAATTGGTCAAGGTGCTGCGCTTTGAGTCTCTAGCAGAGCCTACGCTCAGAGATCGTGACGGGCGCTACGAGGTCAATCTTGATGCCTTCGATTTACACCGCTTTGATATCGTCGACACGCGCACAGTATCTCTGAGCGGTCCACGCATCGTTCTTTGTACGCAGGGCGAAATAACAGTTGGTAACGGAGACGCCGAGCTAGATTTGACACCCACTCAAGCAGTGTGGATCTCAGCGGCTGACCCTTGCGAGATTAAGCTGACCGGGTCTGGGCAGGTATTTGTCGCCCGAGCCTAGAAGGGCTTGATAATGCGATCGACTACGACTACAAATCAAGATACAAATAGGTACCAGCTCGATGCGGAAGGACGTTGATATGCACGCGTGGGATCATGAAATCTTCAATGAAGAAGTGGTCACTTCTTTCCTTGACGAGCTTGCTATGCTGGACGAGTCTGAGATCGCGAGCAATATTCACGATGCAATTCTCCTAGGGCTCGATGACCAAGGCAGTGATGATGAGTTCATTATTGGACTCGCCGCCGCAACGATCGTGGCTATTTGGGCTTCGGCTCCTTATACCGATGGGGAAGTGGTAGAACACTATCCTTTTATACGAGAGCTTATCGGTCATGGTGATGAGGAGCTTCGTGAAAGCGCCAGCTCGATTCTCGAATTAGCGGAAACCGATCTTGATCTCGATGTCTATACTGAGGCGCTGACCTAGAGTAACCCAGGAGAGAATGGAACGCTAGATGATTATTGCGATTGAGGGTATCGATGGGGCCGGAAAGAATACCTTGGTGAAACGGTTGCGGAACGCCTTCGATGCAGACACCCTCTCTTTCCCCCGCTACCAAGACTCCATACACGCACAGCTGGCGCAGCGGGCGCTTCATCATGATCTTGGGGACGTTGCCGACTCTATTAATGCTATGGCGGTACTTTTCGCTCTCGATCGTGCAGAGGTCAAAGACTATATAGCTTCATATGCATACGACCCCCGCCGCGTATTGATCCTCGACAGGTATGTCGCTAGTAACGCTGCCTATAGCGCGGCGCGTAGCCTAGACGAAGCACTTGTAGAGTGGGTGGCAACCTTCGAATTCATAGAGCAAGGGTTGCCCGTACCTGATCTTCAAATATTATTAGCTACATCACCTGAGCTCGCCCATGAGCGCGCTCACCACCGTGCTAGCACCGATACTGACCGTGCGATTGATAGCTATGAGGCCGATCGTGGTCTGCAAAATCGTACCGCCGCCACCTATCGACGATTAGCGCAGGAAAATTGGTATTCCCCATGGTTGATCATTGACGGACAGTACAATCACGCGGAGGTTGAAGCCCAAGTCCGTGAAAAGCTACCCGCTTGCACCAATCTCACCGAATATATGCGACCACAAACTCAACCCCGAGACTAGTGTTGTTGCTCGCTTAGCTCTAACATTATCGGTACGACCTCTCATCTGCTCAACAACCAAACAACTGAATTCTCGCTGCACCGCCTGCAGGCCGCTGGGGTGAGAAGGAAAAGAAGAAGATGGCCCATAAGATTCTCGTAGTCGATGACGATCCAGCGATCTCAGAAATGCTCTCGCTAGTGCTCGAAGCTGAGGGCTTTGACAGCGTGGTAGTCAACGATGGTGCTCAGGCGGTAGATACTTGCTACCGGGAGAACCCCGATCTAATCCTGCTCGACCTCATGCTGCCGGGGATGAATGGTATCGATATCTGCCGTGCAATTCGCCAGGATTCTGCCGTGCCTATCGTGATGCTGACCGCCAAAACCGATACAGTCGACGTAGTTCTCGGTCTCGAATCGGGAGCGGACGATTATATCCCCAAGCCGTTTAAAGCCAAAGAGCTGGTGGCTCGCGTGCGCGCTCGTTTACGCGGCGCAGCAGATAAAACTCATGACTCTGTACATATCGCGGATCTCTATATTGACGTCAAAGGTCATACCGTCACACGTGGCGGCGAGGAGATTTCCCTAACACCCCTGGAATTTGATTTGCTCTCGGAACTAGCTTCAAAACCCGGAGAGGTTTTCACACGCGAAGAATTGCTACAGAAAGTGTGGGGATATCGGAACGCCTCCGATACGCGCCTGGTGAATGTACACGTCCAGCGCTTGCGCGCCAAGATCGAAAAAGACCCCGAAAATCCGCAGATTGTCCTAACCGTGCGCGGTGTGGGTTATAAGACTGGCGACTAGTGAAGCTACGACCCTTTATTAAAAAGTTCCGGAGCAATCACCATCGACTACGGTTTTGGATCGCCGAAAGCTGGCGCACCTCGCTACAATACCGCCTGATCACCACTATCTTGGCGTCCTCTTTGGTGGTAATGCTGGGATTGGCCTATATTTTGGTCTCTATAGTGACCTCCAAGCTGATTCAGGCAAAACTGGATATCGCTGATGCTGAGATCGAGCGAGCGCGGATCGCGGTAGAGCAACAAATCGAGGCAACCTCAACAAGCTCAAGTGTGCAGGTACGTCTCAATGCGGCGCGAGCAGCGCTAACCTCGCGATCGATTAACTCACCGGATTCACAGACTGCATACGAGCCAGTACTACTCGTGGAGGGCCCCGACGATTCAATTGTGGTTGCCCCGGAGGCGTATCGCATCCCGGAACGGCTGCGATCATTTGTTTCCCAAGGCCAAGTATCATATCAATTTGCTACCATTTCGCGTGCCGACGGCACCAGCTATCGGGCGATGATCATTGGCACGCCAACTCAATCTGATATCCCGAATCTGCAGGTTTATCTGGTGCTATCAATGGAGGCTGAGCGCGCTACGCTATCACTACTGCGCGGCGTTTTCGCTGCAGCAGGCCTAGTCCTTGTGGTTCTTATGATGGGTATCACGTGGCTAACAATTCGCCAGGTTATAGCACCAGTTCGAGCGGCCAGTCGCATTGCTGAACGCTTTGCCGCTGGGCATCTACGAGAACGCATGATTGTTGAAGGCGAGCACGAAATGGGGCGATTGGCGGAGAGCTTCAATACCATGGCAGCTTCGCTATCGAAGCAAATCGATCAGCTGCAAGAATATGGCAGCCTACAGCGCCAATTTACCTCTGACGTGTCCCACGAGCTGCGTACTCCCTTAACGACAGTGCGCATGGCAGCTGATATGATCCAGTCTCATAATGAGGAGTTAAGTCCCGCAATGCGGCGGGCCAGCGAACTGATGGTCAGTGAACTCGATCAATTCGAGGCACTGTTGAACGACCTCCTGGAGATCTCTCGCCATGATGCGGGAGTAGCTGAGCTCGCAGAATCGACCATCGATATGCGGGCCTGCGTCAAGGGTGCCTATGAATATACGTCGCATCTAGCAACCGAACTTCATGTGGACGTTGAATTCGATCTTCCCGATGCGCCCGTGCAAGTGGTGTGCGACCCGAGGCGCATCGAGCGTATCTTGCGCAATCTCCTAGCAAACGCCATCGACCACTCCGAGGGGAAACCGGTAACGGTAGCGATCGGGGAAAATGCGCAGGCCGTATCGGTGACCGTGACAGATCACGGTGTTGGACTCAAGAGCGGTCAGGAAGACTTGGTTTTCAATCGATTCTGGCGAGCGGATCCGGCGCGCGTGCGCCATTCAGGGGGAACTGGACTGGGCTTAGCCATTTCACATGAGGACGCGGTTCTCCATGGTGGCAGTCTCGAGGCCACCGGATTCCCAGGTGCTGGCTCATGCTTTCGCTTAACTATTCCCAAGCTACCGGGTGAGGGTTATGGTCAAGACCCACTACCCCTTCGCATTGACATCCCAGATGCCTCCGAACGCTTAAATGCCGTAGCGGACCTTTGAAAGACGAGTTCTCATTTATGTACGTCAAGAATCCCTGTGGGCTAATCTTCGTAGTTGTCTCGATCAGCGCGTTGACTGGGTGTGTGACCCTTCCCTCGACGAGTGAACCGCAAGCACTACGGAGTCTTAGTAGCCAAACTCCCACCCAAGAGCCCGGGCCAATACTAGGACGTGAACCTGATCTCCTCGTACGTGATTTCTATGCTGCAAGCGCGAATCCCAGCCAAAATTACCAACAGGCTCGACATTATCTCACCGCCTCCTTTGCCCAAAAGTGGGCACCTCAGCCGATTATTACGGTATTAGATCGCATAGATATGTCGAGTAATATTGCCCGCGACACTAACAAACTCTCTTATACCATTACCGGTACTGTGGTAGGCACCATCAGCGAAGGTGGGGCGTATAATCCGCAGCGTAGCGACTATCGTGCGGACGTTGAACTGGTGCGAGTCGACGGCCAGTGGCGAATTTCAAATAGCCCCAACGAGATTGTGGTGGAACGTACTGAACTGCGCAATCGTTACCTTACCCAAGCAATTTTCTTCTTCAATCCCGCAGGCGATACCCTTGTCGCCGACCAACGCTGGGTATATTCCGGCTCCAGCTCTCTGGGATCGGCTCTCATTAGCCTCATTATCGCAGGCCCCTCGAAGGCTCTCAGCCCAGGAGTCCTCGATCAAATCCCCGCCACCGCCAGTTTTGTCGGGATTGACAACGGCATCTATCAGCTCGCCGGTTTTGCCGAATTTGATGATGATGCCCGTCACCGACTCGCTGCCCAGCTCGTGTGGACGCTTGCCACTGCAGGGATCGCGGGACCGTACCGTTTCGATGTTGACGGGGTCCCATTGCTGACTGCCGAGGGAGACGCCAATCTTACCGTGGACGATTTCCCTGAATTCAACCCGCAGGCCGCCCGAGCCTCATCCGCAACTATGTATGCCCTGACCGGTGGCTCCATTTCCCAAGTATCTGCTGGCCAAGAAAGTCCGGTTACCGGCCCATTAGGCACACTCAATGATATTGAATCCTTCAATATTTCCGCCCAGAGCAAAACTGTCGCACTCGTGCGCACCAATGGCTCTGGCGATCTTAAACAATCCCAGTTGCTCATCGGGGATATTGACGGAGCCCTGACCACCGTCGCTGAAGCTCGCACGTTTACCCAACCCACTTTCGAAAATAAGGGCAAAGCCTTGTGGGTGGTGGCAGATGGTAATTCTATTAAGCGCATTGCACGTTCGGAGAGTAGTAAAGAAAGCGCACTGATCGACGTCGACATTGCTGATCTCGATCTCAACGACAATAGCCCCGATATATCTGCTTTCGCTTTGTCTAATAACGGCGTACGCGCGGCTTTTATTATTGATGGCTACGTTTATATTGCTACAGTTTCCACCCCGCGTGCAGGAGAGCGCAAGCTCAGTAACCGCTATGAGATCCTCCAAGTGGCTCGCGGTTCAGCGGTATCACTCGATTGGGGTCCTGAGGGCACCCTGTATGTGGGGACTTCGAGTAGTGATACTCCCGTGTGGCGTGCCGAACCCGACGGATCCTCAGCGCTGGCACTGTCTTCCGGCAATATAGTAGCGCCGGTAGTCAATCTCAGTAGCAACCAATCGGCCGTATATATCACCGACGCCCGCGCAAGCTTGCAGCTGTCAACTACTGGATCGGCAACCTATTGGCGCGAGATCCAAGGTTTAGAAGGCGAGCGCGCTGTGACGGTGATTCCTCAATAGAAGTAATCCCCCCTCCTCCATATTGGGGAATCGGGGGCCCCCGATTCCCCAATACGGAGAGGCACTATGCTTAGCAACTCGGGGTTGCGACCACTATGGTTACAGGTGAAGGTCGGTTGTTGAATATCTGGTGAGCTAATTCCATAAGTTGGGAGCTGCGCGGTGCTCTTGCCCCTTAGAGAGCTGTTCTTACCCAAAGAGTGTGTGGGATGCCGGCACCCAGGGGTTATTGTGTGCTCAGAGTGCGAACAGGTCTTTCGGAGTATCCCAAGCCCCGTGTCCTTGCGAATCGACCCCCAGGTGCCTACTTTCTCCTTGGGGCCTCTCGGTGGAGTGCGACGGCGAACGATTATCCAGATCAAAGAGCGCGGGCGTTATGATGCTATTCCTTTCCTCGGAGCTGTGCTGCGCGCGAGTGTTGAGTATTTATATGTCTGCGGACATTTGCCGGAGCCGGTCATACTAGTGCCGGCGCCCACGAAGCGCAGTTCGGCGCGTAAACGGGGCGGAGACCCGGTGCGGCGCATATGCCAAGCCTCGGGGATGGAGGTGGCCGATTGTTTGTACTTGAGGGAATCAACACAGGAATCGGTGGGGCTTTCGGCGACACACCGTGCTCGAAATATGCAGCGCGCTGTGGCCTTAAAAAGCCAGCTCAAAGGAAATGTTGTGGTGGTCGACGACGTGTTGACCACAGGAGCTACAATGCGGGCCTCAGTGAATGCTCTGAGTTGGGCGGGCGCAAATGTATACGGAGTTCTGGCGCTCAGTCATGCCTAGCTGCAGAGGCAGAAAAGGTTTGGCGCGATGACTATGACGCGATGTATTATTGATAATGAAGTTGCTTCCCGCCACATTTTCCTTATCTTGAGTAATCCTTCACAAGATTCGGGTGGCGGCCGACCAGGAAGGTACGTGACTATGACC
Source organism: Corynebacterium sp. ES2775-CONJ (assembly GCF_024814515.1). Taxonomy (NCBI): domain Bacteria; kingdom Bacillati; phylum Actinomycetota; class Actinomycetes; order Mycobacteriales; family Corynebacteriaceae; genus Corynebacterium; species Corynebacterium sp. ES2775-CONJ. The sequence goes on along the minus strand of NZ_JANUXT010000002.1, from coordinate 77,770 downwards.
ACGCCTGCTGAAAAAGATACCCTGAGCCCCGATGTCCAGTTAACAATTACTGGCCGTAATGTCGAGGTTCCAGAGCACTTCGCGGAGCGCGTGCGGAGCAAGTTAGGAAAAATCGCCCGCCTCGACCCGACTCTCACCTTCTTCCACGTGGAGCTCCAGCACGAGCGCAACCCACGCCGCGCCAACGAGAGTGATCGGATCCAGATCACGGCAACCGGCAAAGGCCATATTGCGCGAGCTGAAGCGAAAGAGGACTCTTTCTACGCTGCTCTGGAAACGGTTCTCTCACGTATGGAACGTTCCCTGCGTAAGGTGAAGGCACGTCGTTCGATCTCCCTATCTGGTCACCGTGCCCCTAAGAACACTGGCGAGATTGTTGCCGGATTGGTCAATGAATCTGAGAAGCGAGCCGCCAAAGAGGATACTCGCGAGGAATTATATGATCATGATCCTTATGCTGATCAGGTCCAAGATATCCAGCCGGGACAAATCGTTCGTACCAAAGAGCACCCCGCCAAGCCTATGAGCGTTGACGATGCGCTGAGCGAGATGGAATTGGTTGGTCATGATTTCTATCTCTTCATCAATGAGGAGACGGGTAACCCGTCGGTGGTTTATCGCCGCCACGCATTCGATTATGGCTTGATCTCCTTGAGCTAGGTCAAACTAGGTCAAGCTTGATCGCGCGAGGTCGTGCGCGGTTGAGCCAGACCCTCCGCCCGTGGTCCCCTCGGGGAGGCGGCGGAGGGTCTTTGATTTTTCACCCCAATCTATGATTGGGGTTCTTGCTTTGTAACTGTTGTGAGTACAATGGTCACGGAGAAATAGCGAGGTGCCTATTGGAACGATATAGGTAACCTTTATTCCCGAGTTTCGCTGCGGTTCGTCGTGGTGGGCGAGGGGTTAAAAACCACTAAAACTTACCATTTGCTAGTAAAGGAACTCACTCGTGTTCGGACTTTCTAAGATGCTGCGCATCGGCGAAGGACGCAAAGTTAAGCGTCTTCAGAAAATTGCAGAGGAAGTGCTGGCTCTCGAGCCACAGTACTCCGATCTCACCGATGAGGAGTTGAAAGCCAAGACCGAAGAGTTCAAGAGTCGCATCGCAGACGGAGAGACCGTCGATGATCTGCTTCTCGAGGCATTTGCTGTTGCTAGGGAGGCTGCTTGGCGCGTCTTGGGACAAAAGCACTATTTGGTGCAAGTGATGGGCGGTGCGGCTTTGCACTTCGGCTCAGTGGCCGAGATGCGCACAGGTGAGGGTAAGACCCTGACCTGTGTATTGCCCGCCTACCTTAATGCGCTCGAAGGTAAGGGCGTGCACGTGGTGACGGTTAACGATTACCTTGCTAAGCGCGATGCCGAGTGGATGGGACGTGTGCACCGCTTCCTTGGCCTGGAAGTGGGAGTCATTCTTTCGAATATGCGCCCTGACGAGCGTCGCGAGGCCTATAACGCCGATATTACCTACGGTACTAATAACGAGCTCGGCTTCGATTACCTCCGCGATAATATGGTGCATACCCTCAACGATTTAGTGCAGCGTGGCCACCATTATGCAATCGTCGACGAGGTTGACTCTATTCTTATCGACGAAGCTCGAACCCCGCTGATCATTTCAGGTCCCGCTGATGGCGCCTCTCAGCACTACAACGTGTTCGCGGCACTCGCTCCGAAGATGAAGGTGGATATCCATTATGATGTCGACCATCGTAAGCGCACCGTTGGTGTGCGTGAAGAGGGTGTTGCCTTCGTCGAAGATATGCTGGGTATCGAGAATCTATATGCCCCTGAGAATTCGATGTTGGTGTCATATCTCAATAATGCATTGAAGGCTAAAGAGCTGTTCACCCGCGATAAGGACTATATCGTGCGCAACGGTGAGGTCATGATTGTCGATGACTTCACGGGCCGTGTGCTTGATGGTCGCCGCTATAACGAGGGTATGCATCAGGCTATCGAGGCGAAGGAGAAGGTGGAGATCAAAAATGAGAACCAGACCTTAGCCACCATCACTTTGCAGAATTACTTCCGCCTCTATGAGAAGCTGGCCGGAATGACCGGTACCGCTGAGACAGAGGCAGCCGAATTGCACCAGATCTACAAGCTGGACGTGGTTCCCATTCCAACTAACCGGCCACCGCACCGCGATGATATGACCGATTTGGTGTACAAGACCCAAGAGGCAAAATTTGCCGCAGTGGTAGAAGATATCGTTGATTGCGTTCAGCGCCGCCAGCCGGTGCTCGTTGGTACCACCTCAGTGGAGCGCTCCGAGTATTTATCTCAGCTCCTCCAACGCAAAGGCGTGAAGCATCATGTCCTTAATGCCAAGCATCATGCTGAAGAGGCCGAAATTGTAGCCAAGGCAGGCTTGCCAAGTGCTGTCACGGTTGCTACCAATATGGCCGGTCGTGGTACCGATATTGTGCTGGGTGGTAACCCCGATATCTTGGCTGATATAGCACTGCGCGATCGCGGTTTGGATCCCGTGGAGACCCCTGAGGAATACGAAGCCGCCTGGGATGACGAGCTTGCAAAGCAAAAGACGCGCTCGGAGTCTCTAGCCGACGAGGTACGCGAAGCGGGCGGTTTATATGTGCTCGGTACTGAGCGCCACGAATCCCGCCGCATTGATAATCAGCTGCGCGGCCGCGCGGGTCGTCAGGGTGACCCAGGTACTACTCGTTTCTATCTCTCTATGCGCGATGACCTGATGGTTCGATTTGTCGGGCAGACCATGGAGAATATGATGAATCGCCTCAACGTTCCCGATGATGTCCCTATTGAGGCAAAGATGGTTACCAACTCTATAAAGGGTGCGCAGGCACAGGTTGAGAACCAGAACTTTGAGATGCGTAAAAACGTCCTCAAATACGATGAGGTCATGAACGAGCAGCGTAAGGTCATCTACCGTGAGCGTCGCGAGATTCTGGAGTCAGCCAATATCGCCGATAATATCCAAGCGATGATTGACGAAACTATCTCCGCCTACGTGGATGGCGCTACAGCCAATGGCTATGTTGAGGATTGGGACCTTGACGCACTGTGGAATGCCCTGGAGTCCCTCTACGGACCGTCGATGACCCCGCAGTCGCTTATCGAAGGCTCCCAGTATGGCCGCCCCGGCGAGCTGAGTTCAGATGAACTGCGGGAAGCCGTGCTGGCTGATGCTCATGAACAATATGCAGCTCTTGAAGAGCTGGTCAGCACAGTCGCTGGTGACAAGCAGATGCGTTACCTCGAACGCCAGGTCATCCTGCCCATCATTGACCAGAAATGGCGCGAGCATCTCTACGAGATGGACTACCTCAAGGAAGGTATCGGCTTGCGCGCCATGGCGCAACGCGATCCCTTGGTTGAATACCAAAAAGAGGGAGGCGATATGTTTAATGCTATGAAAGATGCCATCAAGGAAGAAACCGTACGCCAGCTTTTCATGCTCCGGCGCACCTTCCAGGCCCAAGCTGATGCCGCTGCTGCTCAACTGGCTGAACAGCGCGATTCCGCCGAGGCGTAGACCGCACTCGGCAGACAGAACTCGATCATTATCAGCCTGCGGAGCGGGTTGTAACCCCTGATAGACAGGATGGTTGCAGCCCGCTCCTTTGGGTATCAGAGATCAGATAACGCGAAGAGTGGAGATACGGACTGCGGTGCCCTCTTCTTTCTTGACGGTGGCAGTAAAGGCGCGGTGATCAGGGCCGACTGAAAAGGTGCCATAAGCCTCGTATACGTGCACGGGGGCGTCGAGGGAGGTGTGATAGGTGTCCTTCTTGCGGAAAAAATGGAGGCTGGCGATCTGGATATGGCCGAGCTGTGGATGTGAGGTTGGCTGTCCCTTTAGTTTTGCGCGTATATGCCTGATGACTGCTGCGTCGTAAGAGCTGGCGCGCAGGACTGAGATGGGCTTTTGACCGCACGCGCATTGAAGCGCTCGGTAGAGAGAGCATTTGATGTGCGTTGTTATGTCTTCGGGGAGTGTGACCGGCGGCGGATGATAGATCCGGCGAGGTTCGTATTCTGCACACTGGAGAAGGGCGAATCCGGGTTTAGGATGGTACATGACGCTCCTTTGGTAGGGTTGAGCGCCACGGAACCAATGATGATCGAGCTGTGGTAGGCCTATCGAGCAATGGTAAGGATATTCATGGGCGGTGGTGGGCTTGGCGGGTTTTAGACCCGAGCCCTGAATGCCTCGTGCTAAAAAATCCTACTAGATATATGCAACAATAGGATCAGTCTAATTGTAAGCGATATGGCTTAAAAAAGTGAGGTGGAGATTAATCGTGCAAGGCTTAATTGTGGATTATGTGGGGGTGCTTGATGGCCCCGAAGAGGAGCAGTATCGCTGGCGTCATGTACTGAAGGCATTGCGAGCTCAGGGAATCGCGACGGCCGTACTCTCCAATGATCCAGGCGGCCCCGGTGCTGAGCCGATCCGTGTGTTGGCTAGCTCCGGTGTGGTAGATGCCGTTGTCCTTTCCGGAGAGATTGGGGCGGAGAAGCCTGATTTCGCTGCTTTCCAAGCAGCAGCCGATGCTATTGGTATTCCCATGCAGGACTGCGTTATGGTCGACGATTCGATTGTCAATGTGCGCGGTGCCGTAGAAGCTGGTCTCGTGGGATCCTACTATCAGCAATTTGATCGCACCTTGGTAGAGCTGCAGAGTATTTTCAAGTTTGAGGGCGAGTTCTAGTGCGAGTCTATATTCCCGCCACTGTCGGTTATTTGCGGTCTTTGGAAGAGGACGGAATCTTAAGCGTGCGTTCGGGCTACGGTTTCGCAGTCACCGCGGCACTGCGGGAGAGCTATGAATCCGGTGAAGAGGAAGATTTTGAGGAGATTGCTTTCGATGAGGCGGCGCGGGCGTCTATACGTTTACTCGCTCTCTATGACGAGGAATATTATCCGCACCGTCGCGTGGTGATCTCAGTAGATCTTCCCGATGCGAATCTTCACCCAGATCCTGACCTGGGGGAGGCTGTGGTGCGTGTGGACCCACCGCGTATTCACCGTGAAGATCTGGCCGCCATTCACGTCGATGCCGCAGGTAGTGAGGAGGCCACTGCGAAGGCCATCAAAGTGATCGATGAAGCTGATCTTGGTGATGAGATCGCGGAATTGGCCGTGGGAGATGCTATCGATAATTATATGGCATGGTATGACCCATCCGAGCTGCCGGTGTTAATCGATCTGTTGTAGAAACCATCGATAAATTAAGAATCCCACTGCATACATGGCAGTGGGATTTTTATTGCACAATAACCTACGGTGCGGTAAGCTACGGTAGCGTAAGTTTTGAGGGGAAAACCTTTCACCCTAGTGGAAGAAAGGTTACCCCCGCTCACAACTCCACTCAGACTTTCACTGTGACATCTACCCTGACATCTACCCAGCCATCTACCCAGAAATCCACATTATGGAACAACTGCCAACCCCACCTAGTACAAAAACCACCCGTGATCGCCTCAGCCGTATCCGCTCCGCATTGAAGCGACTGACCACACCGTTATTACCCGACGACTACGCAGTTTTACTCAACCCCCTATGGTCCACGCGGGAATTGCGCGGTTTGATTGTCAGCGCACATAAACAAGCTGATGCCGTGCATCTCAAAATTAAGCCGGGCTGGGGCGTACCAGTGAGCTTTCGCGCTGGACAATACATAGGTATCGGCGTAGAGATCGACGGACGATTTGTGTGGAGGTCGTATTCACTGACAGGTGCTCCCAGCCTAGGTGACGGTCTGCTGTCGATCACTGTCAAAGCTGTGGAAAAAGGAAAACTCTCCCAGCACCTTGTGGGCATGGCTAAACCGAAGATGGTGGTGCGCCTAGCCGCTCCCGCAGGAGATTTCCATCTTGAAGATCCACCACCCCCCGCTTTGGCATTTATCGGAGCAGGTGCCGGTATTACCCCCATAATCTCAATGGTGCGCACCCTCGCCGAACAGGATCACCTCCGCCATTGCGACACCTATCTGCTCTACAGTGTGCGAGCGGAGGAATGCTGCTTCTTCGAGGAGGAATTGCGCGATTTGGCGCGCCGCTATCCAACATTCCGCGTGCACATTAATATCACTTCCACAGAGGGCCGCATTACCCCCGATCATATCCATGAATTCTGCCCCGATATTGCCGATCGCGTGGTGTATGCATGCGGGCCAGAGAAGATGCTCGACGCCTACGAAGAGTGGGCAACCGCCCAGGGCGTGACTCTAAAGACAGAACGCTTCACATTTTCGCGCGAATCGGACGCCCAAGGCGGCACGATCGACTTCGGCAACGGACGTAGCCTGAGTGTTGATGGGGCGACCACAATCTTAGAGGCCGCTGAAGAGTTGCAGGTGGGTCTTCCCTTTGGTTGTCGTATGGGAATCTGTCAGACCTGCGTATGCACTCTTAAAACCGGGATGGCTCTCAATTTGAAAACAGGCGAAGCGTACGAAGCAGGCACCCGCTTGAGAACGTGCGTCTCGGTGGCCTGCGGCGATATAGAACTAGCACACTAAAAAAGTAAAGGAGCCTTTGATGGCTATCGACAATATTCAGGCATATGCTCATTTAAGCGATGACGATATCATCGACATTGGACACAAATTTGATTCGGTAAAAAAAGACATCATGTCCGACTTGGGCCCCAAGGACGCCGCCTATATTAAGCGGCTGATTCGCATTCAGAGAGGGCTTGAGGTTGCAGGAAGAATCTCTCTGCTTTTCCCGAGGAAGAAACCACTCTGGTGGGCTGGCACCACTATGCTTACCGTGTCGAAGATTTTAGAAAATCTCGAAATCGGTCATAACGTTCTTCACGGGCAGTGGGACTGGATGAATGACCCCGAAATTCATTCCACCACCTGGGAATGGGATATTGTTTGCCCTTCGTCTCAATGGAGACATGCCCATAACTATATTCACCACACGTATACCAATGTTCTGGGTATGGACAATGATGTTGGATACGGAGTCCTCCGTGTGACCCGCGATCGTGCCTGGAGCCCTTTATTTGCCTTCCAGCCCGTGATTAATACAGTGCTCGCAAGCCTGTTTCAGTGGGCTGTCGGCTATTACGATGTGGAACTCGGGCGCTACTTCACCAAACGAGCCACATGGGCGGACGTTAAGGATAAATTCTGGGAAACCACGCGTAAGGCTGGCCGACATAATGTGAGGGATTATATTCTTTACCCGGCACTATCAGGCCCTGGCTATAAACAATCCATTAAAGCGGCCCTCGTAGCCAATGGTATCCGCAATATATGGGCCTATGCTGTTATTTTCTGTGGGCATTTCCCCGACGAAGCTGAAACCTTCACCAAAGAGCAGTTTAGGAATGAAGATCATAACCAGTGGTATCTAAGGCAGATGCTGGGATCAGCCAATTTCCACGGAGGTAAAGTGCTCACGGTCATGTCAGGAAATCTCAACTACCAGGTTGAGCACCATCTATTTCCGGATATGCCATCGAACAGACTGGCAGAAGCGTCCCTAAAGGTTCGGGAGATCTGCCAAGAATATCAGTTACCATATAACGTCGATTCCTTTGCAGCGCAGCTTTTTAAGGTGCAGAAAACTCTCTTGAAGCTCACCCTGCCCAATAAGTACCTAGTAGCAGATAAGGATAATGCTCCCGAAGTTCGATCGAATAGAGCATTCACGAAAAACCCCCACATTGAAGCCCAGTTAACCCACGGTGAGCACAGCGGTACTCGACGCGGATTGACCGTGGGATTACGACTCCTTAAAGAATTACGTCCTACAGTTCCCGAGGCTGTCAAGGTGATAGTGCGCCGCACAACGAAGGGGTTAGGGGCTTAGATCCAAAGCTTCATATCTAAAGTTCCCAATCGGCCTTGGAGCGCAGGGCCTGGAGTAGCTTGCGCACCGCTTTCACCCGGCGCCCCGCGGGGGAGTCGGTGGGAATGAGGTCGAGGCAGCATTCGGGATCAGCGGGGGGACCCATGTGGGTGCATCCTCGTGGGCAATCCTCAGCGTGAGGCGCTAGATCTTCAAAAACACCGACAACGGTGTCGGCGTCGACGTGTGCTAACCCGAAAGAGCGAATTCCGGGGGTGTCAATAATCCACCCCCTTTTCCCCAAGGGGAGGGCAACTGCTTGGGTCGACGTATGACGTCCTTTACCCACCCCCGATACCTCGCCGGTGGCGCGATGGGCCTCGGGCAGGAGCCTATTGACAAGAGTTGATTTCCCAACCCCTGAGTGCCCAATCAGTGCGGATATCCTATTGTCCAGGACCCGTTCGATAGGTTCGAGAGGATCATCGATACCGCACATCACGACGGGGACGGCGAGAGAGGCAAATTCGCTAGCGAATTCGGCGGGGTCTACCAGATCGGATTTAGTCAGGCAGATGACTGGTTGCAAGTTGCCGACAAATGCTGCCACCAGGGCTCTTTCAACGAAACCTGCTCGCGGTGGGGGATCGGCTACAGCGCATACTATGAGTAACTGGTGGGCGTTAGCGACCACGATGCGTTCATAGGGATCTGTATCATCTGCCGTGCGACGCAGGACCGAGTTTCGATCCTCTAATTTGACGATGCGAGCTAGGGTGCCGGGTTTTCCAGATATATCACCGACGACACCCACACGGTCGCCAACCTCGACGGGAGTTCGTCCCATCTCCCGAGCCCGCATGCACACGATCGCTTCATCGGGCGTGGTGGCAGAATCGAGCACAACACCCCAGCGGCCACGGTCCTTGGTTATCACCATTCCAAATTCGGCATCGTCGTGACGCGGACGGTCTTTAGTGCGTGGCCGCGACCGCTTGGATGGCCGCACTCGCACATCTGACTCATCCCAAGACCGTGAGACATTACCCCTAGCCACTATGACGTTTATTCTCCCTTCAGCATTGCATGCCAGCGTTGATCAAAATTGGGAAGAGTTTTCGAGGTGGTATCGATGTCGTCGATGAGCACCCCGGGTATCACCAGACCGATAATAGCCCCTGCCGTTGCCATTCTATGATCCGCATAGCTGTGCCACGTGCCCGCACGCAGCGGGCGAGGTTCGATGATCAAACCGTCGTCGCGCTCACTACAGTGGCCTCCAAGACCATTGATTTCATCAGCCAAAGCACTCAGCCGATCGGTCTCGTGGCCTCTTAAATGGCCGATACCTGTGAGAGAGCTCGTGTCGCTTGCCAGTGCTGCCATCGCCGCTACTGTTGGAGTCAACTCCCCGATATCTGACATATCGAGATTAATTCCGCGCAGCTGACCTAAAGGCGGTGCGTGCACGATAAGATCGTGTGAATAGTGGCTGTGAGCATATTCGATCCGGGCACCCATCTGTTTAACAATATAGCGAATCGCATCACCAGCCTGGGTCGATTGAATCGGCCAATTGCGAATGCGCACGACCCCTCCCGTAACCATCGCGGCGGCGATAAAAGGGGTGGCATTAGAGAGATCTGGCTCAATCTCCCAATCATGACCCGAGATGGGGCCAGGGTGCACCGTCCATTGATGAGTTACTGAGGTATCAACCTCCGCTCCCACCTCCCGCAACATCTCAACCGTCATCGTAATATGCGGAGTGCTGGGCAGTGGGCCGCCATCGTGATTAACGACTAGGCCGTGATGGTATCGAGGAGCCGCCATGAGTAGTCCAGAGACAAACTGCGAAGAGGCAGAGGCATCGATGGTGACCTCTCCTCCCGCAACTTCCCCGCTGCCTTCAATGCTAAGCGGGAGGCTGCTGCCTGAAATATTGACTCCTAGCTGTTGCAATCCTGCAATTACCCCACCCATAGGGCGAGAGCGCGCATGCGGATCGCCATCCATATAAACTCTGCCGTTGGCCATTGCCGCTATCGGGGGAATAAAACGCATGACCGTCCCCGCCAGGCCGCAATCGATGGGACCGCCCACCAGTTGGGTGGTCGGGCGGATGAAATAACAAGCGCATGAGGGATCGTCGGGATCAGGCTGTAGATCAATCTCGCATCCTAAACTGCGCAGTGCCTGCACCATGAGAGAAGTATCGCGGCTTAAAAGAGCGCCTGTAATACGGGAAGGCTCGGTGGCAAGAGCAGATAAAACCAAGGCTCTATTAGTCATCGACTTGGAACCTGGAACGCTCACAGTTGCTCGCACTGGTGTGCCCGGCGAGGGCGCTCGCCACCATGAAGTTCCTGGAATATAGGCGGAAGAGGTCATGTAGACCATACTAAAGGTATGTGTGGTCGATATGTGCTTTTTGCCGAGGCTGAGGAACTGCTTGATCATGGAGGGGTATTAAATATACAGGCACCCTACGGGGTGCCGCCTGCTCGCTACAATATAGCGCCTACGCATATAATCCCTATCCTCGCTATTGGGGACGCGGGGGTAGAGAGAGGAGCTGATAGTGGATTGGACGTACCGAAACCCCAAGCTCTCAGCACCCTAGCGGGCACTGTCAAGGCATCTCTTCTTCCTGCACGTTGGGGCCTGATTCCCCCTTGGCAGAGCACCCCGAGCGGGCCGCCCCTTTTTAATGCCCGTGCGGAAACAGTGACGCAGAAGCCGAGTTTTAAAGCGGCCTTTGCTAGGCGGCGCTGCCTCATCCCGATGAATGGCTACTATGAGTGGAAACACAAGGAGCCTTTTTATATCCACGCCACAACGCTGATGTGGGCGGCCGGTATCTACGAGACGCACCACAATTGCTTATCGACGACGATCATCACCACGCAGGCTATCGAGCCGGTTGCTGAGATTCACCATAGAATGCCCTTATTTATTCCGCGAGTCAACCATATGACGTGGTTACAAGACTCGACTAATGGTGAGCCTTGTATGTCCACATCCTTTCTCGCTGAGGAACTACTCGATAATATTGACTCCAGCTACTACGAGAATCTTCATATCGATCGAGCGAACCCTCTCGTGGGGCATATTAAGAATGAGGGCCCGCACCTTCTGGAGAGTCCGGGGTTGTTTTAAAAGGTTCTACGGGACTAATGCCCAGGCCGGTGACCTTTAGATCTGCTATGCCTGAATGTCGGCAAAGCTAGCGTTCGTGAGGGTGGCTAGGTCTTGCGGCCTTACTTCCACATCCAATCCGCGACGACCACCTGAGACAAAGATACTATCGGCCAGTAGTGCGGTTTCATCTACCACGGTAGGCAATGGATTCTTATGGCCGATAGGTGATATGCCTCCCGGTATATAGCCCGAGGACTTACTGGCGTCGTGGGGATCGGCCATTGTTGCCTTGGGAACACCGAAGGCTTTGGCTGCTTTTTTTAAACTCAGATGATACGGCACTGGTAGGCACGCAACCGCTAACTGCCGCTTTGGACCTTTACCTGCCGTTAAGTCGATGACGAGGGTTTTAAAGACCCGCTCAGCCTCTACCTCCAGTGCTGCCACGGCATGCTCGCCGAAGTGGTCGTTGCCCGCCTCGAAAGTGCTGGTGGTGTAGGTGATTCCAGCGTCTTCTAAGGCCTGAAGACAGGGTGTTGCCGCATGAGATTTTTTCTTCGCCATAACTGTCTATTCCTACACCCCCATATAAGGAGGTTCAACATAGCAGCAATGAATGAGGCTAAAGCTCAGTGTCTAAAGGGACGAGTGATGAAATAAAATGTCACAATATGCAGGGTATAAAGTGCATAGTAAAAGGCTGCTCCACGTTCACACTATAAAGCGAACGCGAAGCAGCCTATGATCGAAGCGCTTAAATCACCGCAGTGACTTAGGAATTTGGACGCCTACCGTGGTTGGCGCTCTTCTTACGACGATCCTTGCGTTTACGGCCACGCTTGCTCATAGAATATCTCCTTTAACACAATGAGAGCTGTTAACAGCACGTAGTTTACTTGGTTGGCGGGTGGTGATGTTAATCTGCGAGCCCGAAGGCCCAAAGGTTGTACCCGTCTCGGCTGCAATACTTATCCGTCGTTCCCCGTTAAACGCATACTCGCGGGCGCCCTCTATGATGCCCAGCTAGTGAGCTACGCATTAGCGAAACTAGCGCGGGCATATATGATTTCAAAGGGGGTGGGGGGCTTGAGAAACGGGGAGATTGCTGGTTCTTATCCAACCGGTAGGAGTGCTTTATGCATTCACCCGTGCGCGGCCGCGGCCACGGTTCTTGCGGCGCTTGAGGGCTCGGCGTTCATCCTCGCTCATGCCGCCCCACACTCCGGCGTCCTGGCCCGACTCGAGGGCCCACGCCAGGCACTGCGACGTTACTGGGCAGCGGTTACATACGAGTTTCGCGGTTGCTACCTGCGCTAGGGCAGGACCGGAATTTCCAACGGGGAAGAAGAGTTCAGGGTCTTCATCGCGGCAAACTGCTTTGTGGCGCCAGTCCATAGTATTTACTCCTATATCGTTATAAAGTGCATAGGAATATAGCCTTCTAGGGGACCCCTAGAAAACTAAAATTCCATTAGTTTTAGTACGTGGTGAGAGTATGCATCATGGTCAGAACGCAACGTCGCTGGCTAATGCCCCTAAGAGGGTGAGCCAGGCAGTGGGCGCTTGTCTGTGTATGCTGTCTAGTTTTGGGATTTTTACCCCAAAACAGTCCGAAAGCCAACCATCCGTTAAGGAGGTCAGCTCCAAGGCTTGGGCACAAGGATTTCACTCTCACGACTCTCCCCGTGCTTTGGTATGTCGTTGATACTGTCACGTTCCGCACTAAAATGCTAGAGTTTATCCACTAAAAGTGATTAGAAACACTCATTTTCTCCTGTTCTTGGCGACTCACACCAACCCCGGAATTCCTTTTGTCTGAAAAACTCTCGAAATCTTAGAGTTGTGAACTGGTGATATGAATGAAAGCTAAGTGATAACCTCCCGTGACTTTCGTCAAATCGTCGGAGTGCACCCATATAGTTGAATAATCAACAACTTGCTCAAGGTTTCGTAGGGCTCAACGAGGCTCACGCGGGCTTGTGGAAGCGTACAGGATTGTACAGAGGCAATAGAATGGTGCCCGAATCGCCGCCGTCGAATCTCAAAACTCTACCGAGGTGATCCCGGTGCCGCGGAGTGAAGGTAAGACCTGCTCCTTTAGGTACCATGAATTCATGACGTCGACTTCAGCTATCACGCCCCCCCAGGAGATTAAAATCGCCGCCGCCATCGCGGCCGTCCAGTCGCTAATCGGTATAGGCTATGCCTTCCTTCTTTTCTACCGTGGATTCACTGGCGCCAGTCAACCCGATATCATCTATGAGTCCTCGGATGCAGTAACCTCGGTAGCCTTTGGAACAGCACTATTCTTCCTTATTATTTTCGGAACCGTGATCGTCGGTGCTTACCGAATGGCGAAGGGATTACGGTGGGGCCGTGGACCAGTCATCATGCTAGAGAATTTACTTTTACTTATGTCCTACTATATGTTCACGGGCTCCCAGATCCTTATGGGCGTGGTAACAGCATTGAGCACTATTATGGCTCTCGGGTTGCTCTTTAGCCCACGCTCGGTGCAGTGGGCAGCAGAACGCTTCGCCCACTAGAGAGGCGATATTTAATCCGCTCTCAGGCTGGCTGATAGATTCGAACTTTGCCCCGAGATTTTAGTACTATGCTGCGGCCGGCCACGCCGAGCGCACCTGGAGAGGATCCCACACCACCTGCGATCTGGATCTTCCGTACGGGGTTTCCATCAGCACTTTCAACTGCCGCAAAACCCTCAGCGGTGGGGTAGAGGATATACGAGCCGAGATCCGCAGGTAGCCCAGAAGCGTCGTCGACGACGTAGTCGATATCGAGGGTGAGCGGATGCAAGATATACAGACGCCGTCCATCAAACCACGCGATATGATGCTGCAAGTCATTACTGATCACTGCAGTGGTGGGGCCAGGGCCGGTTTGTTGAATGGGGTCAATTACGCTGTCGGCAACGAGCTTCGCCTCAAGTGTAAAACGCAGATAGTGAGGCTCTGGCTGCTCGATATAGACAGCCGCTGTTTCCTCGGTTATACCCACCACTGCCGGATTCGTTCCAGTCAACTCATACTCGGCGTCGACTTGAGGAGAGCGGGATTCCTCGGGCTCGGTGGAGAGGATTCTTAACCATATGCGATCCTCGCACTGCTCGATTAAAGCTAGTTTTTTTACCCGAGTTTGGGCGCTTATGATCGTGCAGCCCGGATGTGGTTGTAATTCGGGTTCGTGGGGGGTGGGATCGAGGCCATATTCGATGGTGCGTACGAGGTCGGAGCGCCACAGGTCGATGCGTGCAGGGGATATATAACCGACCCGGTCATTAGACACCAACGCGGATACGTCCATGGGTGCGGATGATGAGCGCGTTGAACTATAGGTTCCAGTTGCCGCTTTAAGGCTCACCACATCCCCGCAACCGGCCCCATTGCGATAGATGGCGACAATATCATCCCATGCTTCTGTGACAGCACACAGCGGGAGATCGCGGCTGTAGCTCCAGATCTCTTCACCTGTATCGGGGTCGCTCGCGCTAATAATGCTGGTTTGGTCGATGGTTGTAGTTGTCACCAGCAGTCCTTGAACTAATAGGGGTGCCGGAGCCAAAGAGTCATCGGGGATGCTGCGCACCTCTACATATTGGTTAGCGAGAGTTTGTGTCTTCTCGGGCGCAGCAAAGGAGCTTTTAGCTGGATGTAGCGAAACGGATCTAATCGGCGCACTAATAACGGCGCTTATAACGAGGCTGAGTGCTGCTATTGCGATGATGGCCGCACTTATATAGTGAAGGGGCGAGGAAATGAGACGGCGAGCTTGCAACGGGTAGCCTTCGGGGGAACGTACCAGCGCGCGTTCGCGCCACTGCCTTTTGTTGAGGGGATTCATCAGTCGAATTCCTTAGACCAGGTTGAGCTTCTTAGCTGCGCGAGGATCGATGCGCTCGAGAGTTACGCCCCGATCTGGACCCCCGACTTCCCTTGCGCCGTGGTGATGAGGCCTGGGCGTGAATCCTACCCCCGAATACCTTGCGTTCCGCACCGACTCGTTCGGCTGCATCTTGGGGTATATCCAAAGCTTCGTAGAGTTCTGGAGAGTTACTAAACCACTGTGGTGGGGTAGGTATATCGAGGGCTAGTTCATCGTTGATGAGTTTCCACTTCGTCAGCTCATCGTAGCCCACGAGAGTAACAGCAGTACCGCTGTGGCCTGCTCGACCAGTGCGGCCAATACGGTGAACATAATTCATGGGATCGTCGGGGGTTTGGAAATTGATCACATGGGTGACGTCGTCGATATCAATACCTCGGGCCGCCACATCGGTTGCGACCATGATATCTATTGTGCCACTGCGAAAAGCCGCTAAGGAGGCTTCTCGGGCAGCCTGATTGAGGTCGCCGTGGACGGCACCGACGAGGAATCCGCGGGCTGCAAGATCCTCAGCTAGGCTGGCAGCTGAGCGCTTGGTGCGCGTGAAGACGATCGTCCTTCCCCGATCCTTTGCCTGCAGGATGCGGGTTATACACGCGGTCTTATCCATGCGGTGCGAGGCGAAAACAACCTGCTTGGTTGAGCTGTGTGTAGCTTGTGCATTCGCCTCCTCAGCACGAATGTGTAGGGGCTGACTTAAGAATGTACGAGCCAAAGTGAGTACAGGCCCTGGCATAGTTGCTGAGAAGAGCATGGTTTGATGCGGGTGTGTGAGCGCCGTCAGAATTTTCTCAATATCGGGGAAGAATCCTAAGTCCAACATTTCGTCGGCCTCATCAAGCACCAAAATGGCTATTTCATCCAGGGCTAATACCCCCCGCTGGTATAGATCAAGGAGTCGGCCCGGCGTCCCCACAACCACATCGACGCCCTTTTTGACGGCCCGCTCCTGTTCTTCAATCGGGCGTCCGCCATATAAGGTAATGACTTTTATGGGGGTGTAGCGAGCTGCCTTCTCTAAATCATCACCCACTTGGACGGCCAGTTCCCTCGTGGGAACTACTACCAAGGCTCGCGGAGTGCCATCCAGTTCTTTGATATCTGCGGCATCAAAGACTCGATCGAGCAGCGGAACCCCAAAGCCATAGGTCTTTCCCATACCCGTTCGTGCCTGACCGATGAGGTCACGGCCGTCGAGGGCAATGGGAAGTGTGAGCTCTTGGATTGCAAAGGTATGGATTATGCCTTGCTCAGCAAGAGCTCGCGTAATTTCGGCTGCAACGCCTAGGGCATGGAAGGTGGGGGTCTCTTTCTTCGACACACATCTGATACTAGTGTGTTTCGGTGTTA
Source organism: Corynebacterium sp. ES2775-CONJ (assembly GCF_024814515.1). Classification (NCBI taxonomy): domain Bacteria; kingdom Bacillati; phylum Actinomycetota; class Actinomycetes; order Mycobacteriales; family Corynebacteriaceae; genus Corynebacterium; species Corynebacterium sp. ES2775-CONJ. The sequence continues at coordinate 61,576 of NZ_JANUXT010000002.1, read as the reverse complement.
ACAACCTCATTTCACCCCGCTTCACCATAAGCTAAGCACCCCATCGACTGATCTCCCGCCCGCTGCTATCGCAGCACCTCCTCGGTTGCCCCGAGCGGGATAGTGATTGTCCTGATGGGACAGTTCTCGGGTGACGCGCGCAGGGAAACTGTCTAAGATGAAGGACTACAGATTAACTGCACCGCACAAACGATTGATTTCACTGTTAACCGAAGGACACATTATGGATATTAAGATTGGTTTTTCCGATTCCCCACGTGAGCTCGTGATTACGAGCTCCCAAGATCACGACACAGTGGTCGCTAAAATTTCGGAGGCCCTCCATCAGGGTACCGGTGTCCTCGAACTGGAAGATGATAAGCAGCGCCGCTACCTTATTCGCAACGACCGTATCGCCTATGTCGAAATTGGTACCCAAACCGCGCATCGCGTTGGTTTTGCTGGAGCATAAACGTGGGCGATAACGGTGATCGCACTCTTCCCTCCTCAGAACCACATCCTGAAGGGGATAATGGTCGTCGGGAGGGAAATAGGCGTTCTCCATCTCGAAGCACTTATGGGTGGACGAATGAGGGCGATTCCCCAGAGCATGGTGAGTCAACCCCACGGCTGGTACGCTTCGCCCAGGTCTATGGTTGGCGAGCCTATGCGATTCCGGTCCTAGCGGTACTCACAGTATGGGTTTTAGTGGATATTTTTACTAACCCCGATACCACTGTGTTCCCGGTTAATTCCATGCGCGTAGGCACGAGTGCCAATACCGATTCGCACACCCAAGGTCTGGGGCAAGGGCCGGACCCCGCACGTGCCGAGCGGCCCACAATTGCCGAAGGAGCCCTGCCACCGGGGCCGTCCTTTAGCGTGAAAGGTTCGGGCAAGTACCGATTGGTGGGTCAACCTGGCGCCGCCGCCGGGGAAGGGAAGGAAGCAGTATTTCGCTACGTTATAGAAATCGAAGATGGGGTGGACACCTCAGCCTACGGTGGTGACGATGCTTTTGTGAGCATGGTCGATGCCACGTTGACCAGCCCCAAGGGATGGACCCACGACCCTCGATTCCGCTTTGAACATATTGCAGGAGACTCGGGGGAGATCCCCGATCTGCGCATCCAGCTCTCCAGTGTGGAGACAACCCACAGCTCGTGTGGCAACGATATTAGTATGGAGACATCGTGCTTTAATAGCATCGGCAACCGTGTGATCATTAATGAATCACGGTGGGTGCGCGGAGCATCAACATTTCTCGGTGACCTCGGTGGATACCGCCAATACCTGCTTAATCACGAAGTCGGGCACGGGATAGGCTACGGCCAACACGCACCGTGCGGTGGTGCCAATGAATTAGCCCCGGTGATGATGCAGCAAACCCTCAGCTTGAGCAATTCCGAGCTTAATGCGCTCAACCCGGATGAGGTGTATCCCGATGATGGCTTCGAATGCAAACCTAATCCTTGGCCCTATCCTTTCGCCTAGCCTCGGGTTTGGTGCTGTACTCTGTGCTGCTCCTGCAGTAAGGCGGGAGCCACATAAACTCATGGCGAGCGAATATCTCTCGTATCCAAGGGGCACGGAATGATCTAAAAGCCCATATAAAGGGAGCGGAGTGAGGCTCTGGAGTTGCAGCGGGGGTAGATGTCTCATTCGGTTATTATGCTAGTTCCCATGGCTGATAACTCCACCGACCGTCCGGATGACATTACTAATAAGAGCGTCATCGACAGCGCTGTCACAGATAGCGAGCAGGCAGCGGCCTGCTGCGATAAAAGCGAAGATAATGTGGTCTTCCTACCTAAAATTAAGCCTCAAGAGGATGCTGCTGTCTCCGACAATCCAGTGGCTGGGCCCGAAACCGAAGATGAAGTGCCAGGATATATTTGCTCAGTATTTCAAGCACCGAGCGGCATTGCCCCGGAGCCTATGGGTCTTGCCTGGGACTATGGGCTCAAAATAGGCACCACTATATTCGCTCGAGTGGCCTACCCCGAGAGGGCAGTGTGGTCATCGCGGATACGCGAGAACCTGCGGGTACCGGGGCTGAGAATAGTGCGTCCCATACGCTCCTCCGATGGTCGCTTTATCAGCAAAGGATGGCGTGCCTCTCAATGGGTCGATGGTGAACCAACAGATCGTATTGATGAAACAGTCGCCGCAGCCCTGCGACTCGACCACATTCTCGCCACGGTGCCACGTGGAGAAACCTTCAGCGCCCCCAATGCTCGAGACCTCTATTCCCTCGCTGATCACGCTGTTACGCGCGGTCAAGACCTAATCCAACTCGACCCATCTCAACCTCGACACCGTGAAGCGATCGCCCTTCTTGCCGAGTTACGCCCACTTCTGAGCGATATCCTCGATATGGATGGAAACAAGGTTGCGATCCAAGTCACGCACGCCGATATGCTAGCAACGACAATCTACTCTGGGTCGCAGGCGCCTGTTATCACCGATATTATCGGGATGCTCAGACCCGCCGGATATACCGCGGCGCAAGTCATGGTGGACGCCCTCATCCTCAATGCCACCGATCCCCGCATCTTCGACCGCTATCGCCACGTCCCCCATCTCGACCAGCTGCTACTCAGAGCGCTCCTCTACCGCATTTATATTTATGCATTGCACTCTGATTCCGCAGAGGAGACCGGCACTAACCTCGCCCGAGTGTGTTCCGTCCTGCACGATCGATGTGAGCGCTCAAAGGCTTACGAGAACACTTCCCATACCTAACTCAGTAATATGCTTGATAATGAAATAGACGCGGATCAAGGTAGGAATTAATGAGTTCAGATCATAGCGACAACTCATCGCGGAATAGTCGTGGGGAAGAAATTTATGCAGGTTATCATCAGATACCCCCCAATCCTGACATTCGGTTGACGTCACCCAACTCGGATAATCCGCGGCGCTCGTGGTCCAACGATCTTTTCAACGCCCAACAAGGCATCTGGCGACTTGAGGGCCCCAGCGGCTCAGGGGTCACCACGCTTTTATTAGATACCGTTGCTGAGCGCATTATTCGCGGTCATGACCCTGACTCCATGATGGTCATAGCGGCAAGCAAAGAAGCCGCAGCGAGATTGCGTGTTGGTTTGACCGCACGCCTAAGAGGGCACAGTTTTACTAGTTCTTCGAGTATCGTTCGGTCGGTCCACTCATGGGCCTTCGCCATCGTGCGAGATCATATGGATGAGCATTTAAGACTCATCAGCGGTGCCGAACATGACGCAGTGATTCGAGAATTGCTTGACGGCGAACGAGCTCGTGACGGCGGCATCCGATGGCCAGATGATATCCGTGAGGCAATTGGCATGGTCGGTTTTGCTCGAGGTCTTCGTGATTTCCTGCTACGCGCTGCTGAACGCGGTCTATCTCCCGGTGACCTCATCTCATTGGGCAGCAGATACCAACAGCCCATGTGGGTGGCCGCAGGGGAATTTCTGCGCGAATATGAACAGGTCATGTCCTTGGGTAACACACATCAATTATCCGCCTCGGAACTGGTGAGTAGGGTTTTGGAATACGATGTGGAAAGCCTGGGATTTGAAGCCGTATTTGTTGATGACACGCAACACCTTGATCCCAAATCTACAGAATTTATTCACAGGCTTACCACGCGCGCCTCGTTCGCTGTTATCGCAGGTGATCCGCATCAATCGGTTTTCCGTTTCCGCGGTGCACGGCCAGATTTTCTCAGAGAGTTCCCTGCTGAGAATCATCTAAAGCTCACTGATACACATCGAGTGAGGTTAGCGCGAGAATCCTTCAGTGATGACTACCGCCAGGGGCGAATCGAGATGAACGTCGTAGCGTCAATGGAGGAACTGCGTCATGTGGTAGCCGATGTGGTGCGGCGTGAGAATCTAATCCACCAAATCCCCAATCAAGAGATAGCCGTGATTGTGCGCAATTCCGCCGAGGTCGATCCCATCAGACGTGCTCTCATAGCGGCTGGGGTGCCGGTGCACACAGATGCAGGTGCTCTCGTTCTCGGAGAACAGCCGCTAGTTTCAGCGCTTGTGCTCACCGTGCGTGCCGCACGCGATGGTGTGAGCCTGGAAGAACTGGAGGACTTACTCATCGGACCAATTGGTGGTGCCGATCCAGCAACTTTACGACGCCTCTTGCGCGGCCTCCGGCTAGCTGAATTGCGCTATACGCGCGCTGTAGAAAGCGGTTTTGATAATTCTACTCCGCAGCGGAGAGCTATGGAGGTATTAGCGGATTTGCTGCGCGCTGATGCCGCCCAAAAAAATGCTGATTTCGAAGAGGTCGTCACAACCGTTCTCGCACCCCGTGAATGGGAGATACTCAGCCACATCCGTAGCATCCTCGAGCAGGCACGGCGCCCTGGTTCAGTAGAAGAGGTGCTGTGGAATATTTGGGAAGCAACTGGATTAGGGCGCCACCTTCTGGCTGTCAGTCTTCGCGGCGGTGCGCCTGGATCTCAAGCCGATCGCAGTCTCGATGCGGTCATGACGCTCTTCGATTATGCTGGCGACTTTGCTGAACGTCGTCCGCACGCAGGAATAGATTCCTTTATCGCGCATATAGCCCAACAGGAGCTTCCTACCGGGGTACGTGATAGACGCCTGAGCGCACCCGATGCCGTAACAGTGCTCACTGCCCACGCCACCACAGGCCGCGAGTGGGACACGACGATCATCGCCGGAGTTCAGGAGGGGAGCTGGCCCAACACGGGAGTCACCGGCGGGATATTCGGCCAAGAAGAGCTCGTTGATCTCATCGACGACGGCATTGAACCGGGCGTTCCTATCTCGCGGATCCGAGAACGCATCCACGAGGAACAGCGCCTTTTTGATATGGCAACCTCACGTGCACGCCAAAAGGTAGTAATCGCCGCCGTTGACGCCCCCGAGGCTGACGAGGTCATGGAAATATCCCGCTTCCTCGTGCCCTATCTCGATATGCTCGAGGAGCAGTCCACGCCAGATTCTCAACCGCCAGCGAAACCGGACCAGAGTTACCAACCAGCGGTAGCAGATTCCACCGCCAGTGCCGAGAATTTAGAGGAGATGGGGCGCACCACGCTGCTATCGATCCCAACGGTGGTGGCCGAACTGCGCAGAGTGCTGATCGATCCTCATCGCCCAGCTTTTTTTAAAGAACAGGCGGCGCGTCACTTAGCTCGAATGGCCCACGCTGGCATAGCCGATGCGCACCCGTTTTCGTGGTGGGGAAGTGGTGGGATAAGTAGCGATAAAGAACTAACGGTGACTGCGCTGTCACCTTCTAAAATCGATAGAGCTTTACACTGCCCATTGCTGACAATGCTAGGTCCTTTAGTCGTGGACTCGGAAACCTCCCCGGCACTGCTCAAAGGTATCCTTGTGCACGCTTATGCCGAAGCTTTAGCTCGTGGGATGGATAAAGATCGAGCCCAAGAACTGCTGCGCGCTGCTTATCCCCAGATCAGCGATAGCGCAAAGTGGCAAGAGGAGACACATATCCAACAGTGGCAGGAAACACTCGACCATACCGCTGCGTGGATCGAGACGAATAGCCATGATGCCGCAGATATATACGCGGAAATCCCCGTGAACGTGGAGGTTCTTCCCGGAGTTCGCCTAAGAGGTCGTATCGACCGCTTAAAAAAGACCACCGACGGGGCCTATCACATCTACGATTTCAAGACTGGATCCAACCTCCCCTCGACGTCCGATGCAGATAAGAACCCGCAGTTATGTGCCTACCAATTAGCATTGAACAAGGGGGAGATAGAAAATGGGCGCGTCATAAATGGCGCTGGGATGGATATTGAAGGTGCGAGCCTCATCTACGTAGAGTTATATGGTGCACGGGGTACCAAATTTCGCAGTCAAGTGCCAAAACAAGAGGCCGATTTACAAGAATTTGCAGATCAACTCCCACCACTGATGGACAAGTTGCGCGGACCCTACCTGGAGGCGCGAGTCTCTCAGAGGTGCGATACGTGCGTACTTAGAAATATTTGCCCTGCCCACAGTACCGGTAACTTGACCACCACCCCCACGGGTATGCAGCTATGAGGACGTAGCTTCCACGATGACATATTTTTTTCAATACCCGCACCAGAGAACAGGCAAGTAGAACAAAGACGATGAGTGACAATCGAAGCACCGATATTCGCCTAGACCCGTACGAGCTGTCGCAGCTATTAGGGCAGGCCCATCCGCCTACCTCACAACAGGCTGCGGTGATTTCTGCAAACCGTGAACCCCTCCTCGTCGTGGCCGGAGCTGGGGCTGGAAAAACTGAAACAATGGCAGCCCGTGTGGTGTGGTTAGCCGCCCAAGGTGTTATTGATCCTTCCCGGGTGCTCGGATTGACGTTCACCCGAAAAGCAGCGCAACAATTATCACAGCGGATTCGCACAAGGCTGGGACAACTAGCTCACCTTCCCCACCTAGAAACCCTAGATCCCAAGGGGCGCCTCGCTGAAAATCTCTCTGTTATCGCCCCCACAGTATCGACCTACGACGCATTCGCTGGATCCCTCATCAGGGAGTTTGGGCTCCTACTTCCCGTGGAGCCCGGGAGCAGAATGATTACTCAGGCCGAATTATTCGAACTCGCCTACGCCGTGGTGGAAGCCTACGACGGTGAGCTGATGAGTGGTGGAAAAACAGCAACCGCTGTTCAAACTCTTCTGGATCTGGTCAGCGAATTAGATAACCATATGGTCAGCGCTAACCAGATCATTGAGGAAAGTCAGCCATTTATTAACCTTTTTGAGGAATTACCAAAGGGGCCACGTCAAAGAGATGCCCTCAATGGGGATATGGTCAAATTTCGCGACGCACAGATCCTGAGGATGCAGTATCTTCCTCTGGCGCAGCAGCTCAAGGATCTATTGGCCGAGCGTAACCTCATGACTTTCGGGGAGCAAATGTCGCTTGCCGCCAGACTAGCCACCGAAAATCCGCGCGTATCTGATTCCCTCGCCAAGCGCTTTGATATCGTTTTGCTCGATGAGTACCAAGACACCTCCCACGCTCAACGTGTCTTGTTATCTGAGCTCTTTGCCGGCCAAGCTGTGACGGCTGTGGGAGACCCCATGCAGTCCATTTATGGGTGGCGTGGTGCTACCGCAGCTAATCTGGAACGTTTTGTAACGGACTTCGCGCATAGTGGCAACCAGGTGGCCCCCAAAGCCCAACTGACCATGAGCTTCCGCAACCCACCGCGCATTCTTGAGTGCGCCAACGAAATCAGTGAGAGCGTTTTAGGTCCGATTAGGAAAAAGAATCGCTCCGTAGAGCCACTAGTCTCACTCCCGCACGCTGATGAGGGGGTGGTGGAACTAGGCTATTACCCCAGCCCTGAAGCGGAGTGTGCGGCAGTAGCCGAGAAATTCGCCGATTTCTATCACAATCGTGGAGATTCTCCTTTTACAGCGGCCGTCCTCGTGCGCAAACGCAAGCATATGGATCTCATTTCTCATGAACTCAAAAAGCGGGGAGTTCCAGTGGAGATACTTGGATCCGCTGGACTAGTCGATATTCCGGAGGTCGCTGATCTTATTGCTGTGGCTACCATATTGATTCGTCCTCTCGATTCCCAGGCTGCTATGCGGATACTCAGCTCGCCCATGATGGGTCTATCAGTAGCTGATATTGAGGTACTTGCCCAGCGAGCTCGCAACCTCAAAGGTCGAATGCACGGAGACGAGCACCCAGCGAATCGCCCTGAGCCAGCTGTGGATGATGATCCCACTATATCGGCGGCTGAGAAAGCACTACGCACCCATATCGCGTCAGCGGTGAAAGAAAACCCAGAGGAAATTGTCGGGCTTGCGGATGCTATTGCAGACCTGGGAGAAGCCGAAGGTTTTAGTCCCCTGGGGTTACGACGTTTAAAAAGACTCGCCGCCATTTTAAGACGCTTGCGCCGCAATATTCTTAGTCAACCGCTACCGGATCTGTTCGCCCAGATCGAAAGCGAATTAGGATTACGTACTGAGGTTCTAGCGCGAGAGAATCCCCGCGCTGACGGGGCTAGCGGAGTAGTTCATCTTGAGCGCTTCCATGAGGAGGTGGCGCGCTATGCACAGATACCTGGCGCCAGCCTATCGAAATTCTTGGATTACTTGGATCTTGCTAGAGAACACGACAACGGGCTTAGTCCCGGGGAAGTCACGGTTCGTACGGATCGGGTGCAAATCCTCACCGTCCACAAGGCCAAAGGTTTGGAATGGCGGTATGTCAGCGTCCTCCACGCCGATGCTAATACCTATAGCGCCAGAGTACGTACCTGGTTGACTGATCCAGCGCAGGTGCCCTCCACATTGCGCGGCGACGCCCAAGAAGAGACAGAGCAATCAGGTTCACCCGTATTAGATCTCACGGAGGTGGAGGATCGTAAACAGTTGGAGACTGCTCTCAAGGGACATATTCAGGAATTCAAGGAAGGGGCCGAAGAGGAGAATACTCGTCTCTTTTACGTTGCCCTCACGCGAAGTGAACAATATTTGATCATCACAGCCTCGCATAACCCGAGCCGCAAGGCCATCATTGACCCCTACGAGCATCTCGCTCAGCTAGCCAAGAAACACCCAGACTATATCATTCACTGGTGGCAGGGGCGGCAGGCTGATGGGAATGATACCGATGCGCAACCAGAGAACATTGAGCACCAACCTAGCTTTTTCCCGCCGGCAATCACCACTCCAGCTAAAGAAGAGGCAGCCCAGCTGGTACTCGCGGCTATGGAGAAGGTTCCAGCCTATTCCGCGGACTACGAGATCTTCGAGCAATGGGAACGCGATGTCCAAGCGCTAATCCGAGAATATGAGCGCCAAAGCACCACTGAGGTCGAGGTAGCTCTATCAGATCAGCTTACTGCCACCGATATAGTCGCCCTTAGTGAAAACCCTGAGCAATTCGCGAAGCGGCAGCGCCGACCGATACCGTTTAAGCCCAATACCTACGCCAAGCGGGGAACCGCGTTCCACTCCTGGTTGGAAAACAGATTCGGTGCCACCAGTTTGCTCGATGAGGATCAATTGCCGGGCGTTGATGAGCATATACCCGATGAGTCCTTAGCGGAGCTCAAAAAAGCCTTTTTGGCTTCTGAATGGTCAGACCGTAGCCCCGATTTCGTTGAACAACCCTTTGAAGTGAGTATCGATGGAATAGTCATCCGCGGCCGCATGGACGCCATTTTTCGCGAAAACGACGGCAGCTATATGGTTGTGGACTGGAAAACTGGGCACCCTCCGACCGCACAAAAGTTGCGCAGTACACGACTGCAATTAGCAGTTTATCGTTTAGCGTGGGCACGGCTAAAGGATCTACCACTCGAGCAGGTGCGCGCCGGGTTTTACTATATTTCCTCTGGAACCATGATTACTTTCGAGCAGTTACCCTCGGATCACGAGATCGCCGCAATGATCGCGAATGCCACGGGTCAGGCAGATCGCGAAAAAGGCTGAGGGGGAGCAGTCGGTGTGACTGCTGAGTCTAGTAGACTAATCGAGGTGTAAATATCATCGATGAGGGAGAGGTAGCGGGATGGCATCCCATTTGCCGGATAGATTCCGAACTGATCCGCAACTTGCGGATGTGCCTGAGCACGCTCTGCTCAACGTCATTCGTATACCTAAAAACACGCTGGTTAGCCCCGTTCAACTCATCGCCAGACGATTTTCTATCGCCCTCATCCTTATAATCGTGGTCACGTTGCTGGCCTATTTGGACCGTGATGGGTATTCCGAGGAGCTGACCTTTGTCGATGCTCTCTACTACGCAGCCGTCTCGCTTTCGACGACCGGTTACGGCGATATAACGCCAGTGACGCAATTTGCACGGTTGATTAATATCTTCATTGTCACGCCGTTACGCGTCGCCTTCGTGGTGCTCTTAGTTGGTACCACCTTATCGGTGTTGACCGAAGAATCCCGTAAGGCCTGGCAAATTCAACGTTGGAGGAAAAAATTGCGCAACCACACCATTGTGATTGGCTATGGCACCAAGGGACATTCGGCGGTCTCAGCACTGCTCGCCGATGGTGTAAACCCCCGCGAAATTGTGGTGATCGACACTGATAGGTCAGTCCTCGAGGCGGCCGAAAACAAAGGCCTTGTCACCGTCAACGGGTCAGCTACCCGCTCCGAAGTCCTCAAATTAGCGGGAGCGAATAAAGCTAAAGCCATTGTAGTTGCCCCCTCCACAGATGATACTGCGGTGTTGGTGACGCTTTCGGTGCGCGAGTTGGCCCCTTCTGCCTGGATCGTGGCTAGTGTGCGAGAGAGTGAAAATCAACACCTTCTGGAGCAATCGGGTGCCGATTCCGTAGTTATCTCCTCGGAGACGGCGGGCCGCATGTTGGGGCTAGCTACTGTAACCCCGTCAGTGGTGGAGATGATGGAAGATTTGCTCTCACCCGACGAAGGTTTCTCCGTAGCCGAGCGGCCCGTAGCCGAGGACGAGGTAGGGGCGAATCCTCGACACCTCGCTGATATAGTCCTCGGAGTAGTTCGTTCGGGGGAGTTATATCGTCTTGACTCCCTCGAAGCTGAGACCGTGGAACCTGGCGACCGGCTACTGTATGTACGTCGCGTATTTAGTGAGGACCTTAAAAATCGTTAGCAGCACTCCACTCTTTCTATTCGACGAGCATGGCTGCACACTCGTTGATACCGCAGGTTGTATCGAACACTGCCCCCACCCTGACCTTCACCTCTACGAGGGAGCTTTCTTTTTCGAGGCCATAGCGGTCAAGCGGGTCGCACGGGAGGAGTATTCGCTACCAGAATATCTGGTCTGGGCGCGGTGCTTTCAGCCCCAAGCTCTTCGGGCATTAGGGGTACTACAGCAGCGTGAGAATTTCCGTTTCCACCCGCGCACCGGCGAAGCCCTGGACTACCACGGACATATTGCTAGACCTCGTGGAAATGTCGCGGGTAACGTACTAGAAATTTTCCCGCGCATCGACCCAGCAATCATCTGCCGCCTGGAGCTTATGGGTGAAGAGAAGATCCTGGTGGGGCTCAATGCGCTACGCCCGCACTACTATTCTTTGATTGCTGGCTATATTGAGGTGGGAGAATGTGCTGAGGACGCCGTGCTGCGAGAAATTCGCGAAGAGACTGGGCGCCTTGCTTGTCATCCGAACTATATTATGAGCCAGGCTTGGCCGTTTAGCGGATCTCTTATGCTGGGCTTTGAAGCGTATACCGATGATAGAGAACCGCGGTGGCCATCCGACGGCGAATTATTGGATATTCAATGGTTGTCTCGGGAGGATGTGCGACGGCAGACGGTGAATCTTCCAGCACCTGGAACGGTGGCGTGGACGATGATTGAGCAATGGGTGAATAAATATGATTAATCTCGAAGACCTCGATTCTGATCAGCGAGTTGCTGCTACCGCACCGCGTGGTCCCGTGGCTATTCTCGCTGGTGCCGGCACCGGAAAAACACGCACTATCACCTACCGCATAGCTCATATGATCGATGCGGGCTTTGTCAGTCCGCAGCGGGTCATGGCGGTCACTTTTACCAAGCGGGCAGCTGGGGAAATGTCACACCGACTGAAACTGATGGGTATTGGTGGCGTGCACGCCCGCACCTTCCACGCAGCGGCGTTGCGTCAATTACGGTATTTTTGGCCTCAGGTAGCTGGAGACCTGCGCTGGGCGATACTGGATAATAAGTTTCCCAAGGTTAGCCGAGCAGCGCGCCGCCTTGGTATCGAGTCTTCAAAAGAAAATATTCGTGATCTCTTAGGAGAAATTGAGTGGGCGAAAGCCAGCCTTATCCCACCGGAAAGCTATGCGGCACGGGTGGGCGATCGCAGACTCCCATACCCTGCAGAGAAGATAGCGCAGTGCTATCAGCTCTATGAGGAGTCCAAAATATCGCCAGAGGGCGTGGAACTAGATTTCGATGATCTTCTTGTTCATGTAGCTGGGGCTCTAGAGAATTCTCGTGGCATCGCCGAGGAATTCCGCAGCCAATATCGTAGTTTCGTGGTCGATGAGTATCAGGATGTCACTCCTCTGCAGCAGCGAGTGCTCAACGCATGGCTAGGGGATCGAGATGATCTCACGGTCGTTGGCGATGCCAACCAAACAATTTATTCATTTACGGGAGCAACCCCGAATTTTCTGTTGGATTTTTCCCGTACTTATGCTCATGCCACCATCGTGAAACTACAACGAGATTATCGTTCTACCCCGCAGATCACCACTCTTGCTAACCGGGTGATCGCCCAAGCTTCAGGGCGTGTTGCGGGCACGCGCCTGAAATTAGAGGGTATGCGACCGCGGGGACCTGAACCGGTTTTCCGACCCTACGACAGTGAGCCAGAAGAGGCCCGTGGTGTTGCTGCCGCTATTAAAGATCTCCTAACACAGGGGGTTGATCCCGCCGAGATCGCCATTTTGTATCGTATAAACGCCCAATCTGTCGCCTTTGAACAGGCACTGGCTGAGGCTGGCATTGTCTACCAAGTACGTGGTGGGGAGGAGTTCTTCAAGCGGCCTGAGATTATTCAAGCGATCAATCAACTTGTACGCGCGGCACAGCGTGAGGATTTTCCCGATCAGCACCGTGGGCCCGAGATTCACCATCTAGTGACTGCTATCTTAAGCGGTGTGGGCTTTAGTACTCAGGAGCCTCAGGGTGTGCAAGCTCGTGAACGGTGGGAGTCTTTGCGTGCCTTGGTGGAGTTGACCCAAGAACTAGGACAGGCCACTCCCGACTTAGATTTGGTTGGCCTTTTGGGCCAGCTCAAACAGCGAGCCGATGCCAAACATCCGCCTTCTATGCGGGGAGTGACTCTGGCCTCGCTTCACGCCGCTAAGGGGCTGGAGTGGGACGCAGTCTTTTTGGTGGGACTTAATGATGGTTCTATCCCCATTAGTCACGCTCTGAAAGCGGGAGAGGAAGCGATCGAGGAGGAGCGTCGTCTCTTCTATGTTGGTATTACGCGGGCGAGGGAACACCTGGTGCACACGTGGTCGTATGCACGTCAGGAGGGTGGACGTAAAAGTCGCAAGCGCACCCGTTTCCTTGATGGCATAGTAGCGGAGCCAGCGACGTTGACTGCGAAAAAAACTAAGCGAGGTGCGCACAGGTGCCAGATTTGTGGCGTGCCGTTAAATGATCCTGATGATAAAATTCTAGGCCACTGTCAGGACTGTCCCTCTGAGGCTGATCATCAGCTCATCCACACATTGCGGAGTTGGCGCTTAGAGCAGGCAAAGCTAGCGGGGCGCCCCGCCTACACCATTTTCTCTGATGCGGTGCTATTAGCCTTGGCGGAGCGTCGACCTACCACCGACGAGCAGCTTTTAGCTATTGCTGGGATTGGCCCGGTGACAGTCGAGAAATTTGGTGCGGATCTCTTGGAATTATTGGCCCAGTAAATCGTGGTCGCTCACCTGCGTGCTCCCAGCAGTAGGGGCATGAGCGATGGGGACCGACAACCTCAATATCCTCTGCGCCACGGTAAGGGTTGAGCGCTATTTTTAAGCCCGGTCTCAGGAGATCATTCTTGATCCCAGGTGATGGATATGCTGGGGCGAGTAGTGCCGCTAAGCGCGCAGCAACGCTATATTCTACAATCGGATCGTTCCGGCCTGGAGTGTGGCGTTGATCAAGGAGGAAGCCCCAATGGGGGTCCTTCTCAGTGGCATAGAGATCCCCGCATACGGGGCACGGGCCGTGACCATCTATTCTTAGCGGCCCAATTATAGCACTGCCGCCAAGGAACTCAATGGGAATGATGGTCTGAAAACTATAAATGTCCTTGGCATAATGAGAGCCCCTCTGATAGTGTCCTGCAACGATTAAGGGGGTGGTTCGATCCACGGAGTCGAGAAGAAGCTCAGGAAAGCGGTGATCCTCAGCCTCAATAACGCGAGCACCCGCTTGTTTGAGTACAGAAGCGATGGTGAAACCGTGACTTCCCGGACCGATAAGACAAACAGTGGGCCATACGGGATCGACTAAAACTCCGTGGTAGGTTAGATCTTCGAGAATCATCGAGGCAGTGCTCGATTTCAGCCCGAGTTTGATCAAACCAGCGTGGATCACGCTTATGTGATGGGGGCGGTCCAGAGAACGTAAGAAAGCGATGAGATCTCCCGGTCTTAACTCGGTAATATCAAAGATCCCAGCCCTGGAGGTGTCAAGGCCACATTGGACGGCGCAATCGGCACGAAGGAGTATATCTATACCTGGGCTGAGCACCAGGAGGCGATCGCTAACGCGATGGTCGAGGTTATGATCGGTGAGAGTAGTGGAGGTCATATGGCCATTGGATCACGGCTTTCATCAGTGCGCATCTCGAATGGGCAGAAGAGGGTAGCAAGCGATAGAGAAAGATTGGGTCATGGATGACAATCCCGATATCACCGTCATCAGATCTGCGCGGCGAAAGAAAACGGTGAGTGCAAGCTGGGTCGATGGCGTCATTGAAGTCCGGGTCCCAGCCCACCTATCGGAACAGGCAGAGGCAAAAATAGTCTCAGAAATTACCGAAAAACTCACTCGGTCGAAGCAGCAAACTAGATATAGCGATGCAGATCTAGAACAGCGAGCTGACGAGATCAATAGGCGCTACCTCGACTCGCGAGCACACATGACTTCGATCAGGTGGGTAAAAAATCAGCGCAAAAGGTGGGGGTCATATTCCAGCTTGACAGGCGAAATTCGCATTTCTGATCGTCTCCGTGGGGTCCCAGATTATGTTCTTGATTCTGTCATTGCCCACGAACTAACTCATACTTTTATCCACTCCGGTCATTCAGCCGAGTTTTGGCATTGGGCGGATCGGATTCCCTATGCCGAGCGCGCTAAGGGATTCTTAGAAGCGTGGGCACGTCAGCCGGTCAGTCGCTCATATCCATAAGGTCGGAGACAAATCCCTCGGCAGGATGGTCCTTAATCTCAGCGGGTGTAGCGAATTGCTGAATCACACCATCGTGAAGCACGAGCACCTTGGTGCTCATACTGAGAGCCTCGCGGATATCGTGAGTGATAAAAACGATGGTCAGCCCTAGCTTTTCGTGCCAGTGTTTGAGATCTTTTTGGAGCTGATAGCGGGTAATTGCGTCTACTGCTCCAAAGGGTTCGTCCATGAGTAATACCTTCGGTGACGAGGCATAAGCCCGTGCGATTCCCACCCGCTGTGCCTGGCCCCCCGAAATCTCATTAGGCATCCGGTCACGTATATCGTCGGGTAACTGGAAAGTATCCAGCAAATCTCCAACGCGCTGCGAAATCTCCTCGGGGTCTTGCTCCATAAGGGAGAGCACATACCCAATATTTTCTTCAACCGTCAGATGGGGGAAGAGCACATTGCCCTGAATGCTGTAGCCGACGTGGCGGCGCAAATCGACCAAATCGAGGTCGGCAACATTTTCGCCATCGATAAGCACGCGCCCGGAATCGGGCAGGATTAAACCGTTGATCATTTTCATGATTGTGGTTTTGCCGGACCCTGAGGAACCAACAATGCTGACAAAATCGCCGTCGGCTATTTCCAGATTGAGGTCTGTGAGCAAATGATTATCGCCGAATGAAAGGCTGACATCTTCATAGCGGATGGTAGACATGTCTTCTAGGCTCCAATCAATTTGTTGTTCACCGCGAATTCTTCGGCAACTTCAGCCACAGTCTTTCCCTCAACTTCAACTTGGTTGTTTAAGTTGGCCATCGTCGCTTCATCGATCAGTTCCTGCAGTGGGCTGAGGATCTGAGCGATCTCGGGATTTTCTCTCACAAAATCTATACGGCTAAGAACTCCCGCCTCATAGGAGGGGTAGAAGTTTTTATCGTCCTCAAGGACCACAATGCGCGGATCCGTTAGCTGGCCATCAGTGGTGAAAACGGTGATGGCATCAATCTTGCCATCCAAAATAGCCTGGTATTTCAAACCGTTATCCATATCCACGGTGTTTTTGAAACTTAGACCGTAGAATTCCGCGAGAGCGTCATAACCATCCTCACGCTCATAGAAATCGTATTCCGCACCAAAGCTCATCGACGGAGCTACCCGGGTGAGATCTGAGAAGGTCTTAATGGAGTATTTTTTGGCTAGTTCAGCATTGACCGCAATTGAATATGTGTTATTGAAGCCGAACATGGGGTTGAACTCTTGGCCGACCTGGGCGCGCAACCCATCATTGAGTTCGGCGAACTGAGATTCATCATAAGCGCGCGAATTTTTTAGGATCACCTGCCAAGCAGTTCCTGTGTATTCGGGGTACATATCGAAGTCCCCGGCCTTCATGCCGCTTTGGATATTGCTGGTGCCACCGCCAACTCCGTCGGTCATGGACACCAAGTAATCGGAATTCTCCTCGATCATGCGCTGCATTATTTTACCCAGAATAAGATTCTCGGTATTTGGTTTAGTAGCAATACGCACCGTTTGGGCACCTCCAAGATTGACTGCAAAGAATGCCACGAGCACCATGAGTACAGCCCCAGTGGCCACGAGCCCCTTAGTGGTGGTGCGCCGTGTTTTAGTCGAACCCGTCAGGCCCTTTTGTATAGCGGCCAGGAGAGCATCAGATATTAGGGCGAGGGCCGCAACGAGGGCACTACCGATAACAATCATCTGTTGGTTACCGGTTGTGATACCCCGATAAATTGCCACACCCAAGCCGCCTGCGCCCACAAAAGAAGCAATACCAGCCAGCGCGATAGTCATGGTCACCATTGTGCGTATCGAGGCAAGGATCTGCGGCAGTGCTAAGGGGAAGGTGACTGTGCGAAAAACCTGCCGCTTCGTAGCGCCCATTCCCCTGGCAGCCTCGATTAAAGCTGGATCAACGGCGCGCATGCTCACAAAGGTTGATCGCACCACCGGGAGCAAGCCATAGACGACGAGCGCAATAACCGCCGTCGTATTGCCAATGCCCGTCACAGTGATGAGCACGCCAAGCAGCGCGATCGATGGGATGGTATACGCAATATTGACCACCGCAATAGCGGGAGTGGCAATCTTGGGCCGTGTAGAGAGCCAAACTCCAGTTGCCACTCCGATCAGAGCCGCAACAATCGCGGCGCCCAGAGAGATCATGAGGTGGTCGATAATCAGATCGCCGTAAAAGCGCATAGCAGTCGGTGTCCTCACAAGGGGAAGGGGGTGACAGCTTCCCACGCCTTCCCACGATGAGGTGGGAAGGAGACAGGCTGCCACAGCACTGTTACTTGGTGCTGGTTAATATGTTAGGGCAATTGAGTGATATGTGCCCACCCGTTACCCCACACGAGTAGGCACAAAGGAGATCTGTTATTACTACAGGTCTATCAGAGGAGGTTATTGATTGGAGGGATTCTCCGGATCATCCTCGTGAGAGGATTGTTCTTCGCGTTCTTTCTCTAGTGCCGTTATCTCAGCAATAGGATCAAAATCTTTAAAATCAGATTCGTCGAGGAGAGAATCTATAAATTCTGCAGGATTCGTAATATCATCCGCGGTTGGAAGGAAATCGGGGTGCTTCCATACTCCGTCGCGGCGCTGGGTACCGACAGCTACGGTCACTCTGCGCCACAGTTCACCGGCCTCATCCGTGGGAGGCTGAGCGATCTCAAAACCGACGACCTCAAAGAAGACATTTTCGGCAGAGCCCCCGGTCAGTCGGCGGTTAATCCACTGCTTGTGGAGCTGTGCAGCTTGCGGTATCCGATCCGATAGCCCCTCTTGTACAACCACATCGACCCAACCTTCGACAAGGGCAAGAAGGCTCTCCAGGCGAGAGGTGGCGGTGATATTTCGAGAGGAAATACGCGGTTCCAAATCCATATCCTGCAACCGAGCCATAGCCTCCTGGATTGCCTGCGGATCCTGAGATTCGATATTAATCTCGCGCATGGCCTCCTCAATATGCGAGGTATCTATCTCAAGTCCAGCAGCATATTCCTCCACAGAGGATACTAGGCGTTCAACAAGCCACGGCACGGAGTGGAAAAGTCGTTGGCGCGCAGCCTCGCGGGCTGCCACATAGACCAGAACTTCCTGAGCGGGGATCCCTGAGTTCGCGGCACTTTCCTCAATGGCCAAGGGGTTAAGCGCCAAGATCCCAGGTGCCGCCACTGGTATGCCAAAGTCGGAGCCAGAAAGCGCTTGGGTAGCGAGATCGCCTAAAGATTGCCCCAAGTGCATTCCGTAGTTAACGCCTGACATCTGGTTCATCATTGCGAGCATGGGGCCGATGGCATCCTTGGCTTCGCTCGGCAGGGTATCTAGTCGCGCCTCATTTTTGTGGGCGGCAACGGGGGAGACGAGACGCTTCCACTGCGGGAGCGTCTTCTCCAGCCAATCCGCAGCAGACCACGCCTCCACCCGGGCCGAAGCCGACGGCAGGATGGTAGCGTCGTCCAGCCATAATTCGGCAAGGCGCACTGATTCTTCGCTCGCTTTGATGTGGGCGCTGCTGACTTTTTCGGTGCGCTTAAGGCTAGATAGATGTTGTATCCCTATGCGCTTGGCCATTTCATAATTCACGGCCTCTTTCTGCGCGTCGGGGGTATTCATGGAGTTACCCAAACCTGACAGCATAGCGCCGAGCTGATTGAACATATCGCCTAAGCCGCCAGAGAAATTGCCAGAATTCTCTCGGCGGTCATTATTGTCATCATCGTCGGAGCCGAAGTTGAAGGAGAAACCGAAACCGCTGTTATTCATGTCCCTAACCTACCGAAATCTAAGCAATAAGCGCTAGCGCTATATACATGCTGTTAGCGAACAGTGACCTTCTACACGTAAGCTGAGTGACCGTGAGCAGACGAACGCGAACCCTAGCTTTTGGAGCCATCCCGGTTGTTATTCTCATGACGCTTGCCCAATTAGACCATATACCTGGCACCAATTATTCCCTGACTATTCCCTATGCGGCAGAGGGGCAGGGGCCGACGTTTAATACGCTCGATGAAGTCAACGGGGTCGAGGTGATCAATATCGACGGCGCCGAGGTGGACTCAACTCAGGGTCATCTCGATATGACCACAGTAAGTGTACGTAGCAATATGACGCTCATCCAGGGACTCAATCGACTTATCGTGCACGGGGATACGCTCATCCCCATTGAACAGATCTTTCCCCAAGGAAAAACCGAAGACGAGATAAAACAGCTCAATGAGGCTGCCTTTAGTGCATCTGAATCTGCGGCTACCACCGCCGCTCTGCGTTATCTCAAGCGCCCTATGGACGTAAAGATCGCGCGTATTGTTGCTGATTCCGCCGCTGCTGAAGCGCTGCGCGATAATGACGTAATTCTAGCTATCGATTCCGTCCCTGTACGCACTGGAGGTGGAGCGCAACAGCTGGTCCGAGCGAAAAAACCTGGCGATAGCATTGAGCTGAGTATCAAGCGCGGGGATCGCAGATTGACAAAAACTTTGACTTTGCGGGCGCATCCCTACGACGAGACCGTGCCCTTTTTAGGAGTCAATATGGTGACGTCGTCAGCAGAGGGAATCTCTGTGCGCTATAACCTCGAGGATGTTGGAGGACCATCTGCTGGGATGGTTTTCGCCCTCGCTGTCATTGACAAGCTTTCGCCCGGTGAACTCAATCACGGGAAATACGTGGCCGGTACCGGCACTATTACTGATACGGGCGAGGTGGGCCCTATTGGGGGCATCAAGCACAAAGCCCGAGCCGCCGCTGCTGCGGGAGCTGAACTCTTCTTAGCCCCGGCGCGCAATTGCGAAGAGCTCACCGGCGAGAATTATTCCTCCATGACAGTAGTGGGAGTATCAACGCTTTCCGATGCCGTAGCACGCATGGATGACTTTGCCGCCGGTAAAGAGCTGATAAGCTGCACCGACCGTCCATAATGGTTAAAATTTCCTCTTAGCTACCTGGGTCCACCCGAGATGCGATTGACTTAGAAGTCGCGGAGGTGGCCTCCGGTGTGGGCTCAGAGATGGACTTCACGGAATGACTTCGCGGGGATTCTACCGCGGCAATAAGCCCTAGAGTGGAAATTCTTTCCTTAGGATCGACGTCATAAGTAGAAACCATCTGCTGCATAACAAGGCCGAGATCATTATCAATTGCCGTAATAATCGCGGTATTGCCCACCGTGGACCAGCCCACCACAAAGCGGCCGGAATCGTACATCACGCGTGAAGAACGCAGTTCAGTCAGGATCTGGGTGGTTGAGGCAGCCTTGGCGTCGGAGGAGAAAAACTGAAATTGCCCAACCTCCGGCCCGGTGCAGGCCATGGAATCACTCACTCCATTGGGTTGGCAACTATCAAATTGGGCGAAAAGAGAGTCAGGCGCCAGCGTAGAAAAAGCATCGCGAGTGCGCTCAACTGGGCCGTTTAGCGCCCGTTGCTGTGTGCGCGTACTCGAGGTGTCTACCCGTGAGGTGGGCGCATGAGCCTTTGTTGTGGGATGCGTTGTGGGATGCTGCGAGCCCTGGGTATGCGGCCCGAGAGAGGGAACCCCAACTGGTTTTACTGCAGTGCGTATTGGTTGCAATGTTGGTTGGTCAGTGGAGTCAGTGGACTCGTGAGGTAACGACTCACTGCAACCAGAGATGAGCATGAGAGCGCCACAGGTGGCGACGAGCAACCTTTTATACATAAAGGGGAGGGGAGCTGTGTGAATAACCATAGTGATCCAATCGCAGGAGAAGGACAGTTAATCGTCGAAGCCAGCCAAAAGAGTAGCGATAACTCCAGGGGCAATAGAACCGCCCCCGCGCAACTCGATGTCATCTTCGGCAAAGGGGCCCTTCGTGGCTAATTCTTCTGCCGAGGGACGCATCTGGAATAAGGTTTGGTGCGCCCCATTTCTTAAGACACCCGATAATAGGCGCGCCGGGCGGGGCGCATCGGACTCTTCATCGGAGGAGTCGCGGAACTTAATTTCCTGGGCTAAAACGGCCCCTAAAACTTCCTCTGGCCAGGTGATTCTGGACAGATAATCTCCTAGCTCCATCGAGCCAGGAAGAATATGTGTGGGAAGCTCTTCTTGGACCACGAGAGTCAAGGGAGAGTCGTCCTGCTCGAAAGTGTCGACAGATTGGGCGATTAATCTGGTAGGCACAAGAGCAAAGAGGGTTGGGGAAGCGTCCCACCCTTCAGCATGGACAAAATCCACCGCTTCGAGCATCGCCTTATTTAAAGCTTGTTGCGATAATTCTACTCGGTGCTGATCACTCATACCCTTAATCCTTAACTCACACGTTATAAATGTATATATTCAGTTCCGGGACGGCCTAGGCGCCTTTCTTCATCTTATCCGCTGCGCACACTATCGTGCTCCTGGGGGAGTAGATCCGTGGTCTGTGGTGGCGCAGGGCCTACAGGTGGAAGGGAGATCTGCTTTACCTCATCTGCCGTTTCTCCTCGATCTCCACTAAAGTGGGAAAGCACTTCCCTTATCATCAAAGTTTCTACAGAATTGAGGAGATGGCGTTGGCCAATCGCCTACTGTCCACCCCACGTTCGGGGCGCCCACCAAAAATCCTGACGACCTTGCTCATCATTGGTACATTGTTGAGCATTTTGATCCCTATTACGGTCACCTTCTATGCCGACTGGCTGTGGTTCGGGGCTATCGACTTCCGCAGTGTGTTCAATAAGGTTGTCCTGACGAGAATCGCTTTATTTTTTGCCTTCGGTCTCCTAGCAGCTTTATTCGTAGGAGCTACCTTATTAATTACTTACAAATCCCGAGCTCACGAGAATTTACTTTTCGTCGACGATGCTGTTGCGGAGGCGCGACGGCAACTTGAACAGTTCGTTGCTAAGCGCGGATTTGTGCTCCCCCTGGCATTCGGAGTTTTTGCTGGTTTTATCGGTCAGCAGCAGTGGCGAGTTGTGCAACTTTTCCTTAACCGCCAAAGCTTTGGAGTTACCGATCCGCAATTCGGCATGGACTTTGGCTTCTACGCATTTACCCTCCCCATGCTGCGGCTCATGCTAGGAACTGTGTCAATTCTGCTCGTTGTCTCGTTCTTCCTCGCCTTGATCGGGCACTACCTCTTCGGGGGAATCCGTCTGGCAAACTCCCAAACAGGAGCCCCGGGAGTCGTCACCATGGGGGCTCGCATCCAGCTGGGGATTACAGCTGGTCTGTATATGATCCTGCGCGCACTGGGCTATTATCTGGATCGATTTGATCTGTTGAATAATTCCAATGAAACCTTCACGGGCGCGTCATATACCGATGTTCATGCGGTACTTCCCGCCAAGATCATCTTAATGGTCATAGCAGTGCTGGTAGCTGCCTCATTCTTCTCCGTTATTTTCCTCAAGGATTTGCGTATTCCAGCGGTCTCGACAGTCCTCATGCTGCTGTCCGCCCTTGTTATCGGCAGCGCCTGGCCACTGATGTTAGAAAAGTTCTCGGTGACCCCAAACCGCGCTGAAAAAGAATCAGAATATATTGGTCGCAATATTGAGGCCACCCGCTACGCCTACGGGCTCACCGATGAACAGGTGGACTATAAGCTCGATTGGGGCGCAGAACGCGCCAGTGAAGAAGTAGTCGCGTCCGACTCAGCGACGGTGTCCAATATTCGTTTGCTGGATCCAGAAATCCTCTCTCCAACATTCACGCAAAATAAGCAGCTCAAAAACTTCTACGGATTCCCTGAGTCACTGGCGATGGACCGCTATGTCATCGATGGTGAGTTACGTGACTTCGTGGTGGCTGCCCGCGAGATCGATCCCAACTCGCTGCGCGAAAACCAGCGAAACTGGATCAACCGACACACTGTATATACCCACGGCAATGGTTTCGTGGCCGCGCGCGCAAATAAGGTCGATGAGGTCGCCCGCGACGTGGGATCAACTCGTGGTGGGTATCCCGTTTATACCGTCTCGGATCTCCAGACAACAGACGAGGATGCCAAAAAACTTGGCATCGTGGTCGATGAACCCCGAATCTACTACGGCCCACTAATTGCATCAGCGGTCGATGGGGCTGATTACGCAGTGGTTGGATCAAATTCGGATACGGCTGTGGAATACGATACGGACAACTCCACTTATACCTATCAGGGCAAGGGTGGAGTAGGCATTGGTAATTACTTCAACCGAGGTGTATTTGCAGCGCGGTACGGGGAAATCAATATCCTGTTGTCTGAACGCGTCAATGAGAATTCCAAGATTCTATTCGATCGAGATCCGCGCCAGCGCGTACACAAGGTAGCACCGTGGATGAGCACCGATTCCACTACCTACCCGGCGGTTATCGACGGTCGCATCAAGTGGATTGTTGACGGCTATACAACTCTGCGCTCGCTTCCTTATGCGCAGCGCGTGAGCATGTCGCTGACCACGCAAGATACCACCGCCGGAGTGGGAGCGGACAACCGCGCGATTGTCAATGATGAGCTCGGTTATATCCGTAACTCCGTGAAGGCAGTCGTCGACGCCTATGATGGCTCAGTTGAGCTGTACGAATTTGATAAGAATGACCCTGTTCTAAAAGCCTGGGAAGGAGTATTCCCTGGCACCGTAAAGCCAAAGGAAGAGATCTCTGATGAACTCATGAGTCATATCCGCTATCCGCAGGATATGTTCAAGATTCAGCGCTCCATCCTTGCCCGCTACCATGTCAATGAGGCCCGCGAATTCTTCACCAATGACCGCTTCTGGTCCGTTCCCTCTGACCCATCCTCAGGTATTGACGGCAAGGCTCAGCCCCCGTTCTACGTGGTAGCTGCCGACGCTGAGACCGGTGAACCCTCCTTCCAGTTGATCACCCCATTCCGTGGTCTGAATCGCCAATACCTTGCTGCCCATATGGCGGCGAGCTCGGATCCTGAGAATTACGGCAAGATCACCGTTCGCGTATTGCCTACCAATACTCAGACACTCGGGCCCCAGCAGGCCCAAGACGTTCTGATGTCCTCTGACCAGGTGGCTCGTGACCAGTCGTTGTGGAAGGCTACTACCGAGCTTAAGAATGGAAATCTTCTCACTTTGCCCGTGGGTGGTAGCGAGATCCTATACGTAGAGCCCATCTACGCTCAGCGCAAGGGGCAAGAAGACTCCGCCTTCCCCAAGTTGTTGCGCGTACTCGTCAGTTATAACGGCCAGGTAGGTTATGCCCCGACAGTCTCTGAGGCACTCGCACAGGTTGGAATCAACCCACGTGAGGCTCAAGATATCGACCAAGCAAAAACTCTCAAGACGCCGACGGGTAAGGCACCCATAACGGAGACACCCGTCGAGGGTGACGGTGAAGAGACTAGCGGTGAAGGGGTGGCTGAAAAGCCAGTACCAGGAGCTGCTAATGCTTCGGAAGCAATCACAGCGATCAACGAGGCTCTGAGCCGACTCGAGGCGGCTCGTGACGGGTCCTTCGAAGAATACGGACGGGCTCTTGATCAGTTAGATCAGGCTGTAGCTGCCTACCAAGCCCTGAACAACTAGGAGCCGATCCCCAGTACTCTTTTGCTGCCATGAGGTGGAAGGTACTGGGGATTTGTCTTTGCGCGCATGATCTGGGTATAGTTGTTTCTCGTTGCGGAGATCAGATATGATCTAAGCAATTCGGCGCGGGGTGGAGCAGCTCGGTAGCTCGCTGGGCTCATAACCCAGAGGTCGTAGGTTCAAATCCTGCCCCCGCTACTATAGAAAACCCTCGCCAGGCCCATAGCCTGGCGAGGGTTTATTTTTTTGCTTCGGAAGTGCTGGAGGGTCTCGGTGGAGTTCTCTTGGCTCGTTTAAAAACCTCGGTGGCCGCGCCGCGACGCGTTGTGTGACCTATTACACTCCTGTCGCGTTGTCACGCAAACGTTTCGTCAATATACCCGCTAAGTTCAACAGCAGTTTTCGTCTGGACAAGGCGGCCGAATCCAGCGTGGACGACGAGGATATAACAAAGGCGTGGGAGAGTCACAGCGCCACCGCCACGCCGACGACGTAAAGCCGACCGAGGATGAAGCAGGCAATCGCACCGTTAGAAACACCTGCCGCGATATCACCACGCTGCTCGGGCACCGACGCGAGACCGAACACCTGCAACAGCGCACCCACCGGCATGACCAACCACACGACGCTGGGCAAAAACGCAGCGGCGTGCAGGCCGAAGGCACGGACGGTACGCAGCAGTTGACCCTGTCAGCCGAGATCAGCGGGCCTCAGAGCCTCCCAATACACCGGTCGGCCGCTTTGCCGCGGAAAAAGGCATAGTCGACACATCAACCGCCGTTGTCTGCAACCGCTATTGGAGGCGGCAGCGGATGGAACCAGAGCCACTGCCACGGCCCCTTGGGAGCTGTGAGTTCATCGAGATGGTGCAGTAGGCAGCCAGGGAACAGCACCCAGCGTCTGGAAAACCGGTTTTACCGCAATCTCGGCTCTTTCGAGATCCCAACGGGCGCAGGCCAGGTTGCTCAGTCGCAAATGAATGCGCTCCAGTCGGGGCCTGTCCAGAAGGTGGGGCGCCGTGCGTACTACTCAGCGCGGTGACTACAGGGACGTGAGCAACTGCGCGGCGCATCGGGATCTTCGGTTAGCACAACTGTGTCGCGGACCCGTGACTTAGATCGGACGTCAGCTATGCATTATTCCTCTCATCCTGGCGTGCTGCGACCAGCATGTGCGCCAGTACTTCGAGGAACTTTTCTAGGTTCTCCGGATCGGCGGTGACAGCTTCGAAAACCTCGTTGGACTGTCTGGCGGCGGTGACGATGGCCCCGAGTCCCTTGTTCCTGAAGGTGTCGGTGCCGGCTACCTGTGTCGGGTCGTTCTCCCGCGTTAATGCCTGCACAGTGGTGTCTGCCGCCAAGATGCCGTAACTTGCTCGAACTGCGTTGCCGGCAGCTTGGTTTGATGAGTCCAGACCGGCCTTCGCCAGCAGTTGGTTCACTTGGTCTACGGCCTCATCGAATGCGGCTTGCACAGGCGAGTGACTGCCGACCGGACGACCGTCAAAGCCTGGCAGCCTCAGCTTCCCCTCGGGGTCGTGTGCGGCCAGTTCCAGATCCTGTTCGTCTGATGTCGGCTCGACGGAGACTCCCACCAGTTCAATGCCGACGGTATAGTCATCGTCATCGTCCTGACGCTCGAGGTTGAGGTTCTTGGCCAGCAGACCGGCGACAATCGCCCGTTTATGCAGCAGCGCGTCCTGGAAATCGACGATCTGGCTGAGAAACTCCCAGGCATGGGTGTACTTGATGAGGTTGGCCCTAAAAGACTTACCGGTATCGTAGGCCTCCTTGTCCAGCTTCAGACGGGCATCACGCATGTGATCATTCCACCGGGCCCGGATCGGCGCCACCAGCCCCTGCAGGGTTTCGGCATCCTCATGCGCTATGTAGGCATCGGCCAGTTTGTCGAGCTCGTCCGGGGTGTAGAACGCGGCGGCATCCAGGACATCACCCAGATCCGCCAAAGCGTTAGCGGGGATCTCGTCCTCGATGTAGGCATCCCGGTAATAAGGCCTGAAGGACTCCAGAATAGCGGACGGCTCGTTGATGAAGTCCACCACCATCGGCTTGGGCTTGTCCGGGAACACCCGGTTGAGCCGCGACAGGGTTTGCACAGCCTGCACACCGGAGAGCTTTCGGTCAACATACATCGCACATAGGCGCGGCTCATCAAACCCGGTCTGGAACTTGTTCGCCACGATGAGCACCTTCGCCTCGTCATGCTCACGGAAGTGCCCGGCGGTATCGCGCACACCGTTCATCGACGCCTCGGTAACCTCCATGGCCTCGTCTCCCTTTCCGTAGGTCAACGACCCAGAGAACGCCACCAGGGTGGTCATGTCCGTGTAGCCGCGCTTGGCTATATACTCGTTCATTTTGTGCGACCAGGTCGCCGCCGACATCCGGTCAGCTGCCACCACCATGGCCTTGGCGGTGCCACCCAGGTGGTGCATGACGTTGCGCCGAAAATGTTCGACGGTGACCTCCACCTTCTGGGCAATCGAGGTCGGGTGCAGGCGCACGAAACGCACCATATCGGAGACCGCTTCACCGAAGTTGACTGTCTCCTCCCTCCCCAGCGCATCACGGATGCTAGCGAACATCTGGTAGGTGGAGTAGTTGGCCAGCACATCGAGGATGAAGCCCTCCTCGATGGCCTGACTCATCTGGTAGGTATCGAATGCGACACGACGGTCAGGGTTGTGCGGGTCCACAGCTCCGTACGCGGCCAGGGTTTTTGCTTTCGGGGTGGCTGTTAGCGCAATAAAACTCAAGTTCGGGGAGTTGGTCACTGCCTTGTCCATGGCCAGCAGGACATCATCAGCGCCGATGTCCTCGCCCTCAGGAACCTCAACGTCAACGAGGATCTCACGCAGTCGGGTGGCGGCCTCACCGTGCTGGGAGGAGTGGGCCTCATCCATGATCACACAGTAGTTGCGCCCGCTAAGGGCCGGAGACTTCTCCATCATCTTCGCCAGCGCCGGGAAGGTCTGGATGGTGCACGAGATGATGTGCCCACCCCGAGAAAGAGCCGCCTCTAGCGTCTTAGACTTGGAGCCGAGTTCGTTGTTGACGTTGACCACCAGGCCCTCGGAGGCACGCAGCAGGTCCAAGCCCTCCTTGATGTTGTCATCAAGCACGGTGCGGTCGGTGACCACGATGACCGAGTCGAATACCGGCTTGCCGGCCATGTCGATGACACGGCCCGCCCGGTGGGCCAGCCACGCAATTGTCTTGGTCTTACCTGAGCCTGCTGAGTGCTGGATCAGGTAGCGACCACCAGCACCTCTGCCGGTGGTCCGGGCACGCTCGGCGATGTCGTCGATGACCTTCTCGGTGGCCCGCAGCTGGTGGTAGCGCGGGAAGATCAGTCGACCCTTGTTCCCCTTCGACGACGGCTCCCAGAGGGCATAGTCGCGCAGGATACGCAGGAACAGCTCCGGTGCGAACACCTCCTCCCATAGGTAGGCGGTGTCAGAGCCAGTTGGGTTGGCCGGGTTGCCGGCATGGCCGTCGTTGCCCTGGTTGAAGGGCAGAAAGAAGGTGTCCAGGCCCGCCAGCACGGTGGTCATGTAGACCTCCTGGTTGGACACGGCAAAGTGCACCAGTGCCCGGCCAGGCTTGAGCAGGGGCCGGTTCTTCGTCGGCTTGCGGTCCTGCTTGTACTGCTTGACGGCATCACGCACTGCCTGGGTGTTATCGGTCTTCAGTTCCAGGGTGGCTATCGGAATACCGTTGACGGTGAGTACCAGATCAAGTGTGTCGGTGCCGGTGACATCGAAGGGCACCTGGCGCAGCACCCGGAGCCGGTTGTGACGGGCTTGCTCGACAGCACTGGTGTAGAGCGGGTTTTCAGGATGGAATGCCACCATCGGGCCGAAGGTGGCGTTCATCTGGCCACGCTGGGCGTGGGAGAAGCCGTTACGCAGGGTACCGAGCAGCCCGTGCTGGACCTTCTTGGTCCGCGCGTTGAGGATCGGTGCCTTATCCAGCATCTCGGCCAGACGGTCCAGGAGCTTGGCGATGTGGACATCACGCTGCACACCCGTCGACGACTCGGGGACCGCTTTGGCAAACTCCTCCGGGTACTGGGTCTCAAGCCAGTGCAGCACGTCAGGGATATACAGCGCCCGGGCCTTGTCCCAGCCGGCGTTACTGCTAGCGCCAGCATTGCCGGTGCCGGTCAGCCACCCGTGGGCGGAAAGATGGTTGACGATGGTGTCCTCGAACGCCCTTTCCATCGTGGACGAAATACCCATGATTATTGAACCTCCTTCCGGCCGGTAACGACCTCAGTAATAAGAACAGAACGACGCTTGAGCAGAAGATCACGGAGCTTGGTGGATTCGGCGATAAGGGAGTCGATTTCTGCATTTTTCTCGTCGAGGGACTGAACAATCTTCAACTGCTCTTTTTGGTTGAGAAACGCGACTGGAAGCTTCTTAGCGCGTTCAGAAGAGAAACCGGGGATTGTGGCGCCAATTGCTATTAAGTCGATAAGACCATCGGCTTTATGTGCCCTTATCGAGTAATCCAGAAACTTACCTATCCAGCCAGCAGAGGGGCGGATTCGGATGACATGGTTTTGAAACCCCCAACCCGGAAGTCCGCGTTCCATTGTCAAACTTCTACCAAATCCAGCACCACCCTCGACGACAAGTACATCACCAGCTTCGATGGAATACGTTTCGATCTCAATCGGTGACATCCACATCTTCTTCTCCTCTCCAGCGAATACTCCATTTGGTTGAATATTCCCGGCCCGAACGTAGCTAGTCAATTGATCGAAATCATTCTTCGCCTCTGATTGGAGAGTTTTTCCGAGAAAAACCTGGGCGTGACGGCCGAGGTTAGTCAAGGGGACGGAATCCCGGATCTTAGTCTCCTTAATCAACAACGCGGCTCGTCGCTCCTCCAGCAGCTCCACGTACCTGTCTAGGTCGGCCACCGCAGCGTCGATCTCGGCGGTCTCCCGATCCAGGTAGTCAGCGATGCGGCGCTGGGTACGGACGTTGGTTTCCATCAACTTGTAAGAACCAAGATACCCCGCGGAAATTCGTTGTAGACCGCCCACACCATAGACTTCACCGCGCGCGCGATCTAGAAACTTGCTAGATAGCAAATTGTAAACAATCCACCTCGCGTCTGCGTTTTCCTTTGGTCGCAAAACATGCACTTCAGAAGTAGCAAGACCAATATCAGTTTTAGTATTGGCAATGATAGACCGCCCATGAAAAACTGTAGGAGTAACTTTTGGAACAAGAACATCTCCTCGCCGGAATTGCGTGTAGCTAGTTTCCGACTTTTTCCAAGCCTTCTTTCTGGAATAGTCCGTGCCCTCTGTGGACCAAATATTTTCTAGAGGGAGGAAATCGACCACAGTTCCATCTTCAAGATTGTTAAACTCGGTGGTGAGAGGGTTTACATGGGCGTAATGGCGGATGCCGACCTCACGAGCATTTAAACTCATTCCTTGACCTCCTGAAAACGAGCACGGATGGACTCAAGCACAGTCTCGATCTCAGCGTCGAGCTCCTCGAGTGAGGGCATCTCCTCGGGCTTGTAGAACAGCCTGGTCATGGGGATCTCGTAGCCCACCTTGGACTCAGCCATGTCCCACACCAGATCAGGTGCAAACGGCAGCACCTCACGTTCCATGTGGGAATCCACATCCTCAGTCAGCGGAATTCGCTCAGTGATTTTGGAGGCCTTGTCGATGACTTTGTTGCCGCGGTGATCAACGGCCTCCGGTGCGTGCTCATCCTCGATGGCGAGTGCATTCATGATGTGGCCGAGCAGTCCGACACCCATCTTCAGGCCAGCTGCCTTGGCAGCCGTGCGCAAATGAGCCGGCAAATCATTCCACGCCACCCCTTCACAGGACCGGATTGCAGCCTCATGGCCGGTGAATGCCTGCTTATGGTCCATAGCAGCAGCAACGGTCTCATCGGTGACCGACACCGAGTAGCGCTTGATCCGGTACATGGGAACATCCACAAAGCCCAGTTCATCAGGGGTGACGATTTTGGAGTACTCCGGATCAGCGTCTTCGAAGGCACTATAAAGGCCGAGGATGAACTTCCGGTCTTCCGCAGAGAACTCACGGCGCTTGTTGCCCATGCCTTTGCGCATGGGCGACCAGATACTCGTGGCGTCGATAAGCTGGATTTTTCCATCACGCCGAGGTTCTTTGTTTTTGTCCAGAATCCATACGTAGGTGGCGATACCGGTGTTGTAGAACATGTCCGTCGGCAGCGCGATGATCGCGTCGATGAAGTTGCCGTTGATTAGCCAGTTACGGATCTGATCGGGACCGGATCCGGGTCCACCGGTAAACAGCGGTGAGCCGTTGGTGACCACACCGGCCCGTCCACCCTTGGTGGTGCCGTGCTCGCGTTCCTTGAGCTTGTGCACCACATGGCATAGGAACAGCATCTGACCGTCCGAGACCGGCGGCAGACCATGACTGAAGCGTGAGCCCTCGATCTTGGATTCTCGCTCCACCGCGTCTTTGGAGCGCTTCCAATCAGTGCCGTACGGCGGGTTGGCGAGCACGTAGTCGTAGAGTTCACCCTCGTAGCGGTCATTGACCAGGGTGTCGCCGTCGCGGATGGCATCCGGTGAAATACCGGAGACGATGAGATCGGATTTGCCCAGTGCCAGAGACTCGGCCATCATCTCCTGCCCGTAGACAGATACCTCGACATGGGGGTTGAGTTCCTCCATGGCCCGCTTGGCAACCAGCAGCATACCACCGGTGCCGGCGGTTGGGTCATAAACGGTACGTGCGGGTGCCTGACCGTGGAGGCTATCATCATCACTGGCTAGCAGGACATCCACCATCATGCGAATAGCATCACGCGGGGTGTAGAACTCACCGGCGACCTGCCCGTTCTCTGAGAAGGACCGGTACATGAGGTTCTCGAAGAGGTTGCCCATGGCGTTTTCACCGAGGACATCGTCGGAGAGGTCGATGCCCGCAAAGTGCTTGACAACACCCCACAGGACGTTATTCTCTTCGAGTTTGGTCAGCATCTCCGGGAACTTGAAAGCGGTCCAGATGCTGCGGACATTGTCGGAGAAGGCGTCTAGGTAAGTGAGCATGCCCTGTTTGACGTGGTCATCACTGCCACCGATCATCCCCAGTGACAATTCTGAAGTGTTGTAGAAAGACAAGCCATGGTCAGCGCGAATCAGGGCTTCCCACATGCTTTCCGGGAATTTTGTGTGCTTGATGGTCTGCAGCACATCAGCCTTGGTCGGCTCCAGGAGGCACTCGATGCGCCTGAGCACGGTGAAGGGAAGGATGAAGTCACCGTAGTTCTGGCGGGGCACGACACCTCGGAGGTAGGTATCTGCTGTCTGCCAGACAGCTTGGGTGAGCGAGGTTGATAAGGTCATGCGGGCTGAGACTCCTACTTTTGTTGCTTGATCACTGAACGCGGAACACGACTGAGAATCATCGTTCACTATGATGTGGATACTCCACCCCGCTAGGCCGAAAATGTGATCGAGAAACCGATCGAAATGACGATACTGCCAGGGTGAATGATTCTTCGCATATTCTAACTTTGGATGTGGTGTAAGCCTATTTTTTGGGGAGTGGGGGTTGTCGGTTTATAGAGTGGACTAATATCGCGTAATCGGATGGGTGTGAAACGAGCAATCATAGGAGCAAGAAGCCATCCGTGCGCTCTATCGGGAGATGACGTTGCAACTGTGCCTCGAGTCGTTGCACATGGACTTCCGCACCCACGGCTGGCGCACCACGCTCAGCATGTTCTATGACGACACCATTCCCGTCGATCAACGCGCCAAAAGGTTCGCCACTGCGTCGAAGTCAACCATACGAACTACACACCCGACGACGTGGACACCATGGCCGCGTCACGTTCCGCCATGTTCGCTGCTATACGAAAGCGGCAACAAATCGCTCAGTCCTCGCATCATCTGCGCGTCGTCGAGTAGACATTGGTGCAGATCGTGGGCATAGGGGGCCTTTCGTTGACAGGACCGCTTTGAAGTGGCGCTCCATGGCTCTAAGTGGTCCTATTCCTCTTCGTTAGAGTCAATGAATCTAATAGTGTTGCTGTATCGACACCGGTAACATGCGTAAAAACGTTGTTTACAGGAGGCTGCCAGCGACAACATTTTTAATTATGGCTATAGACCTAACGCTGGGCTCATAACCCAGAGGTCGTAGGTTCAAATCCTGCCCCCGCTACTAAATATGCGATGTGAAAACCACGGTTCTAAAATACCGTGGTTTTTGCGTTGTTCCTTGATAGTGTCCTCCAAGGTTCCTCAATCGTGAGAACCTTAGAAAATCGGATATCTCGGGCAGTTCTACGAGTAAGGGAGACACACTCTGACCAGATAATTCTTCGCCCCTACTAGATCGATCGGAGACCTGTGGTGTACTTGTGGAAGCACTGGTTTTAATATCCGGTTGGTGTTCAGTATTTCGCTTGCCCGACAATCTCACCGCTAGATCGTTGGTTATCAGCAGCAGGTAGGCCGAGTTGAGGACGCTGGGCTCAAAGTGACGCAGATATACCGATGCTAGAATCTGCTTTGGCTGAGGTTGCGACGCGACTTAGCGTCGACGATTAGTTAGAGGCGGTGGGCTGGAGCTTCAATGCGCTGAGTTTGTGTGCCTCCCCGCTTTCAGCCGCTACGCACATTTGCTCCGAGCAGAGTTCAACTGTGCTGATCGCATCAGGTTCGAGCGCTTAGCTGATCCGCTCAAGTATGTGTAATTACTGTTTAGATACAGTATCGCGTGGGCTTACTGCAGTGACTTGGACAACGTGCTCACTGAGACAACTTATCGCAGTGCTACTAGTCTTCGTTTAAGGGGTGGTGGCTGAAATTGTAAAGCATTTATCCTGAGCATGTTGATATGACGGTTCGTTTTCGGAAGGTGAATACTTCACCTGAATGAACTCGACAACGAGTCTGGTGACATCGAGTTCGATCGTTTAAATTTCAGGTGACAGAAGTCCCGAATTGGTCGCAGAGATACGGTTGATGAAAAATGATTTTATTTTTCCACACCATGATTTCTAACTGCACCTTCGTATTCCAGGAATTCAGGTAAAGCTGTAGAGTACTGTGCTCCGGCGTTTCGGCAGAGTTTGAGCGCCTCCATGGGGGATTGGGCTACTTTCGGAAAATCTCGAGCACATCTCTTGATCCCCTTGCGGCTCGTAAAAGATGCCAGTTATGCCACTAAGCTCACGGCCAACTACTACAATAAAGCAGAGATCAACTACGGTGATATGACGAAACTGGACGCTGAGATCGCGTGGATTGTCGTCCAGCAATGGTGCACCTTAAGCGATGAGATCGTGGCCGATCTCGAAGGGATCAACAAGTGAAAGCAGTCGACACAAATTTGCTTAAGCTACTAAAAAAGAGTGATCGGTTCGTCGTGCCGATCTATCAACGTGTTTATTCGTGGGGTGAGGCAGAGTGCGAACAGCTTTGGCACGACATCATCCGCGCTGGTGAGCGAGAGAAACTAAATAGCCATTTTACTGGATCGATCGTCTATATCGAGCGGGACCAAGGCGCCAACACGTCACGTGAACCCGACCTCATTATCGACGGTCAACAACGTGTCACTACGGTGACACTGTTACTAGCCGCGCTCGCCGCCAAGTTAGAAACCCTGCCGGCAGATGACCAGGAACCCGAGCCGGGCTTCGCTCCACAGAAGATTCGGGGGCAATATCTACGCAATGAATATGAATCTGGCGATGACTACTTCAAGCTGACGCTGTCTCAACGCGACAGAGATGCCTTGAAGGCAGTTGTCCAAGGTGCTCCGATGCCTCAGACAACTTCACGAGTGGAGGACAATTACGCATACTTTGTCGCTAGGCTTAATGATCCCGAGGTCGACCTGACTCACGTCTGTAGGGGACTCGACAAACTTGTAGTGGTCGATGTGAAGCTCACCCGCGGTATGGATGATCCGCAGCTTGTATTCGAGTCAATGAATGCCACTGGGAAAAAACTTTCTCAGGCGGATCTCATTCGCAACTTCGTGCTGATGGATCTGCCACCAGCGCAACAGGAGCGGTGCTATGAAGAGTTCTGGTTTCCGATGGAGTGCTTATTTCAGGGGGATAACGAGAAGCGGTTTGACGAGTTCGTCCGTCACTATCTGACCGTCAAGACAAACGCTATTCCACGCCTTGTTGACATCTACGAAGCATTCAAAACCTATGCCTTTAGTCAAGAATCCGCGGGTGTCAGCAGCAAGGAACTGGTCACTGACCTCCACCGTTATGCGACATGGTTCGCCAATATGGCACTAGGAAAGGAACCGCTAAAAGGTCTGGCGCGCAGGTTCGCCGAAGTCGATCAGCTTGCCACCGTCACGTATCCGTTCCAGCTGCGTCTCTACGCGGATTACAAGGCCGGAGTCCTCAGTGAGGATGACCTTGCCGCAATTCTAGATGCGGTGATTTCGTATTTGTTCCGCCGGGTGATCTGCCATATTCCTACCAATAGTCTTAACAAGACCTTCGCAAATTTAGCTGCTGCGATCGATGAGGATAACTATGTCATCAGCGTCTGTGCACGCTTGCTGACGCTGTCGAACTATCGGCGATTCCCGACTGATGAAGAGTTCGAGAGAGCACTCAAGTCAACCGATATGTACAACGTGAAGCGTCGCAGCTATTTCTTCCGAAAAATGGAGAATTACGGCCGTAAAGAAGAGGTGTCGATCGCCGAGTACACGATCGAGCACATCATGCCGCAAAATGCCAACCCCGCATGGCAGGAAGCGCTGGGGGGCAATTGGAAAGCCGAGCATGACCGCTTGCTCCACACACTCGGCAATCTCACACTGACCGGGTACAACCCGGAATACTCAGATCGCCCATTCGAAGACAAGCGTGACATGGAAGGCGGCTTCAAGTACAGCCCACTCCGGCTTAATCAGGGACTCGGACAGCTTGACACCTGGAACGCTATCGAGATCGAAAGGCGTGCCAATATACTCGCAGCACAAGCCGTTGCGATCTGGGCCAGACCCGAGTACGAGGAAGCTGTCCTAGCAGAATACAGAGAGAGTTTTAGTGATCAGAGGCGGTTCGACTGGTCGCAGGCGCACACCATTTTGGACGCTTTTCCTGCCAGGCGGTGGACGAGCTACAACAATCTCGCTGAGGCTGTTGGAACAGGGCCCGTCGCGATGGCTGGTCATCTCAGCCGGTGCACTGACTGCGTTAATGCGTACCGAGTTCTAAGGTGGGACGGGAGGGTTGCCGAAGAATTTCGCTGGCACGACCCCGAGGATCAGCGTGATCCGGTTGATGTATTACGCGCGGATGGGATCAATATTATCGATGGTCACGCAGATCCCGAACAGCAGCTCGCGGTTGAAGACCTTCTCGCACTGGTCGGTGACGGCAAGCTGTAAATCGTAATAATGTGATCACTGAGCCAGGCTTAGGTTCTTGAGAGTCTTAGAGGAGTTCATGCGTGGGCACGGTCTCAAGAAAAGGAAACTGACCGACGGCGAGAGAACAATGTTTAGCGAGAACTGGGGGAGTCTATTGGGGTTGTCTGGGGCCACACACCTTGCAGAAGCGTGAAGCGCGAAATGATACCTTCACGGTGTCCTGCTTTAGCGCGGTTAACACCGGTGTCCGTCGGACGCTGACCGAATTGGCTACGACTCATGTCGTCTCGCCACCTTGGTGCAATCGAGCGATATCACGCGATCGGAGCCGTCGGCTGCCGAGTCTCTCTGTTCTGATCATGTTGTCCGACTCTAGAGAGCTAAGTTCAACCGTACAAGCAGCCATAATTTTATCACTCGCGTTCCTCGGTAATTTCTTGGCGACCACCCACCTAGGTAGATGGCTGCGGACGTTCTCACACCGCACGCAGTTTTTACTCATACAGGTCGCGCCTTAGATACGTGGTAGGAGAGCGCAGGTAAAGGTGTAACCTTCGGCTAAGTCTTCTTAATGAAACTGCCGTGTAGCTCCCTTTCCTCCCATAAGGAAAACGTGGCACTGCTGCGATCGAGACACTTGGAGCTATGTAGCTTCAACAAATCTCACCGTAATCGACAGCGGCAACCTTGAAAATCTTGGTAAGTGCTGGATCCAACAAAGCTAGTTAGGGTTACCTTAGCAAAATTGGGCATATGTGTGTATCTTGTAGTAATGCACCCTTTCTTAAGGGTGTGCTCTC
This sequence comes from Corynebacterium sp. ES2775-CONJ, assembly GCF_024814515.1. Taxonomy (NCBI): domain Bacteria; kingdom Bacillati; phylum Actinomycetota; class Actinomycetes; order Mycobacteriales; family Corynebacteriaceae; genus Corynebacterium; species Corynebacterium sp. ES2775-CONJ. Next base: position 24,999 of record NZ_JANUXT010000002.1, on the reverse strand, counting down.
GCGAAAAAAAATGAACGTCGTGGGATCATGCAACGAAAGGACATTCATGAAGAAAGCGGTGCGTAATAGCATCTTAAGTCTCGCGGTTGTGAGCTCTCTAGCAGCTGGCACGATAAGTCAACCTGCCCTGGCTCAGCCCCTCGACTACACGGTAGCCCAGGCTCGGGGTGGGTCCACGATTCCGAATGAGTTTCTCATTGAGCCCAAGTCGGATTCGGCGTCTTATACTGCTGCTTTTGAGCTATACGACCAAATTTACAAAGCTCGCTCGTACTACTCCGAAGGTGCTCAGGCATTTTGGCTGCGTGAGGCGCCGAATGAGTGGGCTGGAAGATTCTATGCCAGGAACCAAACTTTGATCGCTCAGGCGGCACGCGAGATGATAATCCTGCAGGCGGAGGATTTCCAGGGAGCCCGCGATCTGGATGTGAGCTCGATCGGCGTAGATCCAGTAGTTGAGGCCTCAGCTGCTGAGATCATTGATCGAGCAATGGTACATTTCACCGAATTGAAAGCAACCTCCGATCGACAGCTGGATATCCAAAACCGTTTGGATAATCTAGGCCAGGCCAAGTCAGGCTTGAATAATTACAAGGGTGACGAGAAGTTCATCTTCCGCATTCCGAGTGCTGCAGTGGTTAATTGGGGCGTGCCGCAAAAGTACTTAGATTCAGGTCGAAGCCCGTTTACTCCCAGTGATTTTGCTGGTATCACGGTGACACAGGTCGCCTATTCGGCGACTGATCAGGCTCAGCAAGTCTCCCAAGAAGCGCTCGAAGCCGATGCCCTAACAAATGCAACCCCTCAGGGGCCCACGGCCACAGAGGTCGCGGCACCGCTGCAGAAGGCTCTTAATGATGTGGTCGACGGCGTGCTGGGATACAGCGGAAAGGTTCTCTTTGACGAGTGGATCAAGCTTGCCAAGATTGCTGATGATGCGGCTCGTCTCTTAGCGGAGATTAATTCGCTAGAAAGGGCCAATAATGTGGCGGGCATCGAGGCCCAGACCGAGAGAGTTCGGCAATTAGAGTCCACGTTCATCCAGGCGTCGCAGGCTATTGACAAAGAACGGCAAGATCTCCTCACGGACCTTGCTTCAGCACTTGAGGCCGTGCGTACCCTTGATGATGCTGATTTAACTCAACAAGCTGAGGAACTGAAGGCGGACTTCGATAAGGCGAATAACTTTGCGATTAGTCCTGAGCTAAAGAAACGACTGAAGGAACTTCAATCTGAAATAGCCAAGCGATCAGGGATTAACCAAGATGATCAAGAGGCCCCCACTGATCAACCAACCCCACCTGCAGAGCAGACCTCAGAGAATCCAGCACCCCCCGCTGATCCGGGACAGCAGCCAGAACAGGATCCAGAAGCGTCTTCGCTGGGCGCGGGAGCAATTGCTGGGATCGTATTGGCGGTCGTTGCTGTTGTAGGCGGAATCATGGCGGCGCTATCTCATATGCTCCCGCAGTTAGGTGCGCTAGCTCAGACTTTAGGAATTCGCATCTAGGACATTTCTAGCATTCTATCTTGGGTGAAATGCCAAGAGGAGGCGAAGGCAACTACCGTAGCTCAATCGATGGTTGCCCTCGCCTCCCTTTTATTGGGGGAGTAGTTACCCCCAAGGCCTCACTGGTTTTGTTTATGTGGGCTTGTGGCGTGGTTATTCCCCCCCATTATCTACCCCATCTTTCCCAATGAGAGGGCGATGCCGCGTAAGTACACGGGATTTTCCTCGGCAAGGATATCAATTTGTTCGATGGTGGATTGGGTAACGTTCTCATCGAGGGGCACTCGGATGGTTGCGAGTGAATAGCGGCCATTGTCATTGGCAGATTCTCGATTGCGCAACGCTGGATCCTCAGGATCAAGGGCGATAGCGTGGAGTGATCCATCAGCGAGGTGCAGGTTGAGATTCACCGTGGTGGGTTCGGTATACGAACCTGTTGGGGCAAGCGTGATAGCGAGGCTTCGAGCACCGCTTACTTTAGTTTGAGTGCTAGCTTTCGTCAGGCGGCTAACTCCAGTGAGGATATCTACCACTCCTTTATCAGCCATGGGGCACAGATCGTCCGGCTTGATAGGATTCATCGGATCCCCGATATGACAGGGGGTACTATCGCCACTAAATTCCGTGTGGTTGATAAAAGCTGCGGGCTCGGGGCTTAGAGCAAGCCACGTGATGGGAGTGTCCGCAACAGTTTCTGGTAACGGGGCTGAAGCGCTAAGAGGCAGGCTCGTGGGTTTACCGCGCAAGGTGGCATCGAAGAAGTCGATACTCATGGTGCTGAGGATTTCTTCGTGGGTGGGGGCATCTGCACAATTTGTGAGGTCACAGGCAGTGCGATCATCCATCTCAGCGGCAGCTGCGGTGCGGTTAATGAGCATATGGCCAAGTCCCGGGGCGTGAGCTGCTAGCGCAGGGGAGGTGCGGGGAGTATCGAGGTAGTGACCGAGCCAAAGGTTTGCTGACTTTCCCACATCTTGGTCCATATCGCCGCTCAGTGCGAGGTAGGGGATATCGCGGGGAGCTGGGTTGAGGGCTTCGAGATCATAGGTATCGTATGCGGGGGCATAGGCGAAAACCGATTTCAGAGATCTTCCACCCACCACGGTGGCAGCTGAATCTACGAGGCTTCCGGACCTTGAGTGAGCAAAAAAACCTACCGTAGACATATCGATTTTGTCGGTGAGATCTATACCGAATGTTTGGGTCTTTCCAGAATTATCTTCCCTAACTGCAGCGAGTAGCGCGCCCACGCTTCCTTCCCACATTGTGTTTTGGTCATAAGGTTCGGTGACATCGTAGCCGGAGAAGATGGCTCCGAGATCAGGAATGAGGGTGGCGTAGCCCTGTGAAGCATAGGCCTCACCAAGGTAGGTCATGCCGCGGTCAAATCTATGTTCCTCCTCGCCTTGAGGGCAGGGAAACGCAAACGTGGATTCGCCGCAGTTAGGAGCCCGGAGGTGGCTGATAATAACCAAAGGAGCGGGCTCGGAGGTGGACGTCGGGGTCACTAGCACGCCTCGAATAGGTGCACTGTAACTTCCGACGGTGGTATTGCCGAGATCAACGTCGGAGATCGTGGCGTTAGTGGTGGAAGACTGTTGCACTTTGAGCGGAGCCCGTGGCCGGTCTGGGGCTGCGTGCGGTCCGTCTGGATCTGCGGTGTCCATGGTACTAGAGGCGATGGACGAGGGGTCGGTTGATGGTTCAGGGGGAGTGGTAGAGGCGCACCCTGAAAGGACGAGGCTAAGGGAGGCGCCAAGCGCTGCGAGTGGATATGTCGAGAGTTTCATAGTGCTCTATTTTAGGTTGACTGTTGTCGCTTTGATGATAGGCCTCAAGAGAATTGGCGTGATGTGGTACAAAAGTGCACCTAAACGCTGTTCAGTAACTGTGTGCTAGGACATAATTCACTGCGAGATTAGCCACAAATATACCCGTTTTGCTTATTTGAAACCCGTTACCAAAAGGTGAGAATACCTGCCTAGACGTGCCTATATAAGAAAAAGTTATCTCCAATAAGAAGATTCAGCACACTCAAACGGACAAAAGTGGGCATGAACTCACCGTTATTTCTGCCCAACTCGACTGCAAAAAACCTGCATATACCCTAGATTCTTTAAGTATGAGTCCAAGAAAAATTGGAGTGACTGAAGTAGCACTCCGCGACGCGCATCAGAGTTTATTCGCAACGCGCATGGCCCTCGAAGACATGGTCGATGCCTGCGCCGATATTGATCAGGCAGGATTCTGGTCAGTTGAATGTTGGGGTGGTGCAACATTCGACGCCTGCATCCGCTTCCTCAATGAGGATCCGTGGAAGCGACTGCGCACCTTCCGCGAGCTCATGCCCAATTCTCGCCTGCAGATGCTACTGCGTGGCCAGAACCTCCTCGGCTATCGTCACTACGAAGATATGGTGGTCGATAAATTCGTCGAAAAGTCCAAGGAAAACGGCATGGATGTTTTCCGCGTTTTCGACGCCCTCAATGATCCTCGCAACCTCGAGCGCGCCATGAAGGCCGTGAAAAAGGTCGGTGGGCATGCTCAGGGTACGATTTGCTATACCGTATCCCCGCTGCACACCGTCGAGGGCTATATCGAGCAAGCCGGTCGACTGCTGGATATGGGTGCCGATTCAATCGCGCTCAAGGATATGGCTGCGCTGCTCAAGCCGCAACCAGCCTATGAAATTATTCGCGGCATCAAGGATAGGTACGGCGATGATACTCAGATCAACGTGCACTGCCACTCGACTACCGGCGTGACCCTTGTAACTTTGATGAAGGCCATTGAGGCTGGAGCAGATGTTGTTGACACCGCCATCTCCTCTCTCTCCCTGGGCCCTGGCCACAACCCCACCGAATCCCTCGTTGAAATGCTCGAAGGATCCGATTTCGAGACTGACCTCGACATGGATCGTCTAATCAATATCCGCGACCACTTCAAGAAGATTCGTCCGAAGTATAAGGAATTCGAGTCAAAGACTCTCGTCGATACCAATATCTTCCTCTCTCAAATCCCAGGCGGCATGCTGTCCAATATGGAATCTCAGCTCAATGCCCAGGGTGCCGGCGATCGCATCGACGAAGTGATGGCCGAAGTACCTCGCGTGCGCGAGGATGCTGGCTTCCCACCACTGGTGACCCCATCCTCTCAGATCGTGGGTACCCAGGCGGTCTTCAACGTACTCATGGGTCGGTATAAGGTCATGACCGCTGAGTTCGCAGACCTCATGCTTGGCTACTACGGTGAGTGCATTGGGGAGCGCAATCCCGAACTCATCGCTCAAGCGGAAAAGCAAACCAAAAAAGAAGCTATTACCTGCCGGCCAGCTGATCTACTCGAGCCAGAGTGGGATGAACTGCGCAGCCAGGCCGAAACGCTCGAAGGCTTCGACGGCACCGATGAGGACGTTCTCACCAATGCCCTCTTCCCAGGTGTTGCACCAGGATTCTTCAAATCTCGACCAGAAGGTCCAAAGAATGTGGGCAAGGATCCAAGTAAGTTGAAGAAGCGCGAGAACGAGCCTGTTCTGGAACCAATCACCTACCGAGTCACCATGGGCGGTCGCACAGAGACCGTTCGCGTTGAGCCAGCCGAATAAAAGGGAGAAAAAGACATGGCTGAATTAAAAACAATGGCCCAGCGCCTCGAAGAGCTCGCCGCTGAGCGGGAGCGCATCACCTTAGGTGGCGGCGCCGATAAACAAGACAAACAGCGCGCAAAGGGCAAGATGACTGCCCGTGAGCGTATCGATGCCCTGGTAGATAATGGCACCTTCCGTGAAACCGGAATGTTCTCAAAGCACCGTACAACTCACTTCGGAATGGATAAGGCAGTGGCACCCGCCGATGGTGTGGTCACTGGTTCCGCCGCAGTGCTGGGACGTCCGTTGCATATCGCTTCCCAGGACTTTACTGTTATGGGTGGTTCGGCCGGCGAAACCCAGTCGAATAAGGTGGCTGCAATGATGCAGGCATCGGCTACAACCGGCACACCATTCGTATTCATCAACGATTCCGGCGGAGCGCGTGTTCAAGAGGGCATCGATTCTCTCTCAGGTTACGGAAAGGTCTTCTACAACAACGTCCTGCTGTCCGGACTCGTGCCGCAGATCTCCATTATTGCAGGCCCGTGTGCTGGTGGTGCAGCTTATTCACCAGCACTTACGGACTTCATCATTCAGACGCGCCAGGCCAATATGTTCATTACTGGCCCAGGAGTTATCAAGTCCGTAACCGGCGAAGACGTGACCGCTGATCAGCTGGGTGGCGCCGATGCGCATATGGCAAAGGCTGGAAATATCCACTTTGTCGCTGACAACGATGAGCAAGCAATTCTCATCGCACAGAAGCTACTGAGCTTCTTGCCGCAAAATAACACCGAGGAACCACCTGTAGTGGACCCAGACGTGATCGTGGAACCAGATCCAGAGCTTCGCGATATCGTACCAGTTGACGGAAAGCGCAGCTACGATATCCGCGACGTGATCACCCGCATTGTTGACCATGCTGACTTCCTTGAGGTACAGGCCGGCTTTGCCCAGTCTATCGTCGTAGGTTTTGCGCGCATCGTTGGGCGTACCGTCGGAATTGTTGCCAACCAGCCGAATGTGATGTCCGGTGTCCTCGATATCAATTCCTCCGATAAGGGCGCGCAGTTTATCCGCTTCTGCAACGCTTTTAATATTCCGCTGTTGACATTGGTTGACGTTCCAGGCTTCATGCCTGGTGTCGCCCAGGAGCATGGTGGCATTATTCGCCACGGCGCTAAAATGCTCTACGCCTATTCATCAGCTTCGGTGCCGAAGATTACCGTTGAGCTTCGCAAGTCCTATGGTGGAGCTCACCTTGCCATGTGCTCGAAGGATCTCGGTGCTGACTGCGTCTTCGCATGGCCTACTGCAGAAATTGCCGTGATGGGGGCCGAAGGTGCGGTTAATGTGGTCTTCCGCAAGGAAATCGCTGAGGCCGATGACCCTGATGCAAAGCGCGAGGAGCTCATCACCCTCTACCGTGAAACCTTTGCAACACCATTTATGGCAGCTTCCCGCGGCCTCGTCGATGACATCATCGATCCTGCCGAAACACGGATGCAGATCGCGCACGCCTTAGAGGTCCTTGCCAATAAGCGTGTCGATCGTCCAACCAAGAAGCACGGCCTGATGCCGGTTTAATGCCGGCTGAGAAGGATTGTGAAAATGAGCGAGATGAATAGTCAAGAGTTGGCTAGCTTAGTTCAAGAGCTAACCAAGCGCCTCGACGTCGCCGAGGCCGAAATTGCTGAGCTGCGTAAGCGTTCCGATATCGCTATCCCCGAGGACGTCATCACCGCTATCGCGGCTGCTGTCAGCGCATTCTTAGGTAATAAGGGACGCATCAAAGCGGTCCGCTACTCCCGTCACCGGACCTGGGCTGCTCAAGGGCGTCAGGCCGTGCAACAGCACATGCCAGGGCCCAAATAAGGCTCTAGGAAGAGGAAAAAATGAAATTGAATGTGACCGTCAATGGCATTACTTATGCCGTTGAAGTCGAAGTTGAAGAAGAGAAGCGCACCCTGAGCCCCATCGTATTTGGTGGCTCCCAAGCTACGGCACACAACGAGCCGTCCAATGCTTCTGTTCAGGGTGTCTCCGCTAATGCCGTGGTGGCCCCTCTTGCCGGTAGCGTTTTCAAGGTTCTGGTTGAACCAGGCGACGAGATCGAGCAAGGGCAAGTTTTGCTCATCCTTGAGGCGATGAAGATGGAGACAGAGATCACCGCTCCGAATGCTGGCGTGGTCGGCGCTGTGCGCGTAGAAGTCGGAGATTCAGTCCAAGGTGGACAGCCGCTGGTTGAAATCAACTAGTCACCCCTGTTGAGGTAGTTGATACGAAAGTTAGGGAAGTTTCGTGGCATGATAGAAAATGCCGCGAAGCTTCCCTACTTCTTTAGCTTCACCTGTATCCATACCGCCCCGAAAAGAGATCTTTGTCACTATGCGCGCTTTCCGTTTCGTTCTAGCCTCGGCCCTAGCCCTGGGAATCCAGGGAGGCCTCACTGCCCCCGCTGGAGCTGCTGTGATCCCCACAGCTTCGGAGACCCTGCGGCAGGTGCAATCCGACTTAAAGGTTCACGGTCTTGAACTCCCTCCCATTGACCCTGTTATCGTTGCCGATATCGATCGCGCGGTGGACAATCTCAATAGGGAACTTAAACAGGCGGAATACGCGGCTCAAGATTTTCAAGCGGCGATGGATTCTCTCGGTAAGGGCATTCCCAAAAATTTGAATCCGCAAGCCCAACCGCAACCAGATTTTAAGCTAGGGGATGAGACCCTAAAACGCACGGGGGATGAGTTTCGCCCCATAGTCGATGGCCCTAATTACCATTGGCGCTCCGATCCTCTCTCAATGTTCCTGGCTTTAAAACCTCACCCAGTGCTCAACCGCATTAATAATTCATGGTTCGACCAGCCAGCAACACCCTTGGCTTCCTTATTTACAGAGCGCGAGGGCTTTTCCCTCTACGGGCCCTCCACTCCGGTATATATTGGCGAGAGTCAAATGTGCACGATTACCGCCAGTGGGGTCGATGAGAAGGGCCACCAAGTGGCGTTGACCGCAGGCCACTGTGGCAAGGTAGGTGACCAGGTAGTTAATGCCGACTCGTGGCGCGTAGGACGATCTGGGACCGTGGTGGCCCATGGTTCGAAGGGATTGGATTATTCAGTCATTGAGCTCGGCTCAAACGCCAAAATTACTCGTTCCTATAATGGCGTTACTGCCCAGCGTCTGGGCGGGCAACCTGGGCACTACGAGATGGTGTGTAAATCGGGTGTGGCAACCGGCACCACGTGCGGACGGGTATGGGTTTCTGATAGTAAAACCTCGATGAGTCAGGTATGTGCCACCGTAGGTGACTCCGGCGCCCCAGTGATCGCCGGCGGTGCTGTCGTGGGCTTGGTCTCCGGCGGAGTAGTTCCGCAATACCAACTCTCTTGCCACACCCCCATCCAAGGTCCATTCTTCCAGCCCACAATTACTACCAATATGGACGCGGTTCTCAATGACCTCAATGTCCGAGGCGGGGTCGGCCGAGGCTTCACACTACCTAATGCCTAGGTTAAAAAGGGAGCACATATTCTATGTGCTCCCTTTTTCTTATCAGCTATTATCAATCGCTCAATAACGCCTGAGCAGCTGCAACTGCCTCGCTATGCCCGGCGATCGACCATAGTACTCCACCTGCGTCGACGGTAACTCCAGTGCCACCGACTCCGTGGATCAAGGCAAGTCCAGGTAACCAATCCCATTCGTGCACGCTATGCTGCATCCACAACCCCAGGCCCCCCTCGGCGACAGTAGCAAGGTCGATTGAGGCTGCCCCGAGGATTCGTATAGTGGCTACCTCGGTTGCAACTTTCAACCATCTATCTCGCACCGCGTCATCTGCGAGATAGGTGGGGTGGATATAGGTTCCTAAACTGAGCTCGGGGAGCGGGTGAGGCCCAAGAGGAGATAATTCTTGTCCATCGCGTTTGGTCGGAATATCTTTACCGCCAATCCAGGTATATCCCATAGAGGGGCGATGAACCGCTCCGAAGTGGAGTCGATCGCCCTCCTTTAGGGCCAAGGCGGAGCAGAAATAATCACTATTGGAGGTGAAATTATAGGTACCATCAACAGGATCAATCACCCATGTTTTCCCGCTCGTCGATACGCGATTGCTCCCTTCCTCGCCGAGGATACCGTCGTCGGGACGCAAAATTCTCAGAGCGCCCGCGATGAAATCTTCAGCTGCGCGATCGGCTTGGGTGACCACATCGGTGATATTGCTTTTATATCCAATGCTTAGGCCCGTTTCTCGGATACGCCACGCGAGTCGCCCGGCGTTATAAACCAAGGCTTGAGCCAGAGTGGGATCGCTATCGGTGTCGTGGCTCAAGCAAAAGGTTTTGGTGATGGCGGGAATCATCTCGGCCATATTCTTGTGATCCGTCATAAGTCCCATTGTGCCTTGTTTTGCTAGGCGCGTTAAACTATCTGCTTATGCACCCTGATATTGTCTCTCAACTGGCTCAGCTCGAGACCACCCTAACGACGATCGAAAAAGTGATGGATCTCGACGAGATGGCGGCTAGGGTGCGCGAACTGGAGCAGCAGGCCTCCGACCCGAGCTTGTGGGATGACGCGGAGGTGGCACAGCGGGTCACGTCCTCGCTATCGCATGTGCAAAGTCAGCTTAAAAAAATAGAATCTTTGCGCACTCGCCTCGAGGAATTCCCGGTGATGTATGAACTCATGGAAGAAGAGGGTGAGGATCTAGGAGCGCTCCAAGCAGATCTCGACTCGCTCGGTGAAGAAATAGCTTCGCTTGAGGTGAAGACCATGCTATCGGGGGAATATGACAAGCGCGAGGCACTGATCAATATCCGCTCGGGAGCCGGTGGTGTTGATGCTGCGGACTGGGCCGAAATGTTGATGCGTATGTATATCCGGTGGGCTGAAAAGAAGGATCATCGCGTGGATATATACGATATATCCTATGCCGAAGAAGCCGGTATCAAATCGGCGACTTTCGTCATCCACGGGGAGTATATGTATGGAACGCTCTCGGTCGAGCAAGGAGCACATCGTTTGGTGCGGATTTCCCCATTCGATAATCAGGCCCGCCGCCAGACTTCTTTCGCCGAGGTAGAAGTTCTTCCCGTGGTGGAGACCACGGACCATATTGACATTCCTGACGCTGAGGTACGCGTGGATGTTTATCGCTCTTCAGGGCCTGGTGGGCAGTCCGTGAATACCACCGATTCTGCGGTGCGCCTGACCCACATCCCCACTGGCATCGTGGTGACCTGCCAGAATGAGAAATCCCAGATCCAAAATAAAGCCTCAGCTATGCGAGTACTTCAAGCCAAACTACTCGAGCTGAAACGTCAAGAAGAGCGCGATGAAATGAATGCTCTCGGCGCTGGTGGTAACGCCAGTTGGGGAAATCAGATGCGATCTTATGTGCTGCATCCCTATCAAATGGTCAAGGACCTGCGTAATAATTTTGAGGTCAACGACCCCTCGAAAGTTCTCGACGGCGATATTGATAAGTTCCTCGAGGAGGGGATTCGGTGGCGAATGGCGGCCGAATAAGAGTCACATCAACCTCACTGGGCTACAAAAATAACAGGCCTTTCGGTAGGCTGAGCATGTGATCACATTCGATAACGTCACCAAATCCTATAAAACGTCCACGAGACCTGCGCTTGATCGGGTATCGGTGCATATCCACAAGGGAGATTTCGTCTTCCTGATCGGCCCCTCGGGATCCGGAAAATCAACCTTTTTAGAATTGATGATCCGCGAAACTAATGTGAGCTCGGGCTCCATCAAAATAGCTGATCTCGAGGTGAATAAGCTCAAGGGATCCCAGATCAACAAACTGCGCCAGAAGATCGGCTATGTCTTTCAAGATTTTAGGTTGCTCAAACAAAAAACCGTCTACGATAATGTCGCATTTGCCCTCGAGGTGATCGGTGCCAAGCCAGCAAAAATTCGCCAACTGGTACCTGAAACCTTGGAAATGGTGGGACTCGCAGCAAAATCGGACAGATTACCCGGAGAATTATCTGGCGGAGAACAACAGCGGGTCGCTATCGCCCGCGCCTTTGTCAACCGGCCCTTGGTCCTCCTTGCCGACGAGCCAACCGGCAACCTCGACCCCGATACGGCAGACGGGATTATGGTACTGCTCAATCAAATCAATCGGATGGGAACCACAGTGGTTATGTCCACCCACAATGCCAAAGCAGTCAACGATATGCGCCGGCGCGTCATCGAATTGCGGCTCGGCACACTAGTACGCGATGACGCCCATGGGGTCTATGGGGAAGCGCAGTAGGAGACGACAATGAAATTTGTACTACGAGAAGCCGTCCGCGGTCTTGGCCGCAATATTACGATGACCTTGGCGCTGATAATCACCACTGCTATTTCGCTAGCACTATTAGCCACAGGCTTTCTAGTAACCAATATGACTGAGCGCACAAAGGAGATTTATCTCGACCGTGTGGAAGTTATGGTGCAGTTCGATGATGAATTATCCGCAACCGATACCACCTGCAGTTCCCCCAACTGCCAGCAGGTACTTAAGAAACTGGAGAAATCCTCGGGGGTTGAGTCGGTGATTTTCCGATCCCGCGAGGAATCCTATAAGCGCTACGTGGAGCTATTTAAGGATTCGGATCCACTCCTTGTTGAGGAAACGAGCCCCGACGCGCTACCCGCAGCACTACATATACGCCTTGTCGATCCCCTTGACACCACTCCCTTGGACCCCGTTCGTGAGCTTCCTCAAGTTGCCGGTGTCATCGATCAGGTCGATGATCTGCGTGGAGCAACCGATAGTCTCGACGCGATTAGGAATGCAACCTTCCTCTTTGCGGGCATCCAAGCTCTCGCAGCCATATTCCTTATTGTGAATATGGTTCAAATCGCTGCCTTCAACCGCAGGGAGGAGATCTCGATTATGCGTATGGTGGGAGCATCGCGCTGGTACACCCAAGCGCCCTTTGTTCTCGAAGCGATCGTGGCCGTTATCTTCGGTGCTGTCCTTTCGGGGCTTGCGCTTATTTTGGGCAAAGTGTGGGTGGTCGATCGCACTTTGGCAGGGCTTTACGATGCCCAACTCATTGCCCGAGTCACGAGCGCCGATATCTGGGCTATTACGCCAATCGTGGGCCTTTTGGGTATCCTTTTTGCGGCCATTACGGCGCAAATTACCTTGCGTTGGTATGTGCGCAGTTAGCACTCATAACACGTTAGAATAGGTGAACTATGGCGAAAAAGAATAAGAAGAAGTCGCAGACCCAGCCCGTTATCGCTACCAATCGCAAGGCGCGGCACGATTACACCATCCTAGATACCTATGAGTGCGGCATTGTGCTCGTTGGTACCGAGGTGAAGTCGTTGCGGGAAGGTAAATGTTCTCTTCTTGATGCTTTTGCCACCATTGACGATGGAGAAGTGTGGCTGCGCAATCTTCACATCCCTGAATATTCTGCGGGTCATTGGACCAACCACACGCCCAGACGCACCCGAAAACTGCTCATGCATCGACGTGAAATAGACTCGTTGATGGGCAAAGTGCGTGATGGTAAGAAAACCCTTATCCCGCTCAGCATGTACTTCAAGGACGGTCGGCTCAAAGTAGGGCTGGGTCTAGCCCAAGGTAAGCAGGCCTACGACAAGCGCCAGGATATTAAGCGGCGCACCGAAGAGCGAGAGATCGTGCGCGATTTGGGCCGCCGAATCAAAGGGATTCAGGGTTAGCCGGCTAGCCTTTAGGGAACGGATCGGTTAACATTGACCCTACCCGCTAGTTATTATGCATCAATCCCAAGTAGCGGGCGACGGGGTCGATTTTGGTTTCGACTGCGTTCATTACGTCAGGGGAAGCGTGCCGGTGCAGGCTAGAGACCACCGTAAGCGTCGTAGCAACTTGATAAGCGCCGAGAATTCTCAGCGTGACTACGCCCTCGCTGCCTAATTAGAATAGCCAGCGACCTGCGTGTCTGTCGGACTGGAATCGTCTCCGTTCCAGACCCCGGCATCGACTAGAGAGACTTGCTTATTCCCTTGGTTACAAGGGGTGAATAAGGACTTTCACTTGTAACTGCGGCTCATCATCCGGAATTGTTCGTCACAGCCGGAGAGTCAGAGAAAAGATCCTCGCGCGAACTGCGCACGGAGAAGCCCTGATACGGTGACGTAGGACCCGGGTTCGATTCCCGGCGGCTCCACTGATAGCAAAATCCCTGGTAAGCATTTACCGGGGGTTTTGTTGTATCCGGGCTGGTTAAAGGCATGATACTATGTTGCCATAAGCGGCATTGAGTGGCAAGGAAACGACTTGTTTACGCAACAGTTACGCAACAGATAAGCAACGCTTGCCGCATGGATTACCCAGTGAAGAAGGGCAGACATGGCAGGCACCCGGCGCGCGCGTAGTGATTGGGGCACGGTGCGCAAAACTCGCAACCGGTTTACCGCTCAATACACGGGGGCAGACGGCAAACGACATACCCCAGGCCGTTCATTCCCCACTCGTACAGACGCCCGGGGCTGGTTAGCTGCAGAGCGTAGGCTCATCGAACTAGGGACATGGACACCACCAGAGCAACGCGCGGCGAAAGAAGCGGCGGCATCTGAAACAGTTGGGCAGTGGCTAGATAAGTTCCACGACTCACTAGAACAGGGCGCAACAGCCCGGCGCGCCACGACTATGCAGAATTACCGACGGGTGGTGCGAGTGCGCATAACCCGTCCGTGTGATGCTGGTGCCACAGATGCGGATGTGTGTTCTTTGAGGGGTATAAGGTTGGCAGAGCTTACCAAGAAGGACGTGTACCGCTGGTGGGATGGTGTGCAGCGGTGCTACCCAGATGCGCACACGATTAACCAGCAAGCCTATAAGCAGTTAAAGGCGGCGTGTGCTGAGGCTGTCAGGCGTGAGCTGTTGGACGCCAACCCGGTGGATATTCCAGAGGCAGGGAAGAAGATTAAGCCCAATGAAAAGTACTTGCCGCAAGACTGGGAGATTAACGCGATTATCGACAACATGCCCGCGCGTTATCGCGTCCTTGCATCTTTGATGTTGCACCACGGGTTGCGCATTGGTGAGGCGCTAGCGGTTGAACTCGATAGTGTGAAGGTCATAGACCAGCCCGGTGGTGCCTTGCCTAGGGTAGTGGTGGCAGTCAAGCAGAATGCCGGGCGTCTTGCAGACGGCGGCAATACTCACATGGTTGTGCAACCACCTAAAACGCAAGCCGGGTTCAGAGAGGTGCCTATCTTGGCTACTGATGTGCCACTGTTTGTAGAGCACCTGGAGAAGTATGCACCTACCCAGCCCACGCTATTGGTGGAGGATAAGGGCACCCGCAAAGCGCGGCTACTGACCACCACTACTACGGGTGCCATGGTCATGGACACCAGTTTTAGAAGTATCTTGAAACGTGCTGTGGAACGCGCCGGGGCTAGTCCAGAGATTAAGCCCCATAACGGGCGCAACTGGTTGATTACCCGGCTGGCAGAACAGGGCGCGCACTTGAAAGAGATTGGCAAGCTGTTGGGGCAAGAAGATGTGTCCGTCATCTTGGGCGTGTATATGAAAGTTAGAGCCGGGCGCACTGATTCACTCATGGATAAAGTCAGCAACACCCTAAAGGAAGAAAGGTAATGGAAGAATTAGAGCCCACTCAATGGGCAGTGCAGGAGTCTCTGCAAGGATACGAAGATTTTGCCGACTTATTTGGGGGCATTACAGAGCGGGAAAGAGAACTGGCAAGACAACATGCGGCGAATGCGCTCATACCCCATGAAGGTGCCACACCAAGCGTTAAGCTAATTTACATCACTTATAGGGAGCGTTATCTAGGGGCTTTTTGGCTGGAATCCGGGGGGCTACCTACAGGTGAACCAACTGGAGAATGTGACCACATGGTATTAGCAACATTGCGACCGGGGCGCCCACCAACACCCGGTGATCGAAGTAAAAACGATGCGGCCGAATGGTTTAGCTATACGCAACTGGGGCTGTGGTCTATGCAGACTAGGGCGGTTTACGAAGATGCCCCAACTTATGGTGGGTTGTATAGGCTAAAAAAACCGTTGAATAAGGGCGCGGGGGATACGCGGGGTGTTGTGCAAACCGTCCACATTGAACCTATTAAAAGTGCTGATTGGGACACGCGGTTTAAGTTCAAGGCCGGGGATGACGGGTTTACAGTGCGCGGGTCTAAGCTGGCACCGGTGTTGTGGAAGTTAGTGCAGTTAGGGGTTGAATCGGTCGATATTCGCACAGTAAGAAAAGCAATAGAGATGAATATCTAGCGTTGCACCCTTGTTGCCTAATGTGTACAGGAGTGTATACTTTCGTGTGGTGCAGTGCGCCCGCCTGTCATAGGTTCTTGCTAACGGCTAGGCATGTTTAGAGTCCGGGTAACGCCGGGGCATTTTGTTATGCCCATGGAGCACCCGAAAGGACTACAATGCCCGTTAAGGCAGATTTTGAGACTATCAAACAAGCCTCAAAGCGCACACAACTGTGCGAACGCTTGCTAAGGAAAAATATCGCAGAGGGTAAGCTACGTGCTTACCGCGCCGGGCGCGCAATTCGTTTAAAGCCCGCTGATGTAGATGCCCTACTCATCCCTACCGACTCATGGGGGGATGCAGCCTAATGAACGTCAGGAATAAAACCCTGTTGCTGGTAACAAGCTCACACCTTACAAGCATTCAAGGGGGTGAATAAATAATGGCAAGCAAAGCACCAATACTGGTACAACGGGACACCCTCGCACTGACTTTCAACCGGGGAGATAAGCGCGAAATAACCGCAACTATCGCAGTCAAGCACTACTCGCTCAACGCCTTCCCAGGTGATGAAGTGCTAGAAATTGAGTTGGTTAAGCACGGGTCCACCACCAAGACTGTTGGCGCAATGGTCGACAGAGATCAACTGGTGAAGTTGGCCCACTGGCTACTGCACGACCACAACCACCAACAGGGTGGTGCATAGACAATGAGCAACAAGAAAACCCCCACAGTAGGGACATACGCGGGGGCCATAAAAAGCTACCCTAATACTACCATGTTCGGGCAGGTGGAACGCTCACAATGGCCGAAAGTAGGCGCACTCCGGTGGGCACGCGCCGGGCTGGAAGTAGGCCCACTAGACGGTAAACGCCCCCTAACGCAAGCTGTGCCCAATGGGTTCAAGAGTTTCACCAGTGACCCAAAGAAAGTAGCTAACTGGTGGGCTGCCCACCCAACCGCCAACATTGGGGCACGTCCCCCAGCTGATGTAATCGTTATCGACATTGACGTTAAAAACGGCGGCATACAGTACTGGAAAGACTTATGCGCCGGTAGACATGTGCCAGAAACACTAGCCATCTCTACCGGCTCCGGTGGCTGGCACCTTTGGTTCACCCTGCCTTACCTCAGAGACTTACGCGGCCAACTAGGTGCCACAACCTCAGGCATCGACCTTAAAACCCACGCCGGTTATCTGGTCATGCCACCCAGCATTCACCCCACCACCGGCGGGATGTACCACATCCACCACTGGCACCCACTAGCAGCACTGCCAGAACTGCCCACCTGGCTAAGACCACACGTATTCAAACCGCTAAAACCAACCCACACCAGCCCGGCGCGCCGGGGCGTGTACAAGGGCGATAAATCACATAAGGGGCTTGTAGGTGTGGTTGCTAAGGCTGTTGAAGGTAACCGCAACAAGGCGCTGTATTGGGCAGCTCGCAAGGCACTAGAAGATGGGCACAGTATCGAAGATGAGCTAATCAACGCCGCAATGGGTGTTGGACTCTCAGAGCTGGAGGCGCGGCGCACAGTTACCAGCGCACAAAGGGCAGTAGCTAAGGAGGTGGCCTAATATGAACGCACAAAGCAGACCCGCCCCAACTGATATGCAACTCATTGCACGCAGGGAAATAGAGGCTAAACCCGGGGCGCTTGAAGTCCCATCACCTAGTGAGCCATATCGCGTAGCCAAGTGCTTAAATAGAGAGTTGTACACAGCAAACGGCCTTCCTACACTTGCCTATTGGCGCGGTGATTTTTGGCGACACGAAGGCACACACTGGGAGCTAAGGAGTGTACTTGGTCGTAACCCGCATATAAAACTCAAGAACGACCTATACAGAGTGTTAGACGCCGCTGTATATGAAAAACACCAGGGCGATGGTAAAGCCACCCTTGTGGACTGGAAACCAACGTCATCTAAGCTAAATAACACCATCGATGCCCTTATGTCGCTGGTGGATTACGTGGTACCCGATAACGCCACCCCGCCCATGCTGGCAGGGGATACAGGAGAACTACCGGGCAACCCGGGGGAGTTCGTAGCAATGGAAAATGGGCTATTCCACATCCCCACAGGGAAGATGCACCCGCATACCCCACGTCTGTTCAACACCTATTGCCTGCCCTACGCATACGACCCCAATGCCATTACCCCGGTGTGGTCACAGTTCCTTGCAGAGACCTTTGCCCATGACCCCAATGCGGAAAAATGCCTACAGGAATTTGCCGGGTATATCATTTCAGGCCGCACCGACATGCACAAAGCACTGCTAATGGTAGGGCCTCGAAGGGCGGGCAAGGGCACCATCTTGCGAGTACTTACACAACTGGTAGGGAAGAACAATACAGTTGCCCCCACGCTTAATTCATTGGGCGGTGATTTTGGTGCCTGGTCACTTATTGGCAAGCCCTTAGCCGTTATTGGAGACGCCAGGGAAGCCAAACCAGGAAACAACCAGGTAATGACAGAAAGGCTGTTGGGCATCATTGGAGAAGACTCAATAACCGTAGACCGCAAGGGTATTAGCCCCTGGAGTGGGAAACTATCCAACCGGTTCGTTATCGCCTCCAATGAGCTACCGCGCTTTGTAGACGCATCCGGGGCTATTGTGTCCCGCTTTATGATGTTCGAACTACAACGCAGCGTGGAGGGCAATGAGGACACTCACCTAGGGGCAAAGCTTTCCAAGGAGATGCCCGGCATCTTTAACTGGGCACTGGAGGGGTTGAAACGACTGGAGGAGGCAGGCCGGTTTACAGTGCCTACCACGATGGCGGAAATGACTAACCACATGCATGATGCCGCCTCCACAGCACACCAATTCATTGAAGACTGTTTGGAGGTGACGGGAAACGAAAACGACAGAGTCCGAACACCAGAGGTCTACAAAATGTGGACAAGGTGGCACCAGGAGAATGGCTATAGGAATACGCCTAACCAAGCCACGATGTGCAGGAATTTGCGCGCGGCTAGTGGACAACGGATTAATGACCGTCTACGAGATTTGCCAGACAGCACCAAGAAGGAGCGCAAAAGGGCAAGGTTTGTTCTTGGAATCAAGTTAAGGCCTGTAGATTTTTACTACTAACCTTAAAGGAACAATGTTCCAGTGTTCCACCAGGTTAAAGAATATTTTTTAACTGTTCCTTATCTGTTCCATACTGTTCCAAGAAGAAAGGATCACAACTTGGAACAGTTCCGGAACACGTTAAAAACATACCACTACCAGGCGGAACGGTGGAACAGTGTTCTTTACGGTCAGACGTAAAAAACATTTAGACGTGAGTCTCTAAAAACCCCAGACCCGTACACACACCCAGCAGCATCGCCCACTGTGGTGCCAGGAAGGTGGGGGAGGGGGTGCCCCCCACCCTCTGCGGTGAAGACCCCGGAAGGCATAGAGTCCCCCAGACTGTACGGGTTACAGAAAAAGCACTATTACCCAGAGAGGTGGCCTTAGCTCACAGTGCCCGCGCACCAGTGTTTGGGGGGTGGGCACCAATGCACATTGCTCTGCGTAGCCGTGGGGAAGGTGTGCAAGAGGTTTTAGGGTTCAAAAATCCCCAGGGGCGCAGTGGTGTCGTCTAACGCTGGGGCAAGAACACCCCGCCACCGGTGATTGCGTTAGGGGCGGGGTGTGTTTTGCCTGTTCAATTTCGCGATTTGAGGCGTTTTATTGCACTGGTTGGGGTGGTAGTGTCTTCATTTGCTTTAACAGTGTTTTAACGGGGTATTGTGACTGCCCGATCATCTCAGCAGCAACCCCGGCCATGGTTAGGCAGTCTGGGCATGGTTGTAGCGCGGTTTCGTGGTAACCCAGCTCAATTAACTGGTGGTAGCGCATGAGGCGGCCTACGGTTATGCCTTTACGTTCGACAATGAAATACCCTCCGGTGCGCAGTCGGAGAGTTTTCCCGGGGAGCGGACAGGCCGCTACAGGGTTGAAATTGGTGCAGTAGCTTCCTGCTTGAACATCTGGCAGTGACAAGTGCCAGACTCCAGCACTTGTGTCTGGGTAAAGGGTGTGGACGTGCACGCGGTTCCATGTTCCGGTGTAGTGGTCTGGCTGGTCTGGTTTTGGTAGGGGTACGGTGCTCATGCTGTGACCTTTAGGAGGTGTTGGGCAGCAATGCAGGCGGGGCACGGTAGCTTTTCTTGGTGCCCAGCTATCACGCATCCATTGCCTTGGTTCCAGGTGCGACCACATAGGGCGTGCACTGTTCCGTTGGGTTCGATGTGGTGTATTTTGTGTTTGAGGTTGGGGCGCTTGGTAGTGCGCTGCAGGGTTGTTGTGTCCCTTGGTTGGGTGGTCATTGGGCGGCCTTCCTGTGAGGTGTTTACCGCGAGTTACGCAACAGTTACGCAACACCAGCGGATGGAGTTTCTGATTTTGTGCATTTAACCTGGTGTTTAGTGGTGAGGGAGTTCAGTTCCCGGCGGCTCCACCGGAGAAAAACCCAGTTACCTTGAGTAGCTGGGTTTTTTGCTGTTTAGCTGCGGTTATGGTCTCTTAGGGATTGTCCCAATCCGTCCCGATTCGTCCCAAAAATGGCCCTAAAATGGCTCTAAAATGGTCTTGGTGTCCCTCCATTAAAACAGCCGACTATTTTTCACATCAACCATGGCGCGAGCGCGGCGACTGGGTAACGATACACAAAACTTGGTATATACCCACTACCCAATATGCGGGGGAGGCAGTGTGGAACTAAATTGCTGACACCGTTACCCCCCGCCCAAATACAAGAGGTTGGTTAGCAAGAGGTGGGGAAGGCATACGCAACGAGTGAATGCGGACACCACCGTCGAACCGCACCAATCATGATGGCTTTTGAGGTGGAGGGGTGCCTGGAGCGCCCTGCAGCTTATCTGCTGGTCGAGGCGGTAGGACGAAAGATACGGGGGATAGAAAAAGGGGGCAAGGTGACTCGCGTGCGTACTTGCGGCAGATCCCGGCGGTACGAGACAGCGAACTAGTACCTGTTTAACATAGGACTGCCTTTGTTTGATAGGTAAGGATTTCCTAAAGTTTTGAAACTAAGCCAAACTTTAGTTAAACTCCTTTTGGCATACTTTCGCATGATTCTTAGGAGCTTTTTTATGGCTATACATTTCCGCAAAGCAGCTGTGGCTGCGGCAGTATCAGCATCAATGTTGGTAGCGTCATGCTCATCAGCTGACGATGCCTCAGATGGTGCTGGTTCCGCTACCTCCGGAGTTGCCTCAGTTGCTCAGGGCGCCAACGAACAAGCTATGGGCACTCTCACCATCGAGGACAACAACGGCGAGCACACCCTGAGCCTGCCCTTCAAGCGGGTAGCAGTGACGGACAACCGCTCCTTTGAAATCCTTGACAACTGGGGCGTTCCCATCGTGGCCGCACCCCTAGGGCTCATTCCTAAACCGCTTCAAGGGAAGATTAATAAAGACACCGTTGAAGCCGACTTGAAGGTACACCGGGAGCCGGACCTAGAGGCCCTTGTGGTCGCAAGCCCTGATGTGGTCATCAACGGCCAGCGCTTCCAGCAGCATCAGGAAGCTATGCAGGGTCTAGTAGGGGATGTTCCGATTCTTGATTTCGAGCCTCGGGACGGCAAACCCTTCGATGAAGAACTCATTCGCCAAACCCTCGCGCTGGGGACTCTCTTCGGACACGAAGACGATGCCGCCAAGCTGGTTGATGACTTCAAAGCAGCCCTCAAGCGCGCAAAGGATGCTTATGACCCTGCCATGACCGTTATGGCTGCTAACACCTCCGGTGGAGAGATTGGCTATATAGCACCCGGTAAAGGCCGCTACTTCGGGCCAGTATTCGAGTGGTTAGGCCTAACCCCTGCGCTTCAGGTGGAAAATGCGACCGACGACCACCAGGGCGATGACATTTCTGTTGAAGCCATCGCGGAATCTAACCCCGATTGGATCTTCGTCATGGACCGTGACGCGGTGGTGGGTGCTGATGAGGGTGTTGCTCACGGCGAGAAGCTCATCCTTGAAAATGCCGCACTAAACAACGTAAAAGCTGTGAAGAACGGCCATATAGTAGTTGCCCCTGAGGATACCTACTACAACGAAAATATCATTACTTATACGGAGACTCTCAACGCTATTGCAGACGCTCTTGAAGCTGCACAGAAGTAAGTCACCTTTATAAGCTGCTAAGGCCGGATATGCCCACGTTGGCAGTTCCGGCCTTATTTTTATCCAACGGGATTTGAAGATAATGGATACAATAACCCGCCCCAAGCTTTTTGATATGAAGCTGCTTATTGGCCTAGTGGTCGTATTAGCTCTTTTGGTTCTCTCTCTTAGTACGGGGCAGTACGACATCTTAGGCAATGACGATGGTCGAGAAATGTTTATGACCACCCGCGTGCCTCGAACCGTAGCCCTAGTTCTCTCCGGAGCGGCAATGGCCATGGGGGGACTGGTCATGCAGCTTCTCACTCAAAATCGCTTTGTAGAACCTACCACCACTGGGACCACCGAATGGGCGGGGCTGGGGTTGTTGACTACATTCGCTTTCTTCCCCAATGCCAACGTTCTCACCCGCATGATGGTAGCGGTACTCTTTGCCTTTGTAGGCACCATGATTTTCTTTGCCTTTTTGCGCAAGGTGCAGCTGCGCTCCAGCCTCATCGTTCCCATTATTGGCATCATGCTGGGGGCGGTGGTGTCTGCGGTTTCTAGCTTCTTCGCCCTAACCATGCAGATGCTGCAGCAGCTTGGCATTTGGTTCATGGGATCTTTTACCTCAGTTTATAGTGGCCAGTACGAGGTTTTGTGGGTTGTCTTATTCGTGCTCATCGGAGTTTTCTACTACGCGGACCGGCTCACAGTGGTGGGGCTTGGTCAAGACGTCGCTACAAATGTGGGGATAGATTACAACCGCTTACTTCTGATCGGCACGGGCCTGATCGCGGTAGCCACCGGCGTAGTGACAGTAGTTGTAGGAGCCCTCCCTTTTATCGGGCTGATCGTCCCCAACGTTGTATCCCTCATCCGAGGTGACGATTTGCGTTCCAACTTGCCCTGGGTGTGCCTTCTGGGAATTGGCATTGTCACGCTCTGTGACCTGGTGGGTCGGACAATCATTGCGCCATTCGAAATGCCCGTTGCTGTTATCCTCGGACTGGTGGGCGCGGTTGTCTTTGTCATCTTGATCGTGAGGTCGACCCGTGCCAACTAAGCGATACTTAGTCGTCCTTATAATCGTGTGGGCATTGGCTTTATCGAGCGCCTTTGGTCTATTGGCCTACAACAACCCCATGCCCTTTGGCTCGGAGAAGTTTTGGCTCATTGCTAACCGACGTCTTGAGTCCGTTATTGCTATGGCCATAGTTGCAGTGTGTCAGGCTATGGCTACGGTGTCCTTCCAGACGGTGACCAATAACCGAATTCTCACCCCCTCAATAATGGGGTTCGAATCTCTTTACGTAACTATTCACACGGCGACTATTTTCTTCTTAGGCTCAGCCGGGCTCAACCAAGCTCGGACTATGTCTAATTTCCTCTTGCAAATGGCTGTGATGGTAGCACTGTGTTTACTGCTTTATAGCTGGCTATTGACCCGGAGTACCCACAATATGCACGCCATGCTCTTAGTTGGTGTGGTTATCGGAGGCGGCCTTGGTTCCCTCTCCGCCTTCATGCAGCGCATGTTAACTCCCAGTGAATTCGATGTTCTCACCGCGCGCCTCTTCGGTTCGGTTAGTAATGCTGAGACGGAATTTTACCCGGTGGCCATTCCTTTGGTTGTTGTAGCTACGGGAATGCTCTTTTTCAACGCGCGTCGCTTGAACGTCATATCCTTAGGCCCGGATATGGCCCGAAACTTAGGGGTAAATCATAAGGCAAACGCTATCTACACTCTAGTTCTGGTAGCAATTCTGATGGCGTGTACAACCGCATTGGTGGGGCCAATGACTTTCCTCGGTTTCCTGGTAGCAACGTTGGCGTATCAGGCCACAGATACCTATGATCATCGGCTCATCTATCCTATGGCCATTGGTATCAGCTTCCTAGTTTTGACCAGTGCTTATTTTATTTTGCGCCATATTTTCAATGCCCAGGGGGTAGTTTCCATCATCATCGAGTTGGTGGGTGGCTCCGTTTTCCTATTAGTAATCCTAAGAAGAGGTCGGCTGTGATTGAGCTAAAAGATGTTGTCAAAAGCTACGCGGGGGAAACCACTATTGGCCCCATCACCGCTAAAATTCCAGCGCACGGGATAACCGCCCTTATCGGCCCCAATGGAGCGGGAAAGTCCACGATCATGACAATGATCGGCAGGCTCTTAGACTGCGATGCTGGCCAGATCACCGTCGGTGGTTGTGACGTCCACACCACTAAGTCGAAAGATTTGGCGAAAATCCTTTCTGTCCTGCGTCAAGAAAACCACTTTGTCACCAAACTCACGGTGCGCCAACTAGTGGGCTTTGGGCGCTTTCCTTACTCCCAAGGTCGGCTAAACTCTGACGACGAAAAGATAATCACAAAATATATCGAGTTTTTTCACCTCAAGGATCTTCAAAATCGGTACCTGGATCAACTATCAGGCGGCCAGCGCCAGCGGGCCTATGTGGCAATGGTTTTGGCGCAGGAGACAGAGTATGTTCTGCTGGATGAACCCTTGAATAACCTGGATATTGCTCACTCTGTCGATATGATGCGCCACTTACACCGGGCTGCTAAATCTTTAGGGAGGACCATTATCGTTGTCCTGCATGATATAAACTTTGCCGCCCGCTACGCGGACTATGTGGTGGCCTGTAAGAGCGGAAAAATTGTTGCGTTTGGGTCAGTCGACGAGGTCATTAACAGTGATATTCTCAGTTCCATTTTCAATACTCAAGTTACTGTTATAGATGGGCCAGACGGGCGCTTGGCCTGTTATCACTAGACCACGAGTTCGAGGCATACGTGATTCCTGAACCACCCCGACATAAGGCTGGTGAGGATAGTAATGAAGAGCCGGACTAACTGAGGTAGATCTTGTATGTTCATTCTTAGCGTCAGATCAGGTAGGAGACAAGGGTGTTTACCGGCACGAGCCGCCTGGTGTTGAATAAGTTGAACCTCGAAGCCGGAGAGGATCAGGTTTGCAACGGTCGATGAAGGAGAAGGTAAAAGGGGAGCCTCGGAGTGGTCAATGTGTGGGTTCAATAGTCTATAGTCCCTCTAAAAAACCAGGCCAATTAGTCCCCGTCGATGCGGTGGTATTCAATTTCCCAAAAGGGGCAAAAGGCCTGTACGAAATCGATTTATTACGGTGACAGACGACCAGATTTGCACCATAGTGCATCGTGTTCTAAAGTATCCACAGTCAGCGCGAGAGCCTAACTGAAGGAGCTTAGCGTAGATGCAAATAACTTTGACTCTGTCGATTTGACAAAATCGGAGGAAGTTATTAAGTTTAAGCGAGTCGCTTCAGTCAGTGGTTCCAATATCTCTTGGTGAGCGTACGTGTGTTGTTTGAGAACTCAATAGTGTGCCAATTGTTTTTTTGTTTTTTTTGATTGCAGTTGGGTTGTGTTGGTGAATGGTGTGGTGTTTTTGGTGGCCGGTGAGTGTGGCTTGCTTGGTTTTTGACCGAAGATATGAGCTGTTTGTTGGCATGATCGGTTTTGGCTGTGA